>CAUTXO010000004.1:0-62599 GCA_963542625.1 uncultured Helicobacteraceae bacterium | reverse complement strand
TGGCTTGGCGAGTGGCTATAAAAGTGGGAGTGTTTGGGTTGTGGGGTGTTGGCGGGTGTGGGTGTGGATCTGGGGAGCGAGTGGATCTTTGGCGTAAGTGGGGCTTTGGTGTGTGGGCTTGTGTATGCAGAGATCTTGTAAGAGTTTAAAAGCCGGAGCTCAACGGCAAATGGTGCGGATCTGAAGTGGTGGCGATTGTGTGGTGCTTTGCCTGTGCGTTGGTTGGGGGGGTAGTTTTTGAGCGTGTGAGTGTATCGCTGGTAGTGGGATTGCGTGGAGCAAATAGATTTGAAACGGAGAGCGTGGATCTGGAGCTTTGGGCGATGTCAGCGTAGGGATCTTGGGGGGTAAATCTTTGGTTGATGTGAGCGTGTAGATCTTTTGTAAGCCAAAAGATCTAGCCGGCAAGTCAAACGCAATTAGACGCGCGTTAGTCTTTTGTGAGCTTCAAAATGTCGTAGGTTATCTTTACGCTTAGTAGCACGACCATAGAAACTATAATATACGGCGTTAGGCTTGCTATAAAATCCATCATTTTAATTCCTTTATCTTGGCAAACATTAGCCAATTAAGCACTAAAATCACTATAAAGCTAGGTATTAAGCCTAATACACTAACAATAGCCAATCAAGTGTGTTGTTCGTAGTTATTCGCCGCCCAACTAGCAAGGGCAGAAAATATCGCAATCCAAACCGTCAGCTAAAACCTTAGCGCGGTTATTGTTTCCTTTGTTCTATCCATACGGGGATTATACAAAAGCGGGGCTTTGGCGGGTGTAGGTGTGGATCTGGGGAGCGAACGGATCTTTGGCAAAAGTGAGATTTTGCGTTGGGTATGACTTTGGGTGTTGTGGGGGGGGGAAGGCGGATTGAGTGGATCTTGGGTGTGCTTGGTTGGGGTGCGTGCGGGGTTTTGGGGTTAAGGATCTTGGGCGTGCTGGATCTACCAGGGATTGCGGGGTTTTGGGGTTGTGGTGCGGATTTGGGTGGTGTTTGAATGTGGGGGGAAAAGGCGGTAATTTAATTACCGCCGGTTTTTTATTAGTTCCAGTTTGCTGGTGGTTCTTTGCAAGCTTTCAAATCATTATTACCGTTTATGTCAGACTTTTTCAAGAGTTTGAATTTACCGTCTTCGTTATTGTATTCGTAGCAGTGTCCAGCTGGTCCTCTATAAGTTGTTTTATTACCGCTCGTGGCTTTTTGCACTCTCCAATTTTCAGGTGTTTTTTCTAGAATTGAGCTAAAAGTTGCGTTTTCATTCAAAGTAGAAGCACCACCTTTTTCGTGATCTAGGTTAATTGGGTAGTTGTTCTTATTTACATAAACCTTGTGTCCAGATACATTTACTTCTGTATATTCAGCACTTATGCTTTTTCCATCTAGATCTTGACCCATAATAGGATTTGTAAGCGTTGCTTGTGCCCTAACTACTTGAATCCCTGTTACAATTTCTGAAACGTCTGTTTTTTCCTTTGCTTTTTGCGCGTCATCCGCTACATTACCAAAACGTGGCAAGGCAACTGCCGCTAAGATCCCAAGGATCACAATGACGAAAACCAACTCGATTAACGTAAAACCTTTTTTCATTAGTTTCTCCTAAATAAGATTTGTGCGGGCATAGTATCACAGAAAACTTAAAAGATCTGCTAGCTTTTTTAAATCTTTTCTCAAAATTAACCGTATTATGGGTTTTTTAACCGTTGGCGGGCGGATTGCGGCAACGAAAAAGCCGCGTTTTTCTAAGAGCGCGGCTTTTTTTAGCAAGGCGCGGGAGCTATCAAACTCCACCGGCAAGATGAGTGAGCGCGTTTTTATGCCTAGGGTTTTGTGGGCTAGATCTTGGGCGGCGGCGATGGAAGCTTTGTAGCGGGCTAGGTTTTTTTGAATTTTTTGCAAGGCGAAGTGGGCGTAGGCGATGTCAAAAAGCGATGGCGCGGTTGAGTAGATGAGCGGTTTTGCGCGGTTTTCTAGGAAGCTTACTATTTCTTTGCTGGCTAAGATGTAGGCGCCGTAGCTGCCTAGGGCTTTGCCGAGTGTGCCTAGCTTGATGATGTGCGCGTTTGGTTTGACGCCGTAGTGATCTAGCACGCCAAGAAGGCGCTGCCCGATGACGCCGACGCTGTGGGCTTCATCTACTATTAATATAGCGCCGAATTCTTGCGCTACGTCTATTATGGCGCGGTCTAGGAGCTCGCCGCTCATAGAGTAGATGCCTTCTACGGCGATGAAGATCCGGCGGGGGGTGTGGGGTTGTTCTGTTGGATCTTGGGCGGTTTGGGTGCCGGCTTTGGTTTTGGTGCTTGGATCTTGAGCGCCAACTTGGGTTTGGGTGCCGTGCGGATCTTGGACGGACGATTGGGTTTGCGCGCTGTGCGGATCCGCAACTTGGGGTTTTGAGCCCCGCGCTCTGAGATCTTGGGCTGTGCTGACGCTGTGGATCTCAAGCGCTTGGGTGGGAGAGCTGGTGTATGGATCTTTACCGCTGGACGCGGTGCGCGCGGTTTGGATCTGCGCGGTTTCAAAACGCGCGCCCCCGTTCTGGAAGCCGGCGCTTGGATCTTGTGCGGCGGGCGCGGTGCTGGCGGCGCGCAGATCTTGGCGCGGGCAAAGGGCTTGGAGATGGCGCCTTAAGTCGCTAGCGCTATTGTGGGCGAAGAACTCGACGCGCGCGGGGGTTAGCTTGGTGCCTAGAATGCCGCTGGCGTGGTAGTCGGCATCGACGAGCAAGACGTCGCCTTTGCGGGGGAGCGCTTCAAAGAGCGCTAGGTTGGCTAGGAAGCCGCTGCCGATGGTTATGGCGGCGGGGAAGCCCGTGAGACGGCATAAGTAGCGTTCAAAGCGGCGGAATGTGGGGTGGTAGCCGCTGACTAGCTGGCTGGCTTTGGCGCCGTGCGTGCCGAGTGCGGCTAGATACGATACGGTTTTGTTGAATGTGGGACGGTCGTGGGCTAGGCTTAGGTAGTCGTTTGAGCCGAAGTCGGCTAGGTGCGTTTTGACGCGGCGCTGGCGGAAGCGGTGGGCGTTTTTGATGGCTTTTAGTTCTTGGTCGTAAAACATTTGCGTCCTTTGTGGCGGCGCGTTTTGGCGTGCCGCGTTGTGCTGGCGGTGTTGCGCGCCAGCGTTGTGCGTGCGTTTTTTGGCGGTGGGCGTTTTAGGTGCCCCGCGCCGGTGGTTGTTTGTGCGCTAGCGCGCTGGGCGTTTGCTGGCGTTTTTTAGCGCCCCGTCCGCGTGGTGCGCCACCAGTGCGTTTTTTGCCCTACGCGGATCCGCAACTTGGGGTTTGTATGCCCGTAACCGCTGGATCTTGAGCTGGCGCTTTCTGGGCGCTCCACGCCGTTTGGTTTTGGGCGCGGTGCTCCGCGTTTTTGCCCGCGCGCCGAATTATGCGCTTTGTGCGCGGTGCCCCGCACGTTTTTGGCTCCGTCTCGCGTGCGTGGCTCGCTGGTGTGTCGTGCTTGCGTTGGCGCTTGCTTTGCGCGTGGCTTTGCTTTGATGCGCGCGCTTTTGCGCCCCCGTATTTTGTGCGCCCGGCTTTACACCCGCGCCCGCCTGCCGCTACATTTTAAACGCGGATTTTAATCCTTTGGAGCTTTGACTATCTTTGCGTGGGTGCGCGTGGCACGGCGGATCTTTGGCAGCGCTTGGATCTTGCGCGTTTAGATCCGCCGCTTGTGGTTTGAGTGCTGGCGTTTGGATCTTGTGGGCTGCGGTGTGTGGATCGTAGGGTGTGGGCGCGGTGGGAGCGCAAAATCTTGAGCGCGGGGTGGGCTTAGATCTTGGCTAACGGCAAGATCTTGCACGTTTGAGTTTGCGTGCCGGGCGTGCTTGGATCTTGAGCGCACGCTTGGGGTTGCGAGATCTTAGCGGGCAGTGCGTGACGGCGCTGCTCGTTATTTATTTTTCTTGATTTCTTCTAGGCTATTGACAATCACGGTAACGATGAGATTTAGCGCAACGAAGCTCACCATAAAAATGTAGCTCACAAAAAGCACCCACGCGTAGGGGTAAATCCGCATAACCGGGCGCACGACGTCGCTGCTCCAGCTCTCAAAGGTCATAATTTGAAACAGCGTGTAAAAGCTGCGCCCGAGCGTCCCGAATAGCTCGGGAAAGTCGCTACCAAAGAGATTGACGCACAGCACGCCGTAAATGTAGTAAAGCACAAAAAGGAGCATTGCGATGCTAAACATCGATGGTAGCGTGCGCAGCACGGCGTCGACGACAAGGCACATAGATGGCAGAATGGATAGGATCCGGAGCACCCTAAGCACCCGCAAACTACGCAAAATCACGTATTCATCGGCAAAAATGCCAACGCCAACGACCAAAAAATCAAAGATATTCCAGCCGCGCTCTTGCCTATCCGTAAAAAATTTGCGCCCAAAAACCGCAAGGCGCAGGGCGATTTCTAGCGTAAAAAGTGCGAGCAGTGCCTTGTTTATGCGCCCAAAAACCCGCGTCAAAGCCGCTAGATCTTTTAGTGTTTCAAGCCCTAGAACTAAGGCATTCATTAAAATCGCGGCTAAAATTGTGCGATCCCAAGCGCTTGAAGTGATGAGCCTTTCTAACCTTTGCATTTGTGTCCTTTTTGCGATTGTGCGTTTGCGTTTTTGTGCGTGCTTTGCTTGCGTTTGCATTTGCCCCTTGCGTTTGCGCCCACCCTTGCAAAATCCGTGCAAGATCTAGCTCGGGCGCGGGGAAGATCTTGCAAGGCAAGCGGCAAGCCCTGCGCTAGATCTGTAGCACTTTTGCAAAGTGCGTGCGTTGGCTGTGTTTGCAAAAAATTAGCCGCGCTTTAATGTTTTTATTTAGAATTCAGCCATATTTTTTAAAGGATTAAAAATGACTTTTGAGCAGTCTATAAAATCTGGTTTTGTTGGTGCTTTTTCTTTTGCCGGTCGGGGGGGGGGCGCTCTGAATTTTGGTATTTCGCGCTATTTCAAACCATCGTGATGATTATATCAATGGCTAATGAAACAGCGAATGTCTTAGCTGCTACCGTCCTATTCTTTCCGTCTCTTTCAGTTATGGCTAGGCGGCTTCACGATACAGACAAAAGCGCTTGGTGGCTTTTGTTAAATTTTATCCCGCTAATCGGTCAAATTGTTTTGTTGGTTTTTTGCGCAAGTCGCGGCACCGCTTCTACAACCGCTTTGGCGCAGATCCGCTCGCAGAAAACAAATAACCTTACTTCCTTATAGGCTCGCGCAATGTAACTTTGCGCGGGTTTTAAAGCAGCGCTAGAGAAACGGGGCTAGAAAAATAGTGATTAAAAAATGGTGGAGCTGGGGAGGATTGAACTCCCGTCCAAAATAGCTTAAGATCTTGGCTTCTACATATTTAGCCGAGTTGTCGCGCTTAATTTTTAAAAGTCAATCGGCAAACTTTCTTAAAAACGCAGGTTAAATTTCACGCGCCTTGCTACCACACAAAACGCGCTAAGCCAATTGGAATGAAGGGCGGCGCGCGCTAATGGCGAGCCCGCGTGCCCTGACCAAAGTTAGTTAAACTCACGCAGCGTAAGCGTAAGCTGGTCGGTAATTTGTATTGTTTGCGTTTATATTTAAACGGTGATGTTTTGCGTCGTCGCCGACGATATGCTACCAAGCTTAATACTGATCCTGTCGAAGCCGTGTCAGCCCCACATTTTTAAAGAACGAGCGCAAATGGTAGCATTTTTTGCTTAAGCTAGCAGCGGCGGGCGGTTTGGCGTTTAGATCTTAGTGCTAGATCTTGGCACTAGACCTAGCGCAGATCTTAAGCCCTAAAAGCGTAGGATCCGCCATTATTTAAGCGAGAGACTATGCAACTAGAAAAAATTTACGCAGCACTAAGCGAGAAAGAAAACGAGATTAACGGCATTTTTGAGATCTTGCAAGGCAAGCCTAGCCGCCACCAGATGGCGGTTAGAGAGATCCTTACGGCTAGCGCGCTAGATGACACAAAGCAAAGCCGTTTTGCCGCCATAGAACGCCTTGTGAATTTAAAGGACGAAAGCCTTGTGCGCCTTTGGGAAGCAGCCGGCAAGAGCGATGCGGAAATCGCCGCCCTTAAAGGCGCCGTGTATGAAAAGGTGCGTGCGTTTTACGAGACGCGCCAAGATGAGCTAATCGCCGAGTGTAAGCCGTTTTTAAGCCCCTTTTACCTTGCACTCATTGATGGCGTGCATAAGATCGGGCGTGCGTTTAACGCTTGGGCGCCGGCTTGGAGCGCGCACATCATTGATGGTGTGAATAAAACTCTTGCTAGCCGCTTTGGATCCGCTCAAGCGGCGATTGAATTTTTGCGCCGCGAGAGAGCGCTTGAATACCTAGAAGACGGCAGCCAAGCAGATAGGGCGTATAGCGTTTTGGCTAGCGATGAGCGCGGGGGCTTTGGCGTGAAAACCTACGGCGAGTTTTTTGAGCGCGAGATTGCCGGCATTGTAAGCGCAATTGATGAGCTCTTAGGCGCGCTTGATGGCTTGCAAGATGACGACTTCCACGCAAAAAAGGCGTATGCTGACTACTTTTCTATTCTGCGCGCTGCACTTTTGGAGCGTAACGCTGCGCGAACGGTTGCGTCTTGGCGAGCGGTTGATGAAGCTTGGATGAAAATAAATTCGCCCTTTCAGGTTTGCCATTTGTTTGAGTATTACGAAGACAATCTAAGAAGATCTGTTGCGCCGGAGTTTGACTTGCGCTTGCAAGATCCAAGCGCTAAAAGCGGCGCGGTGGCGGCGCAGATGAAAGAAACGCTTGCGGCTATTGCCAGCGAGCTTGGCGCGCAAAATGCGCCGGCATACGAAAAGGCGCTAGCGGCGATAGACAAAACAAAGCTTTTTATTTCAAGGCCTATGCTTTATTACGGCGCCGAGCTTAACGGGCTTTTTAGCGCGCAGGTGGTGCCAAATGACGAGACGGTTAGTAAGGCGTGCGGCAAGAAGATCTTTGCTTACGCGGACAACGTGCGCCAAAGCCTGATGGCAAAACCGTTTATGCGGATTTCTTCGCTTGTGTTTGAGCCGGAGTTTTTGCGCGAATTTCGCGCCGTGCTTTTTGAGAATGAGCCGCTTTGGAAAAGGGTTTATGAAGCATCGACGATAGGGCACGAGTTTGGGCATATTCTGTGGATTGATGACGACACAGAAAGCCTGATGAATAAAACCGGGAATTTTAAGAATATAGAAGAGTTTAAGGCAACCGCCGGCGGGCTTGTTAATTTTTTTCTGCACGAGCAAGGGGCTGTCAGGGCAGCGCTTGTGCGGGATCTCATAAATAGAAGCGTGCGGCTTGTTGCGTCGATGAAAACGGGCGAGCTCATTCCTTACTACACCGAGAGCCTTATCCACCTAAGCGGGCTTTTTAGTTCGGGGATGCTTGAGTTTGGCGGCAAAGGGCGCGGCAAGCTAAGCGTGGATCTTGGGCGCTATGGGGCTTTGCGCGAGTGGTATTTGCAGGTGTATAAACGCCTTGCGCGCGCGTATTTGCAAAAGGAGGACGCGGGGGTGTTTCTTGGCGAGTTTGCCGAGCCTTTTGGCGATAGCTTTTTGCCGGTAATGCCGGACGCAAGAGCCTTTGTAGAGTTTTACTGGGATCTACACCAAAAAATCGGCACGGAAGTGGAAGAGCGCCCGTAACCGCATAGCGCCCGTAACCGCCGCCTGCGCCTGCAACCGTCGCAGCGCTTACATCAGCGCTGCACCCAGTGCCTGTAACCGCAATCCCAAGCCACGTAGTATTAGTACTAGCACCGCACCCAAACCTGCACACGTAACTGCACTAGCACCGCACTGGCTTGCGCTCGCACCTGGACCAACGCACTATCACCAGCGCTCGCACCGGTCTTGCACCCGCAGCTTGGGGGCGTTATGATCTGCGTGCCTAATTAAAATTTTGAGCTCAAAGATGATCCAGCTACTAATAAAAAATAAGTTAGGCCTAAAAGCACTTGAGTTTAGAGCGCACTACTACTTGCATTTTTTCGCATTAATAGCATCTAGCGCATTTTTGGCTTCTAGCAAGATCTGTTCGTCGTTTGCTAGGTCAAAAAACTCAAAGGTTTTTCCGCTTTGGATCTCGCCGCTTAGGACATCGCCGGCTTGCCTTTGCGCTAGATCTAGCTCGGCAACGGCAAAACCATCAAGCGTCTTGGCAAGCTCAACAAGCCTTTTTGGCGGCGCAAACTTCGTGTATAAAAAGCAATGCCCGGCTAGCCCGTTTCTGCCAACGCGCCCGCGCAACTGGTGGAGCGTGGCAAGCCCCAGCCACTCAGCGCCAACGATGATAACCGTCGTAAGGCGCGGCAAGCTAATCCCCACTTCAACGACCGTCGTGGCAAGCAAAATATCCCCGTGCGCGGCAAATTCTTCCAAAACGCGCTCTTTTTGCCTGTCCTTGCCGTGCGTCACATAAACGCGCGCAAAGTTTTTCAGCCAATAATCCTTAGCGCTCTCAAGCGGTTTGTAAGCCCCGCCCGCGCCGCTCTCCACAAGCGGATACACAACAAGCGCTTGGTGCCCTAGCGCAATTTCTTGCCGTATGTGCGCGATGATACCCGCAAAATCCGCGTCTTGCACGATGCGCGTTTTGATGTCCTTTTTAAACGGCAACTGCTTAATCAGGCTAACGCCAACGACGGTGCTTTGAATGAGCGCCTGCGTGCGCGGAATTGGCGTGGCGGAAAACTGAAAATAATGCGGCGCGCTGCTGCCTGAGCTTGTGAGCTTTTTTAGCCGCGCCCTTTGCGCCGTGCCAAAGCGGTGCTGCTCATCTACCATAACCGCCGCGACTGCCGGGAGATCTTGATACAAAAGCGCGTGCGTGCCTATCAAAAAATCCGCATCAAGCGTGCCTTCTTTTGCGCCGCTTGTAATGAGCGCGATTTTTAGCCGCCCTAAATATTTGCGCGCTTCTTGGTAGATCTGGCGGGCTAAAATGCTAGTTGGCGCCATCAAAACGCTTCTTTTTGCGCCCGCCATAAAAGCGATGGCTAGGATAACCATCGTTTTCCCGCAACCAACGTCGCCGATGATGACGCGCCGCCGCTGCACGGGGCTTGCTAGATCTCCCGCGGCGCAAGCAATGGCTTTTAGCTGATCCGCCGTGAGTTTAAATGGCAAAGATCCTACAAACCCCCGCGCGCTTGCATTTATGGCAAAGTTTGCCTTTGGCGCGGGCTTTTTTGCGGATAGTTTTTTTAGGTAGTTAAAGATCTCTGCATATTTTAGGGCACGGGTTTTGTCGGTTTTGTAATCCGCGCGGCTTGGGTTATGCACGGCAAAAAGCTCGCGCGCCACACCAGCACTTACACCTTCTTGCACTAGATCTTGCACGCTTAGGTATTTTTGCATTAGCGCAATGACGCTAGCGTTTTTTAGGCGCGTTTTGTAGATTGGTAGCACGGTGTTTATCCGGCTTAGCTTTTTGGGGTGGATTAACTCTAAAGTGCTGCCTGAAAGCGTTAGCTTGCCGCCTAGAAAAAGCAGGCGCTCCTTAAACATATCTTCTTGCCAGCGCTTTGGCGCAAAAAAGGTGGCGGTTAGATTTGCGTTTAGATTTTTTGCAAAGATCTGCACGCGCAAAATCTTGGGCGTTTTTTGCATACCAAGCACAAGGGCTTCTATGACGCAAGGCTCGCCGATAAGCGGCTTTGCCGATAAAAACGTGTCCTCATAAGCCCTAGGCGCGATTAAAGCAAGATCTAAGAGAGATTTAACCCCTAATTTTTTTAGTTTTTCCCCATCTGCCTTTTCAAAGTCATTCACGGAGCTTTCACCCCGCAAATCTAGTATTCATCATCTGTTCTGCGTTTGTATTCTTCTAAAAGCTCGCTATTTTCGTATTCAGGATACAAGTCCATATAAAGATCCGTAACGGCTTCTTCTACCGTTTTGTCTGGCTGACTGATTAGGGCTTCTATAAATTCCATTTCGCCCAGCTCTTTCATAGCGCTTTCCGCCATTTCCAAAATATCCATCTGCACTCCCTGCTGAAAATTTCGGTGCGATAATAGACTTTTTAAGCTTAAAATGACAAGGCTAGTTTAACGATGTAAAAACCGCCCACGATGAGCCAAAAAAACAAAATTCCAGCAAGCAAAAACGGCTTAAAACCTACATCTTTTACCTTTTTTATCGTCGTTTCAAACCCAAGCGCGCTCATTGCCATCGTTAAGAGCAGCGTATCCAGCGTTTTGATGAGCTCTAGCGCGTCTTTGCCAAGATCTAGCACGGAATTAACCCCGATTGCGCCTAGAAACATAAAGGCAAACCAAGGGATCTCAAGGCGCTTTTTCTTAAGATCTACGGATTTGAAAAACAGCGGAATGGCAAGCAAAAACGGCACGAGCAAAATAACGCGCATCATCTTTACCGTGATGGCGTCTTGCGCGGCTAGGCTTGAGAGCTGATTGCCCGCGGCTACGACGTGCGCTACTTCGTGAATAGTGGCGCCGATGTAAATTCCCATCGCGCGCTCGCTAAGATCAATAAGCCCGTGCTTGTATAAAAACGGATACAAAAACATAGCGATTGTGCCAAAAATCACGACCGTCCCAACAGCAACGGAGGCCTTATAAACACTAGCTTTGATTGTGCTAGACGTTGCCATTACAGCCGCCGCGCCGCAAATTGCCGCGCCGCTTGAGATTAAAATGGCAAGCTCCTTATCCAGCCTTAAAAGCTTGATGCCAACGAGCGTGCCAAGTATCACCGTGCCAGCAACGACCAAGCTAGAAGCAGCAGCGCCCGCCCAGCCAAGATCTAAGATCTGGTGGAAGCTTATGCCAAAGCCATACAAAATGACCCCAAGCCGCAAAATTTTTTTTGATGTGAATGAAACGCCTTCTGTAAATGCCGCGCCAATTGCCGGCGGCGTGATGTTGCCAAGAATAAAGCCCAAAATTATGCCTATGATGACGGTTGAAATTCCAAGTTGCGAGAAAAAGTCCGTGTAGCTTAGCGAGTATGCGCCAAGGCTGATTAAAAGCGTTAGTAGCACGCCTTTGTAGGTTTTTTTCATTCCGTGCCTTTGATTTTTTGTGGAATTATAGGACTTTAAATGTAAAGCTTTGGCGCGTTTTGCCCCAAGCGGATTTAGCACGGATCTTACGCTGGCTTGGATCTTGCGCTGATCTAGCACGATCTTGCCCGCTGGATCCGCGTTAGATCCTTGCGCTTGGATCTAAGGCTAGGATCTTGCCGCCGCCGCCAACCGTTCGGATCTTATGGTAAAAATCTTGCCCGTGCCTGCCACCGCATAGATCTTTGGCGCTCGCTAGATCTACGCGATTGGATCGTGCCCGCCACCACCAAGCGTGGATCTTTACACCACCCACTTTGACTTAAGATCTTGCCTAAGATCTGTTAGCCAGATCTAAAGCACCGTTTAGATCTTATGTTTTTTCTAAGGCTAGGATCTTGGGGCTAAGATCTTGACTAGGATCTGTTAGCTAGATCTAAGGCTTTGGTTAGATCTTATGTTTTTTGCTTTTTGGGGGAAAGGGGGTCAAGTTGCAAGCCACCACGCCATTTACCTCATAACCCACTAAACCCCAGCACGCTTTTAATGGTGCAAGCTTACGCTTGCAATTTTTTACTGCATATGTTTTGCATATGCCCCTTTGAAAAGCGTCGTCGGGGGCTGGGGGTTTTAGGGGGAAGGGGAGCGACTTCGCAATTCAAGCCCCCTTCCCCCTAAGAAGAAAAATAAAAGCGCCAAAGGCGCACCAAAAAGCAAAAAAGAAAAAAGCACAAGCGCTTAGATCTAGTGTGGATCTAGCTAACAGACCCCAGCCAAGATCTATCCACACTACCCCCCAACAAAAGCGCAATTAGCCTAAGAATTCCTTGATTTTTTGCGTGATGGAATAGTATTTCTCATTCGCGCTAGAGGTTTTCATATAAAACTTCTCCAAAAGCGCTTGCGAGTTAATAAACTTCTGCCCTTTTTGCAGCTCTTGTCTTGTGTAATTGCCGCTTGCGTCTAGGATCTTGGCGTTAGAGTTGTCAAGCAGTTGCAAGCGCAAAAAATACTCAAGCATTTCCATAATATTTTCATTTTCAACGGGCGTAAAAAGCTCGATGCGGCGGTCAAGGTTGCGCGTCATCCAGTCCGCGCTGGCAAAATAGACCTTTGGCGTGGCGTTTTTGAAGTAAAACACCCGCGCGTGCTCTAGGTATTTGCCGACGATGGAAATTACGCTGATGTTCTCGCTCAAGTCTTTCACACCTGGGCGCAAGCAGCAAATCCCCCGCACAATGAGAGAGATCTTAACGCCCGCTGCGGAGGCCTTGTAAAGCGCTTCTATAATCACAGGATCTACAAGCGAATTGACTTTGGCTATGATCTCGCCCTTTTCTTTGTGCTGCATTTCGTTCTTGATAAGCTCTAGGATCTTAGGCTTAATCTCTGTTGGCGACATCTTTAGATGGCTAAGCTTTGTCTCTTTTGAAAAGCCCGTGATGTGGTGGAAAAATTTTATCGCGTCTTCGGCGAAGTCCTGATTAGACGAAAAAAAGCTAATGTCTGTGTAGATCTTAGCGCTCGTTGGGTTATAGTTGCCCGTTGAAAGATGCACGTAATGCTTGAGCTCGGTTTGACTAGAGCGGCGGATCACGTGCGCGATTTTTGCGTGGATCTTAAGCCCCTTGACGCCGTAAATAACGTGTGCGCCCGCGCGCTCAAGCGCCTTTGCCCAGCGCAGGTTGTTTTCTTCATCAAAGCGCGCTTTTAGCTCAACAACCGCCGTTACCATCTTGCCTTGCTCGGCGGCTTCTATGAGCGCTTTGACAATTTTTGAATTACTTCCGACGCGGTAAAGCGTCATTCTGATTGACAAAACCTGCGGATCGGTGGCGGCTTCTATGATGAATTTTTCTACGGGGTTGAAGCTCTCGAAAGGGAGTATCTGGATAATATCCTCCCTATCTATAATGGTGAAAATGGATAGGTTGCTCTGAAAGGGCGCTAGGGTTTTTGGTGTGTAGGGCTTGTTTAGCAAATGCCCGAAGCCCTTTGCGCCCACTAGCTGCCAGTAAGATCCAAGATTTAGCGGCAAGTCCATTTCATAGACGTCGCTTTTATCCACTTCTAAATGCGAGATAAGGAAGTTTTTTAGCTCTTCGTCGCAGGTGGCGCACTCAAACTCCACGCGCACTATTTTACCCTTGCGGCGGAGCTTCAAGCCCTCTTCTAAGATCATCAAAAAGTCGTCGGCTTCTTCTTCGGCGATGACGATATCGGCGTTTCTCGTTACCCTAAAAGATAGCTTGTCGAGGAGCGTAAAGCCCGGGAAAAGATCGCCGATGAAATTATAAACGATAGATTCAATCGGGACAAAAAGCCCGTCTTCTAGCTCGATAAAACGTGGCAGCACGCGCGGAATGCGAATGAGCCCAAACTTCACGAGATTAGAAGAAATTTCTTTGAGTTTTACGCCCATCGCAAAGCTTAGGTTGTTTAGATGCGGGAAGGGGTGCGTTGAATTAACGGCAATCGGGATAATAACGGGAAAAATGTTTGTATGAAAGTATTCGTTCGCCTTTTTTTGCAGCTCTTGGCTTAGATCTTGATACTGCTTGACGTTTAGCCCGCGCTTCTCAAGAGTTTTAAAAAGCTCCTTGCACCTGCTCTCAAGGCGCTTTAGATCTTGATTAATGTATTGCCTAATCTGCGTTAGCTGCTCTTGCACCGTGAGCCCGTCGGGCGTTGATGGATCTGTAACGCCCTCGTATTCCATTTCTAGCAAACCAGCAACGCGAATCATATAAAACTCATCTAAATTCGTGCCGAAAATCGCGATAAATTTTAGCTGCTCAAGCGGCGGATACAGGCTGCTTAAGGCTTCTTCAAAAACCCGCGTGTTAAACCTAAGCCACGAGAGCTCCCTATTAATAAAATTTGACGGTGTGTATTCTTTCATCTCTTTTCGCTTTGCGCGCCCCGCCCGCGCCTTGTGGCTAGGGCTTGCGCTAGTTTCTATTCATACAGTTTAGATCTTCAAAGGCTCTAAGCACTCTTTTTACCATAGTTTCTTGCCCGCTACGCAACCATTTTCTTGGATCGTAATACTTTTTATTTGGCTTATCATCGCCTTCTGGATTGCCGATTTGCCCTTGCATATAGGCGGAATTTTTGTCGTAAAAGTCCTTCACGCCCTCCCAAAAGGCCCATTGCGTGTCCGTGTCTATATTCATTTTAACGACGCCATAGCTCACGGCTTCTTTAATTTCGTGCAAGGCTGAGCCGCTACCGCCGTGAAAAACAAAGCTCACGGGCTTTGCTCCCGTTTTGTGCTTGCTTTGAATAAACTTTTGCGAGTTGTCTAGGATCTTAGGGCTAAGCACCACGTTGCCGGGCTTATAAACGCCGTGCACGTTGCCAAAGGACGCGGCAATCGTAAAGCGCTCGCCGATTTGCCCTAGCTCTTCGTAAGCGTAATTCACATCTTCTGGCTGCGTGTAAAGCAGGGCGTTGTCAATGCTTGTGTTATCCACGCCGTCTTCTTCGCCGCCTGTTACGCCAAGCTCAACTTCGAGCGTCATACCGATTTTATTCATTCGTGCAAAGTATTCTTTGGACGTTTTGATGTTTTCTTGTAACGGATCTTCGCTTAGATCTAGCATATGCGATGAAAAGAGCGGTTTTCCGTGTTTTTTGTAAAAATCCTCGCCCGCTTCTAGCAAGCCGTCTATCCACGGCAGGAGCTTTCTAGCGGCGTGGTCTGTGTGTAAAATAACGGGCACGCCGTAATGCTCGGCAACCAAATGCACGTGCTTAGCCCCGCTAATTGCGCCGATGACATCAGGCTGCGCTGCTTTGCAACCCTTGCCCGCCATATAAGAAGATCCACCGTTTGAAAATTGCACGATGACGGGCGAATTTGCCCGCGCGGCGGCTTCTAGCACGGCGTTAATGGAGTCCGTGCCAACAACATTTACAGCAGGGATTGCAAAGCCCTCTTGCTTTGCGATCTCAAAAACCTTTCTGTGATCTTCGCCAAAAATTACGCCAGGCTTGACGGCGTCTAAGATCTTACCCATTTTCCATTCCTTTAAAATGTAAATTTCACATTCGCTTTTTTAACCAAGCTTTCAACTTTTGCGTTGATTGTATCTTTGAGCTTTTCTTGTTTTACCGCCGCTTGCATTTGCGTTGCTAGCTCTTCGTATGGGACGGTGCGCGCGCGCTTTTTGTCCGTAACCAAGATAACGTGCCAGCCATAAGGCGTTTTAACAGGCGTTTTTGTGATATGCCAGACGTTCAAACCAAAGGCGGCGTCGCTGAAATCTTTTTGCATTTTGTCCTTAGAAAAATAGCCAAGATCCCCGCCGTTATCCTTTGAGCCTGGATCTTTAGACTTTTCTTTGGCAAGATCTGTGAATTTTTTATCCAGATCATCAAACTTTAGCCCGTCAAGATCTTTAATGATCTTCTTTGCCGCGCTCTCATCATCAACCAAAATATGCTTTGCTCTTACTTGCTCAGGCGTTACGAATTTATCCTTGTTTTTCTCGTAAAAATCCTTTGCGTCCTTGTCCGTTACCTTGATTTTTTTAAACTCTTCTTCTATATATGTTTGCGCGGCGAGCCCTTCTTTTACAAGCTCTAGCTTTTCCTTAAAATCCTTTGTTTTCGTCGCGCTTGTGGTTAGCGCGTAAGAAGCTAACAGCTTTTTTTCTACCATTTGCTTGACGATTGCCTCGATTGTTTGCTTTGGAAGATCCTTTAAAGCAGGCGCGTTTGGCGTTGTTTTTAGGACTTCTTCTACGTCCGCGCTTGTGATTTTTCCGCCTTTGAAAGTGGCGTAAGTTTGAGCCGTGCAGGTGCTTGCGGCTAAAAATACCGCTAAAGATCCGACTAAAATTTTCTTATTCATAATAATTCCTCCAGAAATTGATGGCGCAAATTCTATCATCATCTTAGTTAAACAGACGGACTTTGCTACAATCCCGCCTTATGATCGACTACGAAAAATTCACAAAATATTCAAAGCCAGGCCCCCGCTACACAAGCTACCCAACGGCTGTGGAATTTGGCACGGCATACACTTATGAAGATCACGTAAGATCTCTAGCAAACATAGAGCCGCACAAGGATCTTTCGCTTTACATTCACCTGCCATTTTGCCGCTCGGCGTGCTATTTTTGCGGCTGTAACGTCATCTACACAAGCAAAAGCGATGGCAAAACGCGCTACATTTCCTACCTTAAAAAAGAGCTCGCCATCTTAAGCGGCTTGCTTGATACCCAAAAAACCGTCTCGCAGCTTCACTTTGGCGGCGGCACGCCCACGTTTTTTAGTGCCGATGAGCTTGATGAGATCTTAGTCGCCATCAAGGGCACGTTTCCAAATTTTAGCGCGGGTGCTGAGATCTCTTGCGAGATTGACCCAAGGTTTTTTGACGAGCCGCAAATGAAAGTGCTAGCCGCGCACGGCTTTAACCGCCTAAGCTTTGGCGTGCAAGATCTAGACCCCGAGGTGCAAAAGGCGGTGCATAGGGTTCAGCCGCTTGAAATCTCTGCTAGCGCCGTGGATCTAGCAAGAAAATACGGCATAAAAAGTATTAATGTGGATCTAATTTATGGCTTGCCGTATCAAGATCTGGAGAAATTTAAGCACACGCTTGAAAAAACCGTGAGCCTAGATCCTGATAGGATTGCGATTTTTAACTACGCGCACGTGCCGTGGATTAAAAAAACGATGCGTAAGATCAATGAAAACACCCTGCCCACGCCCGCTGTGAAGCTGGAGATTTTTAAGTTTGCCACCGATTTTTTGACGCAAAACGGCTATGAAATGATTGGTATGGATCACTTTGCAAAGCCAGGCGATGAGCTTTTTAGCGCCTTGCAAACGCACACGCTGCACCGCAACTTTCAAGGCTACACGACAAAAGGCGCAAACGCGCTAATTGGCATAGGGCTCACAAGCATTGGCAACGGAACGGATTGGTATGCGCAAAACACAAAGGATATGAAGCTTTACGAAGCGAGCCTAGATAGCGGGCGGCTGCCGCTTGAGCGGGGCTTGCGCCTAGGCGCGGACGACCTTTTGCGAAAGCGCGTCATTATGGAATTGATGGCGAATTTTTACCTTGACATCAGGGCGCTTGAGAGGGAATTTTCTATCGATTTTGCCAGCTATTTTGCGAGCGCGCTAGAAGATCTAAGGGTTTTTGAAAGCGAAGGGCTCGTAAAACTCACGGACGATTTTTTAGCCGTAGATCCAACCGGCAGATTGCTAATTAGAAACATCGCAATGTGCTTTGACGCCTACCTAAAATCTAAGCAAAACGTTTTTAGCAAAACGATCTAGCAAGATCCACCGCGCGTAAGATCTATGCAAGATCTAAGCCGGCTTATTTAAGATCTCATAATATAAAATGTGGGCTATTTTAATAAAAGGCGTAAAAAATGACGAAATACGACAAGGTTAAAAAATTTTGCAGACAGTTTAGAATTTTTTTAGGTTTGGTGCTGATTTTAGTTGGCGTGATAACTGGAATTTACTGGTTTTATTTAGGTATTATCCCGCTTTTGGTAGGCGTTTTTGACTTCTGCCCGATTTGCTTTTTTACAAAAAAATGCACGCCCAAAAATCTTAAATAATATTTGTTTAAGACTTCAAAAGTATAATTGCCAACTTGACTTTATTTAAAGGAAAAAAGTTGGCAAATCACAAGTCATCTATAAAAAGAATAAGGCAAACCGCCGTTAAAAACGAGCGCAACAACTACTATAAAACACGCGTAAAGAACGTCATTAAAGCCGTTGTTGGCGCCAAAAACAAAGAAAATGCCGCAACCGCATTCAAAGACGCAAACAAATACTTGCATAAAATGGTTAGCAAGGGCATTTTAAAAAAGCAAACCGCATCAAGAAAAGTAAGCAGACTAAACGCTTTTGTAAAAAATATGGAAGCCTAGTAGTTGCTAAAACAAAGACTTTTGCCCTTTATCTCGCGCTATGACGAGATAAGCTCCTTAATGTCCGATGAAAAAATTTTATCCGACGTTAAAAAACTAACAGATCTTTCAAAGGAGCAATCTGGCATTAAAGATATTGCCGTAGCGGCTAGATCTTACCTGAAGGTTTTAGACAATATTGACGAAAATAAGGCGCTTGTTTTTGATAGCGAGCTAGGCGAACTGGCAAAAGACGAGCTAAAAAACCTAGAGATCCTAAAAGAAAAGCTAGAAAATGAAATCAAGCTTTTGCTTATCCCAAAAGATCCAAACGACGAGCGCAATATAATCGTTGAGATCCGCGCAGGCACTGGCGGTGATGAGGCGGGGATCTTCGTTGGTGACCTATACGGCGCTTACATCAAATACGCCGCCTTGCGTGGCTATAAGGTGGAGATCATCTCATCAAGCGACAACGACGTAGGCGGTTACAAGGAAATCATCTTTTTAATCAAGGGCAATAAGGCGTATTCGCGCTTTAAATACGAGGGCGGGACGCACCGCGTGCAGCGCGTGCCGCAGACAGAGTCGCAAGGCAGGGTGCATACATCCGCCATTACCGTTGCCGTGATGCCCGAAGTTGATGACGTGGAGGTTGTGATTAACCCAAGCGATCTAAAGGTCGATGTGTTTAGATCTAGCGGGCACGGCGGGCAATCTGTCAATACCACCGATTCAGCCGTGAGAGTAACGCACATACCAACGGGGCTTGTTGTTTCTATGCAAGATGAAAAATCGCAGCACAAAAACAAAGACAAGGCAATCAAGATCCTAAAGGCTAGGCTTTACGAAATCGAACAGCAAAAGCAGCAAGACGAGCTCTCCGGCCAGCGCAAATCGCAGGTAGGATCTGGCGACCGCAGCGAGCGCATTCGCACCTACAACTACCCGCAAAACCGCATCACAGACCACCGTGCAGGGCTTACGCTGTATAGCCTTGAAGAAATTATGAATAACGGCACTTTCGACGAGATCATCGAGCCGGTCATTGCCTTTTACCAATCCAAAGCAATCGAAGAAGCCGGGCTAAATAACGCTTAGTTTTGCTGTTTTTGCGCCACCTTTGCGCGCCCCATTTGCGTTTGAGCGTATGTTTTTGC
Organism: uncultured Helicobacteraceae bacterium; assembly: GCA_963542625.1. GTDB lineage: Bacteria > Campylobacterota > Campylobacteria > Campylobacterales > SZUA-545 > CAUTXO01. Next base: position 43,554 of record CAUTXO010000004.1, on the reverse strand, counting down.
GTGCTTTTGTCGTGCCGCTAGCGTGGTTTTTGCCGTCAAGTTTTGGCAAGATTTGCGGATCCGTTAGGTTTTGCGAGCCTTTAGTGCGCTATTAAATGTAGGGCGCTTTGCGTGATAGATCTTTGCAAGTTTTGCAAACAGCCGCGAGATATTGATTGACGCGTGCTTTTTGAAGTTTTTGCGCTCTTTGTGTATTTATTTTTTAAATCCAAGCTATGAAAAAACCAACAAACATATTCAGAGACTAGGTTTGTTAGCTTTTTGCAAATCAAAATATTTAGGCAGTTTTAGAATTTTAAACAAAACCTTGTTTTTTATAAAACTTTTTTGCGCCGCCAACAAAGCGTTTTTAAAACGCTCAAAAGGCTGCTATTAACTTCAACTTCAAACACGCAAAACACGAATAAAACCCATCATAACACTGTTTAAACGCTATTTTTAGTCGGTCAATATTTTGCTGGTTTTGCCCGCCTTCAATGTTTATTGCGGCGCTTGATGGTGCTAGATCTGTGAGCAAATGGCGCGCTTGTGTTGAGCGGCGATAGATCTAGTCAAGCTATTCGCGCTAGGTTTTGTTTTTTTGTAATTTTGCCACTTGGATCTAGCGCGGCTACTTTTTGCAATCACAACCGCTCATTCACAAAGCCATCCAAAACGCCAAAGATCAAGCAAAATCCCGTCCAAAAAAGCCAAAGATCTTGAACGCATTGCCAGCGCAAGTTTGCCTCTTGAGATCTTTGGGGCTAGCAAAGATCTTGAGAAGCAAAGCTCGGCAAACAAAAATCAAGCGCTACTCGTTTTGCGCCAAAATCTGAAAATTTGCTTGCAAAGCCTTTGGTAGAAAGAATTATTGTGCCAAGAATACAAACGCGCGGTTTTGCAAGGCGAGCGCAACTCACAATTTTTAATAATCATTGCTATTTTAAATAAATTTTAAGTTTGTTGTTTTATAATTTTTGCAATGATTATCAAAAGGATATAAATAATGTCTATCTTAGTTGTCGGCGGAGATCAGATAGTTCAAATCACGGATCTTCTAAAGAATTACGGCGCAACCGATATCATCCATTACACCGCGCGCACAAGGGAAAGCGCGACGAAAAAAATCCCGCAAGATACGGATTATGTGGTTATGCTAACATCTTTTTTATCTCACAGCTCGATGAAATTTTTCAAAGGGCAAGCCAAAAAAAGGGGCATTCCGATTATCGCCGCGCAAAGAAATTTGCCGAGTTTAAACGAAGCGCTTGGCAAAAGATTTAAAGACGGCAAGTTTCAAAAGGCTGTTTGATGAGCGCTAATCCGATTGTGCTAAACACTATCGAAATGACCTGTAAAATATGTGGAAAATCAAGCGTTGTTTATGATTCTAGCGGGTTTGTAAGGCACTCTTGTTTTGAGGTTGGATTTTTTATGGATCCTGACGCCATCAAGGTTTATGGAGTTTGTAGCTGCTGTAAACAAAAAGAGAAGAAGGAGAGTTTATGAAGGTAGATCTCATAAATCAAAACGGTTGCACCTGCTAAAAATTTAAGCTAGTTTAAATACAATGGCGATTTTATTTAAAGGCTAATTTTGTTTGAACGCATTACGGAATCTTTTACGCAAGCCATTAACAAAATACGGTTTTACGATGATGAAAGATCCCTTAAAAAAGCCCTTGCAGAGCTGAAAAAATCGCTTTTAAAGGCTGATGTTTATCATAAGGTTGTCAAGGATCTTTTGGAGCAGGTTGAGCAGGACACAAAGAAGGAGTCGATAGGAAAGGACGCCTTTTTAAGCGCGCTTAACGCCAATTTGCTACAGATCTTAGAGGCTTCTAAAAATCAGGGTTTTGTATTTCAAAGCGGCTTGACGAAAGTCCTTATGACGGGCTTGCAAGGTAGCGGCAAGACCACCACTTGCGCCAAGCTCGCGCTTTATTTAAAAACAAGAAAAAAGAAAGTTTTGCTCGTTGCGGCGGATCTTGAACGCCTTGCGGCGGTGGAGCAGCTTAGGCAATTAGCGCAGAGCGTTGAAGTTGAATTTTTTCACCGTGACGGGCTTAGCGCCAAAGATCTTTGCGCGCTTGGGTTGCAAAAGGCAAAGGACGGGCTTTTTGACGTCGTGATTTTCGATACAGCCGGGCGGCTTGCCGTTGATGAAGCGCTTATGAATGAGCTTGTGGAGATAAAAAACACCGTTTTGCCCGATGAGATCTTTTACGTTGCGGATAGCCTGACGGGGCAAGATGCCGTCAAAACCGCCCTGAGTTTTAAGGAAAAGGCCGATATTTCAAGCATTATTTTGACTAAATTTGACGGCAACGCAACCGGTGGGCTTGCCATTGGGCTTGCTAGGCAAACGTCCTTGCCGCTTAGGTTTGTAGGCACTGGAGAAAAGCCGCAAGATCTTGAGATTTTTATCCCCGAGCGCATTGTTTCAAGGCTGCTTGGAAGTGGCGACGCCGAAGGGCTAGCGGAAAAAATCGGCACCCTAATCGACGAGAAAAAAGCCAAAACAATCAGCAAAAAAATCAAGAAAGGATCCTTTAATTTTGAGGATTTTTTAGAACAAATAGAAACGTTTTCAAAAATGGGGAATTTAAAGTCCGTCATCGGTATGTTGCCCGGGCTTGGTAGCCTAGGCAGCAAGCTTGGGGACTTGGATCTAAGCACGAGTGATGAAATAAAGCACATAAAGGCGCTAATTTCATCGATGACGAAAAAAGAAAGGCAAGATCCAGAGCTTTTAAACCCAAGCAGAAAAAGGCGTTTGGCGCAGGGCGCGGGGCTAGAGCAGGCAGAAGTTAATAGGATCCTAAAGCAATTTGCAAACGTTTCTAAAATGGCGAAACGCTTATCATCAAAGGGATCTTTGGCAAACATCGGCTCAATGCTCGGCAATTTCAATAAAGGTCAATTTAGATAAAGTTGCACTTTACTTTTTAAAGGAAGAAAATGACAGTTATCAGACTTGCAAGGCTAGGTAGAAAAAAACGACCGTCTTACAGAATAGTTGTAACAGACAGCAGAAAACGACGAGACAGCGGCTACAAAGAATCCATAGGCATTTACGACCCAATGAGCAAAGACAAAACCCTAAGGCTGGATAAAGAAAGATACGATTACTGGCTAAAAGTCGGCGCAAAACCAAGCGAGACGGTTCAAGCTTTGGCAAAAAAATAATGAGTGAAATAGGTCAATTCATTTACGAATACGCGAAGCTTGTTTCGTCGCACCCGGAGATGGTGGATCTTGTAGAAGAAGACAAAAACGACGGCTTTACGCAAATCATCGTAAAAGCTGAAAAAACGGACGCCGGCAGGCTGATTGGCAAAGATGGCAATATGGTAAATTCTTTGAAAACAATTGTTTCGGCTTGCAAGGCAAAAACAAGGCGTTCTTACAAGATTTTGGTAGAAACAAAAGAAGCCGCAATCTGAAAATACACATCGCCACGATAGGAAAAACCGTAGGATTAAAAGGTGGGCTTAAGTTTTACCCAGATACAGACTTTTTAGAGCAGTTTTTGCCGCAAAAAAGGCTCACCACGCAAAAAGAGCAGCTTGTTGTAAAGCATTACGACGCCGCGCGCGGGCTTATTTTTTTTGAAGACTACGACACCAAAGAAAAGGCGGCGTTGCTAACGGGGCTTGAGATCTTCACAAGCGATACGGACACAAAACAAAACATCAAATTAGCCGATGGCGAGTTTTTTTGGTTTGAGCTAAACGGTATGGATCTTTACGAGAACGGCGTGCTACTTGGATCCGTAACGGACATAGAGCGCATACCGCCTATGGATTATTTGCGCATCGCGATAAGCCCGCAGTTTAAGGTTAGGCAAAAAACCCTGCTCGTCCCATACGACAAGCGCTACATTATAGACACAGTTCTAAAGACAAAAAAAATCACCGTCCGTGACGTTGTGGATCTGATAAACGCGCTATGAAAATCACCTTTGTGAGCCTGTTTCCGGATATGCTAAAGCCATATTTTGACTACTCCGTTTTAGGTAGGGCGCACAAAAGGGGCGTGTTTGAGCTTGAGTTTTTGGATCTAAGATCTTGGGCGTTTAACAAACACAAAAGAACGGATGAGAAAAAAATCGGCGGCGGGGCTGGAATGCTGATGAGTATTGAGCCCTTTTACGAGCTTTTCAAGAGTATTTCGCCGCTGGCAAGGGTGATTTTTCTAGCGCCAGCTGGCAAACCGTTTTTGCAAAAAGATGCCGTTAGATTGGCAAAGGAGCCTGAGCTAGTCTTAGTTTGCACGAGATACGAGGGCGTTGATGAACGTGTGATTGAAAACTTTGCGAGCGAAGTTTTTTGTATGGGGGACTACATCTTAAGCGGTGGCGAATTAGCCGCGCTTAGTTTAAGCGACGCCGTCCTTAGAAACGTAGCGGGCGTGCTCGGCAACGAAGAATCCCTAGAAGAAGAAAGCTTTAACGGCGATTTGCTAGAAGCGCCCGCTTTTACAAAACCGAATGTTTTTATGCAACAAAGCGTGATTTCAGAATTGCTAAAGGGCAATCATAGTAAAATCCGCGCTTTGAACTTAAAGTTGTCGGAACTAAAAACGAAATATTTTAGACCAAAGGGCATAAAATGAGAAACAAGTATATAGAAGCTTTTGAGAAAAAAGAGCTGGAAAATTCCAAGAGAGAAACGCCAGATTTTCGCGCAGGCGATACTCTGAAGCTCGGCATTAGAATAAAAGAAGGCGATAAGACCAGAGTTCAAACCTTTGAAGGGATCTGCATTGCGGTTAGGGGTGTGGGCACTGGACGCACGCTTACCGTTAGAAAAATAGGCGCTAACAACATAGGCGTTGAGAGAGTTTTTCCGCTGTATTCTGAAAGTTTGGAAGAGGTAAAAGTTATTCGCAGGGGAAGAGTTAGAAGAGCAAAACTGTATTACCTAAGAGATCTAAAAGGTAAAGCAGCAAGAATTAAAGAGCTTAAAGACAAAAAATAACCACTTTGAATTAGGGTGGCTCTAGCGCTTGCATTTTTAGCACGCCAAGAAGCGCTGGCAAATCGCCATTTAGATACGAAAGCACGACGTTAGATAATACATTATAAATGTGTGTTGGCGGATTTTTGACTGTAACGTTAGTTTTTATGTGATCCACGATTGGATACCAATAGCGCTCCATCACGCCCAAGTGGCGCGCCACAATGTTGGCTTCATTAAGCGCCGTAAAAATTTCCGGCGGCACGTATTTCCCAGCAAGCGCGCCCCATTTTTTCAAACCACCGCCGCGCGTTTCATCACTCACGCGCACGTAATTTTCGCGGGGCTCATCACTCCCAAAACGCTCCGCAAGCGCTTTAAGCGTGTTAGCCTTAGCAATAGCGTTTTTTTGTTCTTTGATAGTATCCGCAATAACGCTCGCATTTTCAAGCATACCAAGCGCTCGGCGCTCTTCCCAGCTTAAATTTTTGCGCCCAAACACCCGCGCAAGACTAAGCTTTGCGGCTTCTTGCTCTTTTAAATGCTCTTCGTAGTAGATTTTCAAGTAGTCCTTAATCGCGGCGTTTGGATCTAGCGCGCCAAGCTCGATTAACTTTTTTGCGTTCTCATCAATTGCGGCGCGAAAGCTCTCGTATTCTTTCTTTATTTTTTCGATTGGCGCTACTTCGCCATTTAGCGCGCGCACTAAAAGCTTCACATCGTCCGGGCTTTTTTTCTCTAGCGCTTCAAGCGTGGCGGCGGCTTCTTTAGAGATTTGCTTTTGCGTTAAATAAAGATCTTGCAGCGTTTCGCCAAAGTCTCGCTGGATCTTTTTTGGAATTAGATTAAATTCTGTTTTTTGCAAGGGATCTATGCGCTCTAAAAACTCGCCGGCTTTTTCAAAACTAGCGTCAATAAAGCGCTCGTAAGCGCTTCTTGGATCTTTAGCAGGCGCGGATTTTAGATCTTGCGCTTGTTTTGCTTCTTGTTTTATCGTCTCGTCCGGGCTTAGATCTTTGGCGCTCTTTAGATCTTGCTTTGTGCCTAGATCTTGCGCATTTTCAGGCGTTAAGGCTTCAGCGCTTGGCGTATTTTTTTCTAAGTTCTCTTGACTTTTAAATTTTGTTTCGTTAGCATTCACTCGCGATTGAGACGCAAAAAGCAGCCTTGAGCTACCAGTCGATCCGGGTGCGCCTAATGCATTAGGAAGAAGCAACGTGTCGGGTGTGATCGTCCCGGCTTGCGTCTCTTTCTTTTTCTTAGTTATCCTGTTTGAATGCACTAGCATATTAACGCTAACAGGTCCAATTTTATAATCAGGCTCTTTTCTAATCCCAACTTCGCCAACTTTTTCATCACTAAATCTCTTGCTAAAAATAAGATTTTTAGGGTTACTACCGTCCCTTATTTCGTCCGGGTTATCTAAAACATCATCGGCATTTCTTACTATCCCTTGTCTATTTTTAAACATACCGTCTTTTATATGTTTTGTCGCTATTGCGCCAGTATTAACAGTAATAATATTATTTATCCCCGTTTGTTCTCTTAATTCGGGGCTCATTGAAACGGGTGCAAAAGCTTCAGATTTCAAGGGGTCAGTGTGCGCGGTTTGTGCAAGTTTTTCATTATAAGCTGTTATTTTATCTTGATAATATTGTTCTAAAATCCTTATATCGCGTGCTTCGTAGGCTTTTTTTGCAAGCTCGGCAACGCGCGGGCTTAGGTTTTTTGCGATGACCGCGTCGTAAATTTGAGCTGGCGTTTTAGTGTATTTTGTAATGCTAGTTTTTAGATCAGCAATAAGTCTTAAGCCGCTTGCGCTTGGGTGGGGCTTTTCGTCCATTGCAATATCTATTAAGATCTCTTCATTCGTTGGCGTAATGTTTTCTATTGCTTGGATCTTTTGGCGCTCGCTTAGATCTCGGCGCGCTAGAATTGCCTTTTTTTGCTGTTTGTATTGCTTAGCTAGCGTTGGCGCCGCACCTAGTGCGCCTGTTAGCGCGCCAAGCGTTAGCGCTCCGCCAACGCTAGCAAGCGCCGCTTTTTTGGCTTCATCGTGGGATTTTCCGCGCCCCAAAGTTTCGCCATAGGTTAGCGCACCAGCCGCGTGCCTAAGCAAAAAGACAAGAAAACACTAAATAAATCTTGAAATATTATCTGTAGCAAGAGATGTAAAAGTTTAGATTACAATGATAGAATTTAACGATAAACCTATGATACAAAATCATAACTACATCTAGCAATCAAAATGGATCAAAGGCTTATCTGAGTCTGGTCTTTAGAGCTAAGTCAAAAAAGATAACCTACAGCCACGCACAACCAAAATCGTTTATTTCTTTTTGATTTTGGTGAAAGTAGCTCATCACACATTGCATTAAACAAGTCGTTTAAGAATTCTTTGTTATCAACTGCCCATTTGTCAATTCTACAGGCTTTACCAAAAATATATCGTCGTAGATAAAGCCAATAACCTCCCCGTGATAATAAATAATGCATTTGCCAATCATCGCCCTATGCGTTATACATCTAGCTCGATAGCCACCACAAAACAAACTCCAAATACTCCCTACTAGACATCATTTTATTCAAAGCTACTCAAACTATCAACGATTGGCTCACACCTTCAAGATCTCGGCTTCTTTGAATTTGAATGTTTCATCAACTTTTTTAATAAAATCATCGGTTAGTTTTTGAACGTCGTTTTGAGCCTTTTTACTCTCATCTTCGCTAATAGCCTTGTCTTTTTCAAGCTTAGAAATTTTATTATTAGCATCTTTTCTTATATTTCTAACAGCAACTTTCGCGTTTTCCGTCATCGCCTTTGCCTGCTTGGCAATAATGCCGCGTTGCTCGGTCGTCATAGGCGGAAAAGATAGAATTATCCCCTCGCCGTTACTGTTTGGCGTAACGCCGATGTTTGCGCCACTGATTGCGTTTTGCAACTCCTTTAGCATTTTTTTCTCCCAAGGCATAATGCTAATTGTATTTGCATCAACCAAAGTAACCGTCGCCACAGCATTTATCGGCGTTGGCGCGCCGTAATAATCAACGTTTATCCCCTCTAAGATCTTGGGGCTAACCCTGCCTGTTCTTAGCATTTGGTAGTCTTTCTTGAGTGATTCTACGGATTTTTCCATAGAAATTTTTGCGTTTTCTAAAACTTCTTTTGTCATTTTTTATCCTTTTTTGCCGCGCCGCAACGCTTGGTGTGGGCTAGATCCGCAAGGGCACCCGCGCAAAAGCTCTAAATCAAGCCCTATTGCTTCGGCGCTTGCGGGATCATAGGCGGATTATTGTCTGATTTTTCTACTTTTATGCTGTCTGTCAATGAAGCTTCTTTTGTATTTGAGTAGATGTAAGCCAAAGAAACGGTGTTTAGGACAAACAAAATCCCCAAAACGGCTGTGGCTTTTACCAGAAATCCGTCCGCGCCCTTTGCGCCAAAGACGGATTCATTGCTCCCGCTGTAAGCGCCAAGCCCCACGCTGGAACTTTTTTGCAGCAAAACGGCGATTGTAATTAAAATTCCAAAAATAAACTGCGTCACGATAAGCATTGTTTCCATAAAACGCCTTCATCAAATCTTGGTTAAAATGCGCGCATTATACAAAAACAAGGTTTAATTTTGACGGGCGGGATCCTAAACGAATTCAATAAAAACGCAAAGACGTATCGCCAAAATTCCGCGTTACAAAGGCAGGTGGCAAGAGAGTTAGTCGGCAATATCACGCGAAGGGGCAAACACATTTTAGATCTTGGTGCGGGCGACGGCGCGGTTTTTGAGGCCATAGACTGGCAATGCGAAAGTTTTTTAGCCCTAGAAGCGGCGCCAAATATGCTGGATCTTCACCCAGCGGCGCCTGAAGTAATGAAGCTTCAACGGGATTTTAACCAAGCTGATTTTTTAAAAAACTTGCCGCATTTTGACCTGCTGATTTCATCTGCGAGCCTTCAATGGGCGCAAGATCTAAGAAAAACGCTCGTGCAAATTGCCGCGGCGACGGACAACGTTGCGCTTAGCATTTTTACCGACAAAACCTTTGCCAGCCTAAGAAAGTTTGCAAAAACACCGCTTGAATTGCCAAATGCAGGCGATGTGATAAAAACGTGCAAAGACTTATTTAACGCCAAAACTTTTGTGAAAAATTACGAGCTTACCTTCAGCTCCGCGCGCGAGCTGTTTGCCTACATCAAAAAAACGGGCGTTAGCGGCGGTGCAAGGGGACTAAACTTTGTGCAAACAAAAGATCTGCTCCTAAACTACAGATCCACACGGCTTGAATTTGAAGTTGTTTTTGTTGTGAGCTGGGAGTAGCGCACTCTTTTCTTGAACCTATCTATGTGGTTAAGAGCCTATTTTGCATTTGCTGTTATTGTGGTAGCGATTCATATCAGTTTGCACCTGTTACGATGGGCGTAAAAAATAAACATTGCACGATTGCAAGCTAGAGAAAGCCCAAATCCGGTAAGTCTTGAGCTTTATGTTTAAAAGCAGAGAAACCGCCAAACGTATATTTGGCAGATCTAGCTCCGCTAGTTAGTTTGGTAAGGTGCGCGATAGATCCTGGGCTCAGATCTAAACACAAGCAAACAAGCCGCGCGCAAAGTCAAGGCGCAAAAGCCGCAGGGCGCGGCTCCAAGATCCAAGCAAATCCGCACAATCTAGCCTACTGGCAACCCTCGCATTCGACGCTTCTATCGATCACATCTTGCTTTACTTCCATTGATTCAGAGCGCAGGTAGTAGGTGGATTTAAGCCCTAGCTTCCACGCCAGCAGGTAAAGGTTATGCAGCACGCGCCCGCTTGCCTTATCCACCGTGAAAAAGATGTTTAGGCTTTGCCCTTGGTCTATCCACTTTTGCCTAACGGCGGCAACGCGCACGAGATCTTCTTGGTCGATGTCGTAAGCGGGTTTGTAGTAAGCCCAGTTATCCACGTTAAGGTTTGGCGCAACGACGGGGATCATACCCGATAGATTTTCTTCAAACCACTTGCGCTTATAAACAGGCTCTATCGTTTGCGTCGTCCCCGTTAGAATGGATATAGACGACGTCGGCGCAATCGCCATCAAATAGCCGTTTCTAATGCCTTGATGTCTAAGTTTTGCGCGCAGATCATCCCAGTTGTAGGTGTAGTCAAAAAGCCCGCCGCGCCCGCCTAGCTCTTTGGCGTGCTTGTTGGCGCTGTCAATCGGGACAATCCCGCGCGACCACTTCGAGCCCTCAAAGTTTGGATACTTGCCCTTTTCAAGCGCTAGATCACTGCTTGCGTTGATGGCGTTGTAAGAAAGCTGTTCCATAATTTCATCGATGAGTAAAATATGCTCCTTGCTGCCCCAGTGGATCTTTTTTTGCGCTAGCATTTGCGCCTCGCCCATAATTCCAAGCCCGATAGCGCGCGAACGCAAGTTTGTTTCCTTAACTTTCTTGAGCGGGTAGAAGTTAAGATCTATCACGTTATCAAGCATTCTAACGGCAATCGGGACGACGCGCTCGATGTCTTCTTTTGTGTTAATGCGCGAAAGATTGACGCTAGCTAGGTTGCAAACCGCTGTAAGGCCAGCTTGGCGCTCTTTCTCCACCACAAAGATCTTCTTGCCGTCTATGGCGTCTATTGATGAGAGTTTGTTGGCCTTTTTTGTTACACCGCTAGAAAGCGCCACGCTCTCGTTTTCGTCAAAATAGCGCACCTGCCCGTCTTCAAACTCCACCTTGATCTTATAGCCGTTTGGCTCGGTGTTTTGGAATATCTCCGTGCATAAATTCGAGCTTCTAATAAGCCCCAAGTGGTCGTTTGGATTGACCCTATTTGCCGTGTCTTTAAAGCCTAAAAAGGGGCTGCCCGTTTCAAAATAGCTAAGCAAAATTTTCTTCCACAGATCCTTGGCTTTTATCGTAACCTTGCTTACGGCTGGGTCGTTTTCGTATTCTTGGTAGCGCACTTCAAAGGCTTCTTGGCTTAGGTCGCTAAGATCCTTGCACTCGCCTGGGCAAAAAAGCGTCCAGTTTTCGTCGTTTTCAATGCGCTTCATAAAAAGGTCGCTAATCCAAAGCGCGGGGAAAAGATCGTGCGCTCTGCGGCGCTCTTCGCCTGAATTTTTGCGCAGATCCAAAAAGTCTAGAATATCCATATGCCACGTTTCGATATACACGGAGATTGCGCCCTTGCGCGTGCCTAGCTGATCCACCGCAACGGCGATGTCGTTGGTGATTTTTAAAAATGGCACGATGCCGCCCGCGGCGTTTTTATGCCCGTCTATGAACGAGCCGCTAGCGCGCACCTTAGCCCAATCCCAGCCAATGCCCCCGCCGTATTTAGAAAGCAGCGCCATTTCTTTGTAGGAGTCAAAGATCCCTTCAATATTATCCGCCACGCTACCAACAAAGCACGATGAAAGCTGGTGGCGATACGTCCGCGCGTTAGAGAGCGTCGGCGTTGCCGCCATCACTTCAAACTTCGACAAAATGTCGTAGAATTTTTTCGCCCACACCATCGGCTCTTTTTCATTTTGCGCTAAAAACATCGCGATTGCCATAAACATTTGCTGCGGCAGCTCGATTGGCTCGCCATCGCGGTTTTTTAGCAAGTATCTATCAAAAAGCGTCTTTATTCCAAGGTAATTAAAAAGCAAGTCGCGGCGGGCGTCCATATAATCGTTTAGCTCGTTTAGGTCGTAGTTTTTTTCAAGGCCTGCTAAAACCCTGCCTTCTTTTTGCGAGAATTCTATGTAATGGCTAAGGTGCGCGTAGGCAACGCCCTTTTTCCCGCCGGTTGCGCGCCCCACACGGTGGTAGAGATCATAAAGAAAAAGCCTAGCGCCTACAAAAGTCCAGTCAGGCGCGTCTAGATCTATCTTATCAACGGCTGTTTGTATCAGCGTTTGTTGGATCTCAACCGTCGTCATTCCGTCTCTAAATTGCAGCTTAGCGTCAAGCTCGAGCTCTGATTGCGAAACGTTTTTTAGTCCCTCGACCGCATCTTTTGTATATTTTTGGATTTTTGAAATATCAAGCGGCTCTTTAGCGCCGTTTCTTTTTATCACCGTGATCATATAAACTCCAAAGATTAAGTAGGCCCGTATTATATAGCAAAGATCTTGATATAAACGAGTGCGCCGCAAAGCCACCCCGCACAGCGCGGCTCAAAGGATCTTGTAGTTCTTGTCAAACTTAGAAGCCGTCTTAAAAAGCACGGCGCGATGATTAAAAATTGCGCCTAGAAAATGGACGTTTTTTGTGTTTAGGTCGTCTGCGTTGTTGCTTAAAAAGGCGCTAAAACTATCGATGACGCCATAGGCTAGGACGTGCCTATCCACGCCCGCTAGCTTAAAACTCATCGCGCTTTTAATCACGGGGACGACGTCAAGGAAAAACTTGCCTTCAAATTTTACGAGCTTGAAGTCAATCGCTGGACCTTTTTTGCCTAGAAAATCATCGGCGGCGTTTAGAAAAATCTCCGCGCTTTGGTGTATGCGCTCTAGGCTCAAGCGGCGCGGATCTTGCGCGGGATCGTAAGCGGCGCTTGGATCTAGGGCGAGCGTTGGATCTTTGGCGTCGCCAAGATCTTGAGTTAGATCTTCAACGGCGTTAGGATCTTTGGCGCTAAGATCTTGAGCGCCGCTTGGATCTTCATAAAAGCCCAGCACCAAGCCTAAAACCCCCAAAAGCCCGTAAAAATTTAAGCTAAGTGGCTCGCAAGGCGCACGGCTTAGGCTCTCATAAAGCGCGCCGAAGCTTTTTTTGTAGTTTTCAAGGAGTTTGGCGGAGTTTTCATCGCGGTTTTTTATCATCTCAAAAAGCCCCGCAAAGCCCCTAAAATTGAAGTTAAACGCGATGAATTCTGCATTTGTTACGGCTTTTACACTGTAAGCTAGGAAGTTTGGCGCGTGGCGGTTAAAAAGCAAAAAAATGCCATCGCCGCTTGGCAGTGGCGCGCCATCTGTGTAGCGCCTAAGGCTAAACGCACGCTTGGTTTCAAGAAACATTAGCCGCTCTTGAGTGCTGGCGCTAGTGGTGCTAAAATCCGCGCTAAGGCTCTCCCCGCGCGGCACTCTCGCAAAAACCTTTGAAACGCCAAGCGCGCTTAGCTTTTCAAGCAGCAAAAATTCCACCATACAAAAGGGCAGGCTGCACTCGGCAAAATACCTATCCACGCTCTCTGTGCTTCTAAAAAGCGGCTTTAGTGCTAATACGGCGCGCGGTTTTTCAATGGACGCAAGGCCTAAAATCTCATCGTTTGAAATAACGGCAAGGCTGCCAAGCGTGGCAAGGTCGCGGCAAATAATTCTAAAATCCCCGTGCGGCGGCGCGGCTTTTGAAAGCACAAGATCATCGTTAATTGTTTTTAGTCTCACTGGCTTTCCGCTCGCAATGGCAAGGGCAAGATCCGCAAAAATGCGCTGGTTACGCATTTGCGCGCTTTTTTGCACGCCGTGCCCGCAAACAAAGCAAGCGCGGTAGGGGTTGTAAAAATCCGCGCTGCGCTCATCAAGCACGGCGCGCTGGCATTTAGGGCAAGGCGCCACGGGCGGTTTTGGCGGCAAAAAGCACGCGCGCGCGGTGCTTTTAGCGCTTTGGCAAACGTTAAAGCCACCTGATTTTATGCTCGTTGGCATTTCTTGCGTGAGCTTATCTGCAAAGCTAGAAAGCACTTCTTGCGCCCCGCTTGCTTTAAAAATTATCGCGTCATCTTGCGTTTCTAGCCCACACTCAAGATCTAAGAGCGCGGCTTCTCGTATCAAAACGCGCGCCAGGGTAAAACTGCCGCCTGAAAGCGAAAATTCAAGCGTCAAGCGCCTGTCTTTTGTATGAGAGTTGCGCCATTTCTTCAATGGTGATGCGCGGGTTTTTGAGCTTAGATCCCACACCTAGATCTCTTAAGTGATCTAACACCGTTTTTTCCATAATTTTGCTAGCGTTTATAACCTTTTGCGTCATCGCAAAGCTCGTTTCAGAGCCAATCACAAAGGGCACGACGCCAACGATTTTTATCGGCGGGCGGTCGCCCATTAGATCCATCATTTGCAAGGTTTGTAGCATTTCCACTTCGTGCGCTGAGCCCTGCCACGTTACCGCTTCTTGCGCCGTTTCAAAGTCAAAGAAAAACACGTCGCCAACCTGCCCGCTCTCTGTTTGCACGCAATCTAGCATTATCACGTAATCGTATTGCGCGATGATAGGAATAAGCAGCTGTGCCGTCGTCCCGCCGTCTAGGATCTCCACCGTGTGCGCGTCTGAAACAAACTCGTATTTTTCGTCTAGCAAATTTGCCAAATGCACCCCAACACCTTCATCGGCAAAAAGGATATTACCAATGCCTAGTATTAAGATCTTCAGCTATTTTCCTTCTTCCACTTAAAGCCGCTAAAAATCGCGTCCATTGAGCCGTTTTTGCCGTAAATTGCGTTAAACACCGCCATATAAACGTGTATCACAACAAAAATAATCACAAACCACATAAACACGTGATGGATCATACGCACGTTGGCAATGCCGCCAAAAAGCGCTTCAAAAAACCGCATCGCGGGGTAAATGAGCCCTGCAAAACCGTTGTGATACACGTGCGCGTAAAGGATAAAGCCCGTTAAGATGAGAAAAAACATCGCAACGTAAAAGCCCGCATACGCCGCAAATTGCAGCGGGTTATACATACCGCGCAAATGCGGGTGCTTGCTGATGAATAGATAATACCCAAGCTGTTTTACCCAGATCTTAGGGCTGATGGCGTCTAGCAAGGCCTTGCGCTCGCTGCCGTGATTTCTAGCAAAAACGAATAGATACGACTTAAAAGCCACCACAGCCGCAAGGACAAAGCCAAAGGCGATATGCCAAAAACGAAAAAGCGCGTTCATAAAGTTTGCGGGCTCTGGATCTTGGATAGGCACGATGTATGGCACGGCGATGTAAAAGCCCGTAAAAACTAGCGCGGTGATAGAAAGGGCGCGAATCCAGTGCTGCCAGCGGTAATAATAGGTAATCTCTTGCTCTCGCTCCATACAATTAACGTGTTCTGTTGTTACCATTTTGTCTCCTTGTGTGTGCTCTTTGCTCTAGATCTTGCGCGCCCGCCGCTTGCTTTGCAAGCTAGCTCGCTCGCGTTTGTGCTCGCGCGCGGGGAGCGCCTAGATCTTAGAGTGTAGATCTTAAACCCCGCAACTTGCAAAAACCTTGTATTCTGAAAGCTTGACGCCTTTTGTGTTTGTAATATGCACGGCGCAAGCAATGCAAGGGTCGTAAGAGTGAATGCTGCGGATAATCTCTAGCGGCTGCGTTGGATCTTGCACCTTGATACCGATTAGATTGTGCTCGTATGCGCCCTTATGCCCGTCTTTGTCCTCAGGGCCAGAATTCCACGTCGATGGCACAACGGCTTGGTAATTTTCCACAACGCCGTTTTTAATCCGCACCCAGTGCGATAGCATTCCGCGCGGCACGTCGCCGATGAAGCGCCCCTTGTATTCTTTGTCTTTGTCTATTTTATAAATAGCGCAGGTTTCGGTATCGCCGCTTTTGATGTTGGCGGTTAGCTCGTTGAAAGTTTCAAGCCCGTATTGCGCGATGATACTAGATTGCAGCATTCGCGCGGCTGTGCGCCCAAGCGTTGTAAATAGCGCGGTAACGGGCAGCCCCGTCTTTTGCAAGAATTCATCAACGCTTTTTTGCACCTTTTTATTGCCGCGCACGTAGCTAACAAGCAGCGACGCAAGCGGCCCGACTTCCATTGGCTTGTTATCGTAGCGCGGAGATTTGATCCAAGAGTATTTGCCCTTTTCATTAATTAAGGGCGTGCTCTCCATTTTGCCTTCGGCGTTTAGGCTCTTGCCATCTACAAAGCCCGTGTAGTTAGGGTTTGTTTTGCCGTCGTATGGGTGGAAAGGCCCGTTTTCTTTATACCACGAATGCGTTGCGTCTTCTGTTATTTTGCTTTCGTCGATGTCATAAACGCGGCTTAGATCTCCGTCTAAGATCACGCCACTATCAAAGAGCAACTCTTTGCGGTTGAGCGTGAATGCGCCCTTGGCAATGAAGTTTTTAAGGTTCATCGGGATAGTTACGGAGGGCTCATTAGCATAAACTCTGCCCGCCATCACAACGTCTGCGTAATACGCGCGCATAACAAAATCCGCCGCCTTTTGGAATTTAATCAAATATTCACCCATTCGCGATGGATCTAGCATATCCATAACAGACGTAACGCCGCCAACGGTTAAGGATTGCGGGTGCGGCTGCTTTGCGCCAAATATCGCCATCATTTGCGCTACTTCTCTTTGATACTCAAGCGTCATTAGGTAATGCGAGAGCGCAATTAAATTCTGCTCGGGCGTGAAGCGGTAGGTTTTATGCCCCCAGTAAGCGTTTGCAAATGGCCCAAGGCTCTTGCCTTTTGCGAATTTTTCTATCGTTTTCTTAACTTCAAGCAGCCTATCTGCGCCCGTGCCGATTGGATTGTCTGTGTAAAGAAAGGCTTCATCGCTTGCTTTTTTAGGATCTGCTTGCAAGGCATTGACGATATCCACCCAATCCACGCCGTGGAGTTGGTAAAAATGCACGGGGTGGTCGTGCAAGAAAAGCGCGTAATTCATCAGCGTTCGCAAAAGTTGCGCGTTGTAGGGGATCTTAATCCCCAGCGCGTCCTCAACGGCTGAGATCCCAGCGCGGTAGTGCGAATACGTGCAAACCCCGCAAATGCGTTGCACCATAAAGCCAACGTCTCTTGGATCTCTCCCTTTTACGATTGTTTCTATGCCCCGCCAAAGCGTTGATGATGAGTAGGCGTTTGTTATTACGTTGTTTTCATCGACTTCCACTTCCACGCGCAAGTGGCCTTCAATGCGTGTGATAGGATCTACGACTATTCTTGTGCTAGACATTTTTACTCCTTCGGATTTTTAACGGTAGAAAGCGCGGCGTGCGCGGCAATGCCAACGGCGGTGGCTATCAAAAGCCCTACGCCGACCTTATCTGCGGTGGCGTCAGCGCCAAGCCCGCCAAAGACGCTTTGGTATTTGTGATTTGCCAGCGGCTCTTCAAATGGCCCCATCGCGTCCCAAAAATCAGGCTCGCTGCAACCTATGCAACCGTGCCCAGCTTGAACGGGCCAGCTTGTGTGCTGATTAAACCGCTCGCGCGAGCAGTTGTTGAATGTGTAAGGCCCTTTGCAGCCAACCTTATAAAGACAGTAGCCGTTTTTTGCGCCCTCATCGCCAAAGCGCTCCACAAACTCGCCCGCGTCAAAATGCCCGCGGCGCTCGCAAAGATCGTGGATCCTAAGCCCATACGCCCATTTTGGTCTATTGAAAACATCTAAAGATGGCAGCGTGCCGTATAGCAAAAAGTGCAGCACATTTCCGACGATGTTTTTCTCACTAGGCGGACAGCCGGGCACGTTGATAACGGGCTTATTCACAACGTCGCTTAGCGGGTGCGCGTTTGTTGGGTTTGGATATGCCGCTTGGATCCCGCCAAAAGACGAGCACGTCCCTATGGCAAAGATTGCCAAAGCATTAGCCGCGGCAGATCTTGCTATCTCTTCGCCCGTTTTTGACTTTGCACCGATGCGTAAATAAAAGCTGCTGTCGCCCATTGGGATCCCGCCTTCTACCATCAGCACGTAATTATTTTTGTAAGTTTCAATGGCGTGCTCTAGGTTGTGCTCGGCTTGCCAACCGCTTGCTGCCATAATTGTTTCGTGATACTCCAGCGAAATGTGATTAAAAATAAGCCCGTCAATCGTCGGCGCGTCGCTTCGCAATAAGCTTTCGCTACAACCGGTGCATTCTGCCATATGCAGCCACACAACTGGCAAGCGGTCCGCAACCTCTGCCGCGCGCGCAACTAGGGGCGTAAAAGACGCGGGCAAGGCCAAAGACGTTGTCGCCACGCCAGCCCACTTGAGAAAATCGCGACGTGAGATCTGATGCTGCTCTAAAACCTGTTTAATACTCACATCTCTTAGCGGTTTTTGCTGTTCTAACGCACTAACGCGCTTTTCTAGCCGTTGATAAAGTTCATCCGTTTGACTTGGATCTTGCGCCAGAATAGGCGGTGTAGTATTTGCAATGCTTGTCATAACAACCTCCGTTCGTTTGGCTTTAACTGCCTTTTAGTCAATGTTACAGGATGAAACTTAATTTTTTATTAAATAGTCTAGGCATTTTTATTAGATAAAGATCTTGTAGTATTTATAAAATGTTATACATCTATCGGGCTGTAATTTTTGCCATCGCTTTGTGATCTTTAAAAAAATCTTACGTAAAAGCGTTAAATATCTGACAAAATAGCGGGTGAAATTATGTGTAAGATCTTGCAAAATTTTATATTTATTACTTTGCAGTATTATCAAAAAAACAAATATAACGCTTATGCTATAGCGTCAGCAAACTTCCTAAAAAATTATAAAAAAATCAGATAATTTAACTGTTATTTACCAAATTTTTAATCGCTCGCGCTACTTCTGCACCAGGTTTTTTTGCTCCTAGATCTTGTCGTAATTTTAAGGTTTGCTGAAAAAAATCATTTACATCTATTTTTTCTAATGCGCGTATGATCTCTTTAGCATTTACTCTTCCCTGCAAAAGCTCGGCAAACATCGGCGGCTTTCCATTAAAAAACGCGATGATGTTCGCAAGCCCCACAAAAGGCAGGCGCACAAAGGCTTTGCCAATCAAAAAATCCAGCCACCTTGCCCTATACACAAGCACCAAAGGCACACCGATGAGCGCGGCTTCAAGTGTCGCCGTGCCCGAACAAACAACCGCCCTGTCAGACACGCTCAAGGCTTCTTGCGTGCTTCTGTAAATTTCAAAGCCGCTTAGATCCCCGTAGATCTGCGCGATTTCATCATCGCTAAAAAACGGCGGGATTACAATTAGCTTCTTGCCCCCTAAGATCTTAGCCGTTTGCCTAAAATGCGGCATTAGTTTGGTAATTTCTGCGCGGCGGCTACCCGCCAAAAACGCCGTCGTATCGCCGTGGCTAGGCGCTTGCTTGAGCGTTAGGAGCTCCGCGCTTAGCGGATTTCCCACATAAACCGCGCGCGTCCAAAAGCTCGGCTCAAAGGGCAAAATGCAAAAAAGCTCATCGGCTAAGGCTTCAAGCGTGGCGACCCTGTTTCTTTTCCACGCCCAAACCTGCGGCAAAATGTAATAAATTATCTTTGTTTGCGGGCTTTGCTTTTTGATTTCTTTGGCTAGCGGAATGTTAAACGCGGGGCTGTCAATGAGTAGTGCCACGTCGCACTCGCTAGAGATCCGCGCAAGATCTGCGAGCGCCCGTTTAGCCTTTTTATACACGCGCAAAACGCCCACAAAGCCCATCACGCCAAACTCGCGGCTTGAGTAAAGCGGCTCGCCAAGGCTAGGGTCAAAAATGCCGCTAATCTTTGCCCCGCCTAAAAACCCCAAGATCTGCTTTAAATGCAAATTAGCAGATGGCTCAAGGGCGCTAACTAAAACGCGCGGGCTCGCTGCGCCTGCCGCCTTTTTTGCCGTAAGATCTTGCGCGCTCAAGCAAGCCCTAGGTTGCGGAAAAAGTTATCGTCAATTAGGCGGATTAGGTTGGTTGAGCCTGACTGCCCGGACGGATAGCCCATCGTGAAAATATACACCTGCTTAGGATCTAGCCACTTGTTCTCCACGCCTTCTTTCATAAAATGATACACCACTTCGTCCGTGTTGCTTGATTGCGGCAAAATGCAGCTTGGCACAACGCCCCACACAACAGAGAGCAGCCGCGCCACTTTTTTCGTGTGCGTTGCTGTGATGATGCGGCTTTGCGGGCGGTATTTACTCATTTTCTTAGCGCTATTGCCCGTGCTTGTGAAAACAACGATAGCGTCGTGCGCCACCGCTTGGCTTAGCTTTGTAGCGCTGGCGGCGATGGCGTTATCCTTACTCGTGTCGTTTGCAAAATGATAAAAGGGGTAAATTTCTTCTGTTTGGCTAATCGTTTTGATAAGCACATCAACGGCTTGCGTCGGGAATTTTCCAACGGCTGTTTCATCAGAGAGCATAACCGCGTCCGTGCCGTCTAGCACAGCGTTTGCGATGTCTGAAACTTCCGCGCGCGTTGGGTAGGGCGAATTTACCATAGACGTTAGCATTTGCGTCGCGGTAATGGCTGGAATACCAAGCGCGTTTGCCTTTTTGATAATCATCTTTTGCGCCACGGGGACGTTTTCCACGCCAAGCTCCACGCCAAGATCCCCACGCGCCACCATCACGCCATCGGAGACTTCTAATATCTCATCGATATTTTCTATCGCTTCTTTTTTCTCAATTTTTGGCATAATCCACACGCCCCCGCCGTAAGCTTGCGCCACCGCCTTTGCTTCTAGCACGTCATTTTTATTGCGCACAAAGCTTATCGCCACAAGATCTACGCCGTTTTCAATCCCAAAGGCAAGATCGGAAAGATCCTTCTTCGTCAGCGCTGGGATCTTAAAGGATAGATCTGGAAAATTCACGCCCTTTTTGGACGTGAGCCGCCCGCCGACTTCCACTTCTATCTCCACAGAATTTCTTTGGCATTTAACGGCAAAGGCGCGCATCGTGCCATCGGCAAAAAAGATCTTCGTCCCCGGGACGATGTATTTGATGATGTCTTCGTGCGGGAAGGGGATCACATCGCCCTTGCTTTCTTGCGATGAATTGAGCGTGTAGCGCTTGCCGCTTTCTAGCAAGATCTCGCCTTCTATGTTGCCAACGCGGATCTTAGGCCCTGAAATGTCTTGCAAAATCGCCACGTTTTGCTTTAATTTTGCTTCTATTTTGCGGATCATTTGAATGTTTTTTAGGTGATCTTCTTGCGTCCCGTGCGAAAAATTCAGCCTAAAAACATTCACGCCCGCGTTAATTAGCGCCTCAACCGTCTTAGGGTTGGCCGTTGATGGCCCTAGCGTCGTTACTATCTTTGTTCGTCTCATCGATTACTCCTTCGTGTGTGATGTATTTTGTTGTATTTTGTAATTTATTTTGCAAATTGCCCTTGCCCTCAAACAGCCGCCCTTTGGCGTTTGCTAGGTATTGCGTGGCTTTATTCATCGCATTTTCTGCCGCTACCAAATCGCCCGTGATCGTATCGATTTTTTTCAAAATATTTTGCGCCTCTCTAGCAAATTCGCCGATGTTTTGGCTAGCGCGCTCGTAGCGCCAGATCTGCTCTATGGTTTTAAGCGTTACAGTGAGCGTCGATGGGCTCACAACCAAGATCCCCCGCCCAAAAGCGCGAATAAAAAACTCTTCATCAGCTTGCAGCGCCGTTAAAAACGCGCCTTCAATCGGCACAAACATCAGCACAAATTCTAGCGTCCGCACGCCTTGGAGCAGGTGGTAATTTTTTTGCTCTAGCTCTTTTATATGCGCGGCAAGAGAGTTCAAATGCTCGCTTAGGGCTAGTTTTTTCTGTGCTTCACTCTCGCTTCGCACGTAGCGCTCGTATGCGGTGAGCGAAACCTTTGCGTCGATGATTATCTGCCTATCACGCGGCAAATACACAATCACGTCTGGACGCCTGCGCGCGCCTTCGTCGGCTTTTAGCGTCTCTTGGATCTTATACTCCTGCCCCGCGCGCAAGCCCGATAGCTCCAAGATCCGCTCAAGCACCACTTCGCCCCAATCGCCCTGCACCTTTGCCTGCCCTTTGAGCGCGTTTGTAAGGTTGATGGCATCTTGTGAAATTCGCCCCGCTTGCTCGTGCAAAAGCTTAATCTCCGTTGCTAGCCCCGCGCGCTCTTTGGCTTCATTTATGTAAAGATCTTGCACCTTTTTTTCAAAGCCCGAAAGGTTTTCACGCAAGGGTTTTAGCACGCTCTCAAGGTTCTTTGCCGACTGCTCGTTTTTTTCCGCAAAGATCTTGCCCGCTAGGTTTTCAAACTCCTGTTTTAGAAGATCTTTGGCTGTTTCTAGCAAGCGGATCTTGTCTTTGTTGTGCTCGTTATCGCTCGCGCGCGCGGCAGTTTGTGCGGCAAGATCTTGCCTTGCTCGCTCAAGATCCCCGCTAAGCGCGGCGTTTGATTTTTTAAGCTCTAAGATCTCTAGCCCAAGCTTTTGCGCTTCTTTTTGCAAATACTCGTTTTCTTGCTGTGCGGCGTTTAAAAACAGATCTTTTCTAGTTAGCACCCGCAGCGCAAAAACCCAAAGGAGCGCGGCGCTAGAAAGCCCTGACGCAAAAATTGTAAAAGCGAATTTAAAAAAATCAGGAGAAAAAAATTCCATAGCAAAATAATATCATTTTAGAATTTAGCACTTTTAACAGAAATTTAAGTGTATAATACCCGCGTTTTTAAGGTTACTCTAAAAATAGAGTTCAAACGCCCAAGCGGCAAGGAAATTTTTTAAAGAAAGAAAATGGCAGAGCAAGTTACAGGAAGCGTTAAGTGGTTTAACCATACGAAGGGTTTTGGATTTATCGAGCAAACAAACGGAAAAGATGTTTTCGTGCATTACAGCGCAATAAAAACAGAAGGCTACAAAACCTTAAAAGAAGGTCAAAAAGTTCTAATGGAAGTCGTTGAAGGCGCAAAAGGCCCGCAAGCGGAGAACGTTATCCCTCAGTAGCACTAGCAAGTGCTACTGAGTTTTTGCAAACACTCACCCCCTACCCCAGTCTCACAAACAAACAAATTTACAGCTTTTAGTTTTGAAGTTGCCTAGCGGCGCTTGGATCTTGTAAGCTAGGCGTATATTGCGTAGCGTTATGGTCTTTGCTTGGCTGCTTAGATCTAAACACCCAAACCGCAACGTGCTTGTGTAAATATCGCAACTAGCAAGAGCGCACAATAGCTTAAGATCTGCCAAGCTTAAACTCAAAGCGCAAATATGCAAACGCCGAGCACACAAAAAGATCTTTTGTTCGTATGCTGCAACTAACAAAGAAAAGCTCTTACTAAGGCTTAAAACGCGAACTATAAAATGTTCTAGATCTAAGAAAAACCTATGCTGTTTCTAAAAATATCAACACAAGAGATCTAAGCCAAACTACCGCTAGCACAAACGCTAGATCTAAGCCGCCAAGATCTTGCAAAATATGCAAGCAGTGGCATAGGAGCAGACCGTCAAAAACGCGCGAAAGCCAAAATAAAATCTTAAACATACAAAGTTTTGCAAGATCCAAATTTTAGCTAGCACTAAGCTAAAAACGTAGAAAGCCATAGCACAAATGCGGAATGTTTTGTTTAGCACAAGATCTAACATATTTGCCACGAAATAGCCCGTTTGCCGGCTAGATCTTGGGCGCTGCAAAATGCCTAAAAATAGTAATTTATGCCAAGCGAAGTTACGAATTTTTTGTAGCTATAATAGGCTTGGTTAGATGAATTGCTAACAAAAATGACGTCCGCAGTAAGGTTTGCGTTTGTAGCGATGAGATACGACAAACTCTGTGCTAGCCGTAGCTCACCGTCTTTTCGTTTGGTGCCAAAAAGCAAGTTCTCGTGCATAAAATCCTGCCTTGTGTAGCTTGCCGAGCTGGCAAAATGCGCTTCTTTTGTGAACTGTTTTTGCAAACTTGCACCGCATTTAAACTGCCTGTGGTTTGTGTCTGCGTGGTGCTTTTCGCCCTCTTGGCGTTCAAGCTCCAAATTTAGCCCAAGCAAAAGTGGCGCTTCAATGCCTAAAACAGGGTAAGAAAGCGCATAAGAAACGCCGTAAGAAAAGGAAGAATCGCCGTTTTCTTCATAAACTTTACTCTCAAGTTTCAGCGCAAGATTCATATTAAAGTGCTTGGTGAAATATTTTTTCCAACCAAAGTCTGCACTTGCAGCGTTTAAGTAGGGCGCGTGCCTTAAATACGCCTTACTAAAGGAGAGATCCGAGTATAAAAGCTGCGTGTCAAGAATATACTTCGGATTTAGCGCAAATGAAAAAACTTGCAAGTTTTTGTCTGCTTCTTTTTTTGTGTAATCTTTTAGCAAGGCGTGCATAAGTGCGCCCAAATATAGGCGCTCGCTTCTTTTGTAGGTAAGGCCCAGCAAGCCGCTTGCGCTGTAAAAGGCACTTGGAATGGATTTTTTGCCCTTATAGTGCAAGTAGCCTAAAATTTTAAAGTTTTTTTCATCGTTGGCGTTGGCGTAGTTGCTGTCGTAGCCGGCATTTGCGCCGACTAAGCCAAAAAATTCAAGCTTTGGTTTGTGCGTTTTTTTGATGATCCCAAGCAAGGTTTTCTTAAGATTTGGCGCAAGATCTTCTCTAAGCAAATCGCCCGCTTCTTTGGACGCAAGCTCATCGTTGCCGTTTATGCTGTGGATAAGCACGGTATAAACCCGCGCCACTTTGTTGCTAGGATCTAGCATAAGCGCCCTGTCAAAGGCGCTGATGGAGTCGTAATATTTTTTTAGGTTAAAAGAGCAAACGCCAAGTAGCAAGTTTGCTTCTAGGGACTCGGCGCAACTTGAATGGCTAAGCTTGCTATGACAAGCCGCGTAATCCTTTGCGCCGAAGAGCTCCTTAGCCGAGCTCAAACCGCAAGCCCAAACGGACGCAAAAGATACAACTAAAAATACAAAAACTACCCGCAATGTCTATTCTTGCAGATTATTTTTGCTTCAAATTTAACTCGCCGTTATACTTATTGTGCGAATCGGATTGTAAGTCATATGTATTGCCAAGTATGTATTCACCGTTTTTGCCGTGAAAATTAAGTAGCATTTTTCCACCAAGGGTGTTTTCCAAACTCATATCATTTGACAATTTGCCGTTGCTAGTTAGTTTGAAAGTATCACCGCCGATGTTTGCTTCAACTCTAGATGAATAAAACTTCATCAAAACATTGCTACTAATGCCGTTATCTCCTTTTTTGCCTAAAAATCTACCTTCATAAACCAATGGCGTGCTAGCTTGCAAATTGTTACTTAAAGAATCCAAAACGTCATTAGCGGTTAATTTCACAGCATCTTCACCTGCATCGCCAAAAGCCCAATGCGGGTTGCGTGACGCGCTAACTTCAAACTCGCCAAGTTCTGAAAAAATATTTCCCAGCAAGTAAGAGTATTGGTCGTCGCCAAAAATACTTCCCTTTATAGAATTTTGGTTGCTTTCGTCCGAATTTTTAATGAAAAAATCCTTGCTTAATTTACCGTACCCGAAACTAACCTTTTTCTCATACAATTTACCGCCATCCAAATAATAAAAATTTGCATAGCTTCCATCGTTTGAGTATCTAAATTTTACAAATCCGTCTAAAATCTTGCCATTCTTTCGTATCTTACCGGTCCAGTCAAAAACAGTTTTTTTGCCAACAGCATTATTCATTGCATCAACGTTTTTTTCAGAGATCTTCTTGGAATATTTCGGGTTGATGTTTGAAAAGCCCCAATGCGGTTTTGGATCTTTTTGAGTTTCTTCGCGTAACAAACCATCATTCTTATCTCCTGTTTGTCGGGCTTGGTTTTTTGCGCTCTCTGCTGGGCTAAGATCCTTAGCGGCAAAGGAGTCTTTCGCGCCAGATGACGCTTCGCTGTCTAAGATCTCAAACGAACCGGTCTTAATATCAGCCTTATCTGGCGTTGCACTAGCCTTTGGATCAAAGCTAATCATCTGCCCTTCTGTTAGATCCACTGGCTTAAACGTTGCCATTTGCGAGCTGACAACGATTCTGCCGTGCGTGCAACCTATTTTTTCTTCATAAAGCCCAATCTCTCCAACAACGATTGTCCCTCTAATTCCTATAGTAGTCGTCGGCGTTTTGATCTTGAATTTTTCAGGATTTGCCTTGCCAATTGCGCCGGTTATAATTTTAAAGCCGCCAAATGGCACCTTAAAACTTGCTTCCTTCGTCTTTGCTTCATTCACGTATTCTTCGATGTTTAAATTCGTATTTCTGCCTAGCGTGATGATGGTGTTATCATCAAAAACAATCTGCGCCTTGCCATCTTTTGTGATAACTTGATCTTTTAATTCCACCTCTGCATTTGTTTTAGCCTCAAGCATAATCGAGCCTCTAAAAATCTTAACGTCGCCCACTGCCAAACTTATCTTTGCGATGCTTGAAAAGCTAAGGCTTACAAACACAAATAAGAAAAGTAGATGTTTCATAAGTCGTCCTTTTGGTTTTTTTCGATTGTATCATTTAAAAGCTTTTATTAATTTTTACTTTAAAACTTAAATTTTTCACTAAAAAACACCCGCCCTTGCACGGGATAAAAAAATACCTAAATTCCACTGGCTGCGCCAAACAGCTGCTTAGATCTTGACCTAGATCTTGCGCTAAATCCTGCACGCTGCTTAAGATCTTACCCCTTTGGCTAGCGCCTAGATCTTGCGCGCTAACCCCCCCGCTAGATCTTGCGCTCATCGCCAAAGCAAGCGGGTAGCAACGGCATTTTTCCTTAGGACAAGGCACGATTGGATGATCTATCCCGCCGGCAAAAAGCTGATTACAACGCAAGATCCTAAGGCTAGATCGTAACAGCGCGCTAAAAAAGCCATTGTGCTTAAATTGCAAGCGCGCAAACTCACTGCAACTTGGATAGTACCTGCATTTTGAGCCAAAAAGCGGAGAGATAAAACGCTGGTAAAATCTAATCACGCAAGGCTTTCGCAGTAGCGGCGATCACGTCGTCATCGTCTTTTGACGCGGCTTCAAAACTTTGCTTTTGCTCGCTTGCAAACACAAAAACTATCTTTCTGCCAAAGCTTGAAATGCTTTTAATGCCCTTTTTACCGGCTGCTATTTTGATAGCCATCAGATCCACAAATTGCTTTGACGGCGTGTCTAGCTTGCCAAATCTATCTTCCATCTCAAGCGCTAGCTCGTAAATTTCTTGCGTGTTCGCGCAGCTTGAAAACCGCCGATACAAATCTATACGCAAACTATCCTCACTCACAAGCTCGCTTGAAATATACGCGCTAACAGCTAGCTTAATATCAGCTTGCACCGCAACACCGGGCGCGCTTTGCTCCTTGCTTAGCTCGTTAATCGCCTCTTCTAAAAGCTTTAAATAAAGCGAATAGCCGATGTGCTTAATCTGCCCTGATTGCTCCGCGCCAAGTATATTCCCGCCGCCCCTAATTTCAAGATCTTGATAAGCAATGTTTGCCCCGCTGCCCAAAAATGAGTTCTGCTCTAGTGCTAGCAAGCGTTTCTTAGCTTCAGGCGTGATTGCGTCCTTATCATTTACCAAAAAAAAGCAAAAGCCCTGCCTTGCCTGCCTGCCAACGCGCCCGCGCAACTGGTGAAGATCAGCTAGCCCAAACATATCCGAGCCGTCGATCATTATCGTATTAACGTTTGGTATATGGATCCCGGCGCTAATTATGCTCGTGCAAAGGAGCACGTCGTATTTTTTGTCTAAAAAGTCAAGCATTTGCCGCTCTTGGCTTTGGCTGTCTATCTGCGAGTGCAAGATTAAGATCCGCAAGTTTTTGATAAGCCCCTTTAAATACGCCGCCTTTTGCTCCAAAGACGCAATGCGGTTATGCACGTAAAACACCTGCCCGCCGCGCCGCAATTCACGCGTAATGGCTTCTTTTATGAGCGCGTCGCTACTTTCTTTTACAAAAGTTCGCACGTCTTGCCTATTAGGCGGCGGGGTCAAGATCTTGCTAAAGGATTTAATGCGTGAAAGCGCAAGGTTCAAACTACGCGGAATAGGCGTGGCGGACATACTAAGCACGTGCACACCCTTTGATTTATCCTTAAGGCTTTCCTTTTGCTTGACGCCAAATTTATGCTCTTCATCAATCACAACAAGCCCAAGCGCGCTAAGATCCAAGCCAAGCACAGAGTGCGTCCCGACTAAGATCTTGACGTCTTTTGCCGCCAGCCCTTTTTTGATCTTTGCCTTATCCGCGCTACTTGTGAAGCGGTCGTATTTATACACCTTGATGCCAAGCGGCTCAAACCTAGCCCTTAGCGTGGCGTAATGCTGGGCGCAAAGCAGGGTTGTAGGGACGGCAAAAACGCTTAGCAAACCATTTGCCACGCAAGTAAAAATCGCGTTCATCGCAACTTCTGTTTTTCCAAAGCCAACGTCGGCGCTAAGGAGCCTATCCATCACAAGCCCTTTTTGGAAATCGGCAAAAATATCGTTTATCGCCTTTTCTTGGTCACTCGTGTAAGCAAAGCCGCTTGACTTTTGGAAGCTCTTAATGCCCGATGGGATCTCAAGCGCTGGGGCGCGCGCTAGCTCCCTAAACGCCGCGCGCTTGATTATCTCTGCGGCAATAATCAAAAGCCGTTGCTTTGTCTTTTCTTTTAGCTTCACAAACGACGATTTGCCAAGCTTATCAATCACGGGCACGGTATTTGAAGCCGCGACATATCTATCTATTAGGTGCAAATTTTCAACCGGCAGCAAGAGTTTATCGCCAGCTTGATACATTATTGCTATAAAATCCCTAAGCCCGCCCATAATTTTGACTTGCTCTAGCCCGCTAAAAACGCCTATGCCGTAATTTTCGTGCACTACAAAATCGCCCTGTTTTAGGTCGTCTAGCCCAAGCGTGGTTTTTTTCACGCGGCGCTTTTTTTGCGGTTTGTTTAGGGATAAAATGAGCTCACCTGGCGCAATGGCGTTAATAATGGCGGGCGTTTGGATAAATTCAAAGCCGCCACCGGCAATGCCAAACTTTTGCAAAAGCAAGGGCGAAGCCGCTAGCAATTTTATTTTTTTATCTTTGTGAAATTCTATGAGCGTTGCTGGGTCGCTTGCGTCTATGCTTTTGTATTTGGTAGCCGGCGGCAAGGGGGCAAAGTTAAGATCTTCACGCGCGATGAAGCCTGTTTTGTTAAAGTCGTAAATTAAATCAAGCTCGCTGGCTACACCCGCGCAAGCGTAACAAACCTTGCCCGCGCAAAGATTGTCCGCAAGCCCAAGATCCTTTAAAAACCAAAAGCCAAGCGACAAAACGTCTTTTGAGATTAGATCCGCGCCAGAAGCGGCGATTAGATCTTGCAAGCTTTCATACTGCGCGGCGTTAAGGCTAAAAAGCGCGGGCGTGATTTTTACAAGATCTTCTTCTTGTTTTTGCGTGCGCTGCGTTTCTTCATCAAACCTTTGAATGCTCTCAACCTGCGTATCAAAAAGGTTTATTCTAAATGGCGAGCTCTCTCCTGGCGGAAAAATATCAATGATGTCGCCCCTAAAGGACGCCTCGCCCATTTGCATAACCGCGCTGCTAAGGTTGTAGCCCTTAAACAAAAGCTCTTGTTTTAGCGCGGCAATGTCAAGATCTGCGCCCTTTTTAATAAGCCCCGCTTCCAAAGCCTTTGGCGCTGGCAAATATTTGCAAAGCGTATTAATAGGCGCAATTAAAAGCTTTTTGCCCTTGCATTCGTAATACGCACAAAGGGCGGCGTTTAGCTCTAAGATCTCGTCGTAAAAACTCCGCAGATCTTCTAAAAAATCCGCGCGCAGATCCGGCAAAACAAAGCTTTGCAAGCCGTCAAAATAAAGCGCTGTTTTGTAGGCTTGCTGCGCTTCTTTGTCGTCTTTTACCGCCAAAACGTCCAAAGATTTTTTTGATAAAAACTCAAAAAGATCTGTCAAGTAAAGCCCCTAGCGCAAGATCTCGCACGTCAGCATTAGTCGATGTCTATTGGATCGGCGTCTAGTTTTACCTTGCTTGAGCCCTCAAAAAATCCTTTCGATTCTATCACCAAGTTTGCCGCTAGCAAATCGCCTACGATCTTTCCGCCGGATAAGATGTCTATTTCTTTGCAATCTGCGTTGCCGTCAAAACGCCCGCTAACGATTAACTTTTCCGCGTAAATTTCGCCTTTTACAACACCCCTTGACCCTATTGTTACAATGCTTTTAGAATGAACTGTGCCGTCTATTTCTCCATCTACGTGGAGCTTTGAGGTTATTTCGATTTTTCCGTCGATTTTTGTTCCTTCTGCGATAACTGTTGTTCCAGAAGTATCAACTGCCATTTTATTCCTTTCAGTAAAGATTCCCATCTAACGTTGGTTTCGTCCGTAAAAATTTTTTCATAATTTTGCAACGACCACTCAATAAAATTCTTTGGCTCTAAGGTCATTTGCAAATACCTAACTTCATAGTGCAAATGCGGTCCGTTTGAATAGCCTGTGCTGCCTGAATAGGCAATCGGCTGCCCTTTTTTCACAAACTGCCCACTTTTTACTATTACATTATTTAAATGCGCGTAAAGGGTTTCAAAGCCAAAGCCGTGCACCAAAACCAAAAGCTTACCATAACCAGAATTTACGTCTTGCTGCTCGTTTCTAACCTTTTTCACAATGCCATCGGCGGTGGCATACACAACCGTATCCATTTTTGCCCGCAAGTCAATGCCCGGGTGAAATTCTTCGCGCCCGGGTCTAATTGGGTTCATTCGCCAACCGTATTTAGATGTAATAACCGTCGTCTCAAGCGGGGATCCGCTAGGAATTGTCCGCAATGTAACAACGCGCTCTTTGGCTGAAACTTTGGCAATATCTAAGCGCTCTTCAGTTGCCATATTTTCACGCGGTTTTATGCCGATTAGCGTTTCAATATCGGTGATTTTTTCTGTGATGTCTGAAAGTTTTGATTGCTTTTCGGCAATGGAGATCTCAAGATCTGAATTTTTAATCATCATCTTGTGATATTTATTTTTTAGTAGGTCGTAATCGCCCTTTTCTTCAAACAAAAAATAAATCACGGCAAGCCCAAAAACAACAAAGGCAAGCACGCCAAGGAGCGCATAAACTATGCCCTTTTTAAAAACCTCATCAATCGTGTAGCTTTTTGAGCCGTTAAGATTTGTAATGGTTATAGTCGTTTTATCTTTCAAGTTTTTTCCATTGCCTTAAAAAAAATTCAACGCACATAAACGAGCCAAAAACTAAATAAATCTCATCTTTTTTAAAACCGCCAAAGTCGCATTCAGCAATGCCGTGCGCTTTTAATGCCGCCGATATTTCCGCGCGCGGCGCCATTCTTTGGTATTTAATTGGCAAAATAAAGCAGCATTTTACAACGGGTTTTAATATTTTAAGAGTTTCAAAAAAATTTTTGTCCCTGTATGAATTAAACAAGATTATAACCTTTTTGCCTTGAAAAAAATCGGCAAGCTCCCTAGCCGCGCCGACGTTATGCCCCACGTCTAAAAAAATATTTTTTCTAAAACGGCTTAGGCGCCCAAAAATCGGCGCGCTTAAAACTTCCGCCACACTCGGATCTAGCCCCAAAACCTTAAGCGCGGTAAATGCCGTTTGCCTGTTTTGCGCCAAAAATTGCGGCTCACCCTTTTGCGTAAATTGCGCCAGATCTAGCCCAAGATCCTTAACAAACGTAAGGCGCTTGCCCCTTTCTTGCGCTATGCGTTTTGCCGTTTCATACACAAGCGGCTCTCTTTGCTTGGCAACGACGAAATCTGCCTTAACCGCCCTTAGTTTTGTTAGCGCAATTTGCCCGATGGACCCGCCTAAAACGCTTTCGTGGTCTAGGCTTATGGACGTAAAAACGTGCAGATCTATATGTAATTGCGTGGTGCTGTCAAACTCCCCGCCAAGCCCGGCTTCTAAAATCAAATAATCGCATTCTTGTGCCCCAAGCGTGCAAAGAAGCGTTAAAAATTCAAAATAACTAAGCTCACGAAAGTCTTGCGCGCCAAGCAACGCGCGCGCACTTGCCGTTAGGGCGTCAAGATCTTTTACGCGCAAATTCTTGCCGTTGCGCCAAAAGCGCTCCCTTGCGTGCCTTATGTGCGGCGATGTGAAATGGAAAACGTCAAAGCCCCGCGCGTAAAGGGCTTGCGCGATAAATCTGCCCGTGCTACCCTTTCCGTTTGTGCCTAAGATCTGGACGGTTT
Organism: uncultured Helicobacteraceae bacterium; assembly: GCA_963542625.1. Lineage (GTDB taxonomy): Bacteria > Campylobacterota > Campylobacteria > Campylobacterales > SZUA-545 > CAUTXO01. Next base: position 11,862 of record CAUTXO010000004.1, on the reverse strand, counting down.
TTGGATGCAAAAGCTTGCCAGCAAGCGGCGCAAAGATCCTAGCAAAGCGCGTTTTGTCAAAGTTATGGAGCTCCGCGCCCCTTTTTTTTAGCTCTTGTAAAAATCTCACTAGCCCACGCTCTCATAGGATTTGTTTAGAAACATATCAAAATTTTCCGCGCACTGGCTGCGCTTTAAAAATGAGTAAAAAAATTCCAAATTTATCTTTTCTTCCTTGTATAAAAACGAGTTTGTCGCCGCGATTTCTTTCACCTGCCAAAGCGCGTTTTGCAAGTATTCAAAGTCTGATGAAACAACCAAAAAAACCCCGCCTTCGTATCTGCCGATGAGCGTTTCTTTGGAAAAATGCTCCTTTAAGATCTTAGATGTTAGCACCAAGATCCCATCGCTTGCAAAGCGCCCAAACTTTTTTGACGCCGCGCTAAAACCGCCTATGCGCACAAAGGACGCGGCGTAATCGGCGCCGTTTTTTAGGTAGTCTTGCTCGTAAAGCCTTAGCTGCTCCATTAGCGCCGCGCGCGTTAGAGTGTGCGTTAGCTCGTCTTCTTTGGCGTTTTCAAGCTTTTCTTTAAAGGCGCCAAGCTCTTGCTTTAGCGCTTTAATCTCATCTTCTGCGCGGCGCAAATTCTCTTTGAAGCGCTCGTAGGCAAGATCCGTCGCGCTTGGCGCGGATACGGGCGCAGATCTTGGCTCAAATTCGGGCGTAGATCTTGACGCAGATCCTTGCGTAGATCCCAGCGCCCCCGCTTGCTCAGATCCCAGCTTAGATCCTTCCATAGATCCTTGCGCCCCGCCCTGCCAGATGGCGTCAAGATCTAAGCCAAACGTCTTAGTGCTCGTTAAAATCGCGTCGCTAATTCCTTCCATATTGCCCGCAATCGCGCCTAGCTTTGCGCTTTTGTTTTGCAAGGCGTCTGTTAGATCCTTTAAGATCTCAGCCGTCGTGGATTTATCTAGCAGATCCTTTGTTTTTAGCCCCGCAAACTTATCGCAGAGATCTTGCCTATTTAGCGCGGCAAAAAGGTTATCAATAAGCGCTGAAAAATTTTTGTAATCTTGCGTGAGCTTGGCAGAAAGCGCCTTTGAAAAAACAGCGATGTTGTTTTTATCAAAGTTGCCAAAATCATCAAAGGCGTCTAAAAAATCAGGCGCTAGGCTAAGCGTGGCACAGATCTTGCGCGCACTGTCAAGATCTGAGGCATTCCTTAGCTCAAGGCTTGAAAGCTTGGCGGATAAAAACTTTAGCTTAGGATCACAGGACGTGCCAAGCAGCGCCAAAACCGCGGTAAAAAGCTCTAGCACACCAGCTAAGATCTTGGCGTCTTTTAGCTCTTTGGATCTATTCAGGCTACCTATTAAAAAAGAAAAAAACTCATCGAGCGTTTGAACGCGGTATTTTTTAATCTCATCGTTAAATGGCTTGCTTAGGCGCTCCTTGTAGCGCTCAAGCTGGCGGCAATCTTGTGTGAAAAAGCCGAGCTTGCGCGCTTCCTTGCAAAAAACGTCGGCGTAATTTGCGGGCGTTAGATCTAAGCCGTTTGTCTTAAACTCTCTAAGCGTGGCGGCAACTATCTTTGAAAGGGAAATATTAGCTCCTAATCTGACCGCTGCCGTAAATTTTGTATTTGTAAGTCATTAGCCCTTTTAGCCCCATTGGCCCCCGGCAGTGAAGTTTGCCGGTGGAAATGCCAACTTCCGCGCCCAGCCCAAAGGCAAAGCCGTCTGTAAAACGCGTAGAAGCATTGACATAAACGCAAGCAGAATCCACTTCTTTTAAGAATTTTTGCGAATTTGCGTAGTTCGTCGTCAAAATGGCGTCTGAATGCCCCGAGCCGTAAAGATTGATGTGCGCCACAGCGGCGTTTAGATCTTTTACCACCTTTAGCGCAAGGGTTTTATCCAAATATTCCGCGCTCCAGTCTTCATCACTTGCGGGCGTGGCGGTAATTATATCCCGCGCTTCATCGCAAGCCCTTAGCTCAACGCCGGCGCCAGAAAGCGCGCGCGCTAGGCGGGGCAAAAATTCTTCTTTTATATCCCTATGCACAAGCAAGGTTTCAAGCGCGTTGCAAGCTGATGGCTTTTGCACCTTGGCGTTTAGGATTATCTCAATTGCCCGGTCGCAATCGGAAAACTTATCCACAAAAATATGGCAAACGCCCTTGTCGTGCTTTATCACGGGGATTGTAGAGTTTTGCACCACAAAATCAATAAGCCCCGCTCCGCCGCGCGGAATGATTAGATCTACTACATCGTTTTGCTTTAAAAGCTCTCTTGTTGCTTCTCTATCTGTGCTATCTATAAAATGCACCGCGTCCTTTGGCGCGCCGTTTTTCTCTAGGGCTTCAGCCACGATTGCCGCTAGGATCCTATTAGAGTTTATCGCCTCGCTTCCGCCTTTTAAAACACAGGCGTTGCCGCTTTTTATGCAAAGCGCGGCGATGTCTATCGTTACGTTTGGGCGCGCTTCGTAAATGGCACCGATAACGCCTATTGGCACGCTCACCTTTTGGATAATAAGCCCGTCTTTTGTCTGGCTGCCTTCTAAGATCTCGCCTATTGGATCAGGCAGCGCCGCAATTTCTAGCACGCCTTGCGCCATAGCGTTTATGCGCGCTTCATCTAAAAAAAGCCTGTCTTTCATAGCCGGGCTTAGATCTGCGGCATTTGACATATCCAGCTCGTTTTCTACGATAATTTCCGCGCAGCGCTCATTTAGCCCTGCGGCAATGGCGCGCAAAACATCGTTGCGCCTTTGGTTATTTAGCCCTGATAGATCCCTTGCGGCTGTTTTAAGCGGTTGTAAATTCATAAACTCTCCTTTTCTTGCCTTCTTGCTAGTAAATTTTTAATGCTAAGTCTTGGATCTTGCCCGCCGTGTAAGATCTTATAAAGCTCGGCGACGATAGGGCAATAGATCTTCTCGCGCGCGGCTATATTATAAATTGCCTGTGTTGTTGGGACGCCCTCGGCTACTTCGCCAAGGCTAGCTAAGATCTGCTCTAGTTTTTTCCCGCTAGCTAGCAGCAAACCGACCCTATAATTTCTGGATAGCTCGCTTGACGCAGTTAGAAAAAGATCCCCCGCCCCGCTTAGCCCTAGAAAGGTCTTTTTCTTGGCTTTAAAAAAGCTACCAAAGCGCGTCATTTCCGCAAGCCCCCTAGTAATTAGCGCCGCGCGCGCGTTATGCCCTAGCGCAAAGCCATCGCAAAGCCCGGCGGCAATGGCTATTACATTTTTATAGGCGGCGGCAATTTCTACACCACGCACGTCTTTTGTTGTGTAGATCTTCGTAAAATCTGGGAAAAGATCCGCCCAAGATCTTGCGCCGGCTGTGTTTTTAGACGCCACCACCAAAGCCGTTGGCAAGGATTGCACAACTTCAGCGGCAAATGAAGGCCCTGAAATAAAACTAAGATTTTCTTCGCTAGCGTAGTCTTTGTAAATGTCGTCCAAAAAGCGCCCAGTGGCAAGATCTATGCCCTTGCTAGCTACTAAGATCTTTTGCCCGTGATTTACAAAATGCTCTTTTAGCCAACCCCTTGTGGCCTGAGCGGCAATGGCTATGACTAAATAATCGCTCTCTAGCGCCGTGTTTAGATCTACAAAGTTTTTAAGATCTTTGCTCGTCCTTGAAGTTACAAGCACATCGTGCTTTTGCATAAGGCAGTGCCTAAGCGCCAAACCCCATTTGCCCGCACCGATAATGGATATTTTCATAAAAAAAATTATACAAAATTTACTTTTATTAAGTTTTGCTACAATCACGCAAAATTAAGGAAAATAAATGAGCGATACACTAGAAACCGCAATAAAATCATTGCCGCCGCTTCCGTCTTCTTTGAGCGAATTAAACGAAATTTGCAATGATCCAAACGCTGGGATCGGTAGGCTAACGGCAATAGTGCAAAAAGATCCAATGCTAACGGCAAACTTGCTAAAGGCGGCAAACTCCCCACTTTATGGCTTTAGCAGGGAAATTAACAGCGTAACGCAAGCTGTTTCACTCTTTGGAATGGCGACGGTCAAGGGCTTTGCGATTGCAAGCTCGGTTAAAAACACGCTAAAAATCAACCTAAGCCCTTACGGCATTAGCATTGATGACTTTTCAAACATCTCACAACTTCACAATAAATTAATGACGGATTGGTATAAAACGGTTGATCCTAAAATGCTAGATACGCTCTCGCCGGCTTCTTTTTTGCTTGGCGTTGGGAAAATCGTTATATCCGATAGGCTAATAAATAGCGGAAAAGACGCCGAATTTACAGCAAGGCTAAAAGAGCTTGGCGCGGCGGCGCAAGCGGAGAAAGAATTCTTTGGCATTGCCGCAGCGGGCGTTAGCTCTATGGTTTTTGACCACTGGAAGTTTGATACAGATCTAGTGCAAGCTATAAAGTATTCAGACGACTACAAACAAGCGCCTGAAAATATACGAGCCTACGCCCTAGCGCTAAACGCCATAAGGGTTGCCGTGCCTTTTATGGGCGGCATAAGTGATGAAAGCATAGAGCAATCCGCGCTGATCTTAGCGGAAAACGAAATGGACACAAAAGCTTTTAAAGCCTTACTATCAAATCTCCAAAGAATGGTATTTTGAAAGAAACAATCTACGCCCTAACAAACGGAATACAAAAAGGCTCGCTGACAAAACCGCAAAAAAATTTCATCGAGCTTTTGAAAAAAATGTCGCTTGTCGTGCTAAATAAAGACACTTACACATACACTAAGGGGATCTTTGCCGCAAGGCTAGAGATCCCGCGCGGGAATTCACACATTGCTTACCTTGTGCCCTTACAAAAAAACACAAAAGAAAAAGATCCAATCGTGCGGCAAAAAAGCCTAAAGGGCGCTTCTAGCGGGGATCTTTGCATTTGTGAAAACAAAAAAAACGTCAAGATCCGCTACACCTTTGCCGTGCAAAAACCGCCGATTATGGCTTGCCTGCTTAAGATAAAAGATAAATATCAGGCGGTAGAATTTTTTACTCAAAAGGTCATTCAAACCTCATCAAAGCAAAAATCCTTAAAAACGCTTCCGCAAGGCACGGTGCTTTGCATAAACCCAACAAACGGCGAAATAACGGACGTTTTAGGCAATATTAGCGACGCCAAAATGGACGAGAAAATCACGCTTGGGAGATACTTACGCAAGGAAATTTTTAGCGAAGACGCCCTGATGGAAGCAGCAAGCTACGGCTCTAGCGTGGATAAAACGATGTATCCAGATAGAAAGGATCTAACAGAGCTTGATTTTATTACCATAGATCCAGCCACCGCAAAGGATTTTGACGACGCCTTGTATTACGACGAAAGCGCGCGGGAGCTTTACGTGGCGATTGCGGACGTGAGTGAATATGTTAGAGAGTTTTCGTTTCTTGATAAAGCCGCGAAAAAACGCGGGTTTAGCATTTACTTTCCGCACAAAAGTATCCCGATGCTGCCGCGCGCTTTAAGCGAAAACCTATGCTCGCTAAACGAAAACGTCGATAGGCTTGTCTTTACATTTAAAATAGCTTTTAATGAAAGCGGCGAAATTACAAATTACGAACTTTTTGAAGCGGTCATTCGCTCCAAAAAACGCTTTTGCTACGAAGAAATCGACGAGATCTTAGGCACACAAGGCGGCGAACAAGCTAACGCTTTAAACGGCAAAGACGGCAGCGGCGCAAGCGAAAACTCAAGCAAAACCGGCGCAACCCCTAGCGCAAACGCCAAGCGCGCGGGCAAAACAAAGTTTAAGTTTTTATTTGCGCTTGCAGATCTTGCGAAGATCTTACGGCAAAAAAGGCTTAAAAATGGCTACAACTTTTCAAGCGATGAAGTGCGTTTTGTGCTTGGCGAAGATCTTGAGCTTTTGGAGATAGAAAAAGAAAAGCAAACGTTTTCACACTCGCTCGTGGAAGAATGTATGCTAGCGGCAAATATTTGCGCGTCAAAATACTACAAGCAAGGGATCTTTAGAACGCACGGCGCCGCGCAGAGAAAAGACATAAAAGAAATCATTGCCACGCTTGAAAATCAAGGAATACACGTGCAGCAGGTCTTGGATCTTCACAAGCAAGTTTTGCTAATCCAAGAAGCCGCGCGCGGGCGTGGCATTGAAGATCTTGTGGATAAAATGATAATAAAATCCCTAAAGCGCGCCTTCTATTCTTACGACAATTCAGGGCACTTTGGGCTTGGCTTTAAGAGCTACACGCATTTCACGTCGCCTATCCGCCGCTACTCAGATCTTATCTTGCACCGCTACCTAAAGGCAATCATCAAGCAAGACGAAAAGCTAATTTCATACATAAAAAAAGAGCTCCAAACCGCCACCGCAATCATCAGCGCCCTTGAAGAAGAAACGAGCAAGATAGAATGGGATTATCACGATCTCATCTACGCAAGATGGGCGCAAAAGCAAGCAGGTGCGGAGTGTGAGGGCTACATAGACAGCGTGGCAAAGGATAAAACCTACATCGTAAAATTAAGCAGCGGAGCATTTGGCGCAAAGGTTTTTTGCCAAGACAAGCGCCGGTTTGAAGTTTTTGAAAAGGTAAAGGTAAAAATAACGGGCTCAAATTTAGTCGGCGCTAGGATTAGCGGCGAGATCTTAGATGTATAAAAAAGAGTTTGAAGAGCTTTTAGAAACCAAGACGCCAAGAGCCGTTATGCTTTTTGGGGAAAACGAATACCTAGTGCAAAAATACACGCGCGCACTTTTAGAAATAGTGCCGGACGCGTCCGTGCTTAAGCAATATTTTGGCGAATTTAATATAGACCAAGCCCTAGAGCACCTACTCTACACCGGGCTTTTTAGTGCAAACAACGTTTTGCTCGTAAAAACAGACAAAAAAATAGACGGCGCGGATCTTAAGCGGCTAATCGGCGCGGTAAAAACAAACGAAGCAAGCCGTTTTATTTTGGAGTATTACGCCGAAGACGCCAAAGAAAAAAGCAAGTATTTTACAGGCGATGACGCGTGCTTTGTGCGGCTTTTTAAGCCATCGTATCAAGAAGCGTTTTTGGAGCTAAAAGCCATATCAAAATTGCCAGAAGACATCATCGTGGCCTTGCTTACGAAAAATTCGCTCAACCTTTCAACCGCGCTAAAAGATCTTGAAAAAATCGCGCTTTATCCGCCTGATACGCCAAAGGACGAGATCTTAGCGCTCATTGCGTCGGTTAAAGAAGCACAAATGGACGATTTGCTAGAGCTTTTGATAGCCAAAAAAAACGTCGTGCCGCTGGTGGCAAGAATGCTGCTAGATGAAGATGGCGAGCTTGCCGTAATTACCGGCATTTCAAACGCCTTTGGCGAGCTTTTTGCCTTTTGGCTTAGCGCGCGGGTTAAGGGGCAGATTAATTCAAAGGATTTTTTAGGCTACCGCTTGCCGCCGCAGCTTGAAACCAAACGCGGCAATCTTGCGCTAAAAATTAAACAGCAAACCTACCTAAACATTCAAGAATTGCTTTTAAAAACGGAGCTAGAGCTCAAAGAAGACGCAAAAATACACAAGCGCGCGGTTTTTCTTAGCGCATTAATAAAGTTGCAAGAATTTTTTTAGTATATTTGCGCTTTCTTTCTCTTGAGACGGCTCAAGGGGCAAATGACCAAAAGGAAACCTATGAAATACGAAACGATGTTTATCGTTAAACCAACTCTCACAGAAGAAGAGTTAAAGGCAAAGGTGGATCTAATTAAATCCGCCATAGAAAAGCAAGGCGCTAGCGTTGATGCTGTCTGGGAAATGGGAAGCCGCCAGCTAGCTTATAAGATCAAAAAGTTCGAGCGCGGCTTTTACGTGGTAATTTACTTCACAGCAGAAGGCAGCGCAATCCGCGAACTAGAACGGATCTACCGCATAAATGAAGACATAATCCGCTTTATAATCATCAAATACGCAAAGCAAGTGGAAGTTGCCGCGTGGGAAAATATGGTGAAAAAAGCCAAAGGCGAGCCTTACAAAGAAATGGCTTTCATAGAAAGGGAGCGCAAGCCTAAAAAGACTTTTGACCCTGAAAAAACAAAAGAAGAAACCCCAAAATTCCAAGAAGAAGAATATGTTAAATAAGGTTTTGTTAATAGGCAATTTAACGCGCGACGTTGAACTTAGATACACGCCAAGCGGAAGCGCCGTTTGCAAGCTAGGGCTGGCAACAAACAGAAAATGGAAAGATAAAATAAGCAACGAAACAAAAGAAGAAGCGATGTTTATCGACGTCAGCTTGTTTGGCAGAACGGCAGAAATCGCAAACCAATACCTAAAAAAAGGCTCAAAGGTCTTTATAGAAGGGCGTTTGCAATTAGAGCGCTGGACAGATCAAAACGGTCAAGCGCGCACAAGGCATAGCGTTGTGGCTGAAAATATGCAGTTTGTGGATAACAAAAATTCAGGCGCCGCAGACGATGGTAGCTACTCAGACGACTATTCAGGCGCGGATCAAGGGCAATCTTTTAGTAAATCGCAAGAAAGACAAAAGCCAAGATCTAACGCACCGGAAAATTCATCTTTTGAAGATGATGAAATACCATTTTAAAGGATAAATAATGGCTGAAAAAGTTAAATATTTTAAAAGACATTGCAAATACACAGAAGCAAAAATAGACTTCATCGATTATAAAGATCTTAAGCTAATCAAACACTCTCTTAGCGAAAGATCCAAGATAATGCCAAGGAGATTAACCGGCAACTCCAAAAAAGCGCAAGATATGGTAACTGTCGCCATAAAGCGCGCAAGACATATGGCGCTCGTGCCTTACGTCGTTGGCAAAAAACAAATAGGTTACTCAATATAAAAACCGTCGGTGTTTTTGACAGCGGGGTCGGCGGACTTACCGTTGTCAAATCTTTACTAAAAGACAATCTGTTTTCAAAAATAATCTATTACGGCGACACGGCGCGCGTCCCTTACGGGACAAAAGATCCGCAAACAATCAAAAATTATTCGCTAGAAGCCCTTGATTTTTTTGCGCCCTTTGATATAGAAATGCTGATAGTTGCGTGCAACACCGCGTCGGCTTACGGGCTAGAAGCCTTAAAACAAACGGCAAAGATCCCAGTCGTCGGCGTAATAGAAGCGGGCATTGAAGCCGTTAGCCGCCTAAGCCACGCCGCCAAAGACGACAAGATCTTAGTCATAGGCACGCGCGCAACGATAAGCTCAAAGCTCTACCAAAACAAGCTCCAAGATCTAGGCTACACAAACATAGACGCCGTCGCCACGCCGCTTTTCGTCCCCATCGTAGAAGAAGGGCTCTTTGGATCTGAAGTTTTACAAAAGGCAATGGAGCATTACTTTAGCGGGCTTAGCGCGCCAAAGGTGGTCGTCCTAGCTTGCACGCATTTTCCGCTCATCGCCGCCGAGCTTGGCGCCTACTTTAATGGCGCAGAGCTGATACACTCAGGCGACGCAATGGCGGATCACCTAAGAAGACAGTTTGGCATAAGGGCCCAAAGCGAAAAAACCGCGCTAGAGCTCTACGCCTCAGGCAGCATAAACGAGCTAAAAAAAATCGCCTCATCGTGGCTTAAATAAAGGATCTTTATGGGATTATCAATCGGGCTAGTCGGGCTTGCAAACGTCGGCAAATCCACAACATTCAACGCGCTAACAAAAGAACAAAACGCGCAAAGCGCAAACTACCCCTTTTGCACTATTGAGCCAAACAAAGCCATCGTGCCCGTTTTTGACGCGCGCCTAGCCGAGCTTGGCAAAATCGTTTCCCCCGAGCGCTACCAATACGCAACGGTCGAGTTTGTGGATATAGCCGGTCTCGTGCGCGGCGCAAGCAAGGGCGAGGGAATGGGCAACGCCTTTTTGGCAAACATCAGGGAGTGCGACGCCATTTTGCACATCGTGCGGTGCTTTAAAGACGACAACATCACGCACGTAGAAGGCAGCGTGGATCCGCTCCGCGACGCCAGCATTATAGAAACCGAGCTAATTTTAGCGGACATCGCAACGCTTGAGAAGGCGCGCGAACGTTTTGCAAAACTAGCCAAAGGCAGCGACAAAGACGCAAAAGCAAGGTTAGATCTAGCCCAAAAGCTCCTAGCGCACCTAAACGAAGGCAAGCCCGCGATTAATTTTCTTGATGAGAGCGCGCGCGAGCCGCTTAAAGATCTGCGCTTGCTAACGGCAAAAAAGACAATTTACATCGCAAACGTCGATGAAGCCGCAATCGCAAACGGCAACGAATACAGCCAGCAACTCGCTCGCCACGCCGAAGAAAACCAAAGCCAGATGATTACAATTTGCTCCAAGCTAGAAGAAGATATGGCAGGGCTTAGCGATGATGAGCGCCTAGAATTCTTGCAAGAAGCGGGCGTGCAAGGCAGCGGGCTGGATAAAATCGTGCAAAGCTCATACGATATTTTAGGGCTGATGAGCTATTTCACAGCCGGCGTCAAGGAAGTCAGAGCCTGGACGATACGCAAAAACACCACCGCGCCAAAAGCCGCCGCCGCCATTCACAACGACTTTGAAAAGGGTTTTATCAAAGCAGAAGTCATCAGCTACGCCGATTTTATAGCCTGTGGCGGGGAAGCAAAGGCAAAAGAAGCCGGCAAAATGCGCCTTGAGGGCAAGGATTACATCGTCCAAGACGGCGACGTTATGCACTTTAGATTTAACGTTTAAGCGCAACCATCACCCTAGATCTTGCGCCAAGATCTGAAGTTGTGGTAAGCGTTAAGATCTTGGCACTTGCGCTTGGGATCTAAGATCTTACACGCAAGCGTCAAGTTCCAAGCAAAGTGCAGCACAAACAAAACGCCAGCTAATACCCCCTTTCGTTTAGTATTTTGTAAGCGTTGCATCCAAGTTTAGTGCCAAAATCGCAAGCCTTGCCGTAAAATTCCTTTGCCGTTCCAAGATCTTGCCTTACACCTTTCCCAGTATAATATGAAACTCCCACATTAAAACAACCGAGGCCATTTCCAAGATCGCAAGCCTCTTGGTAAAACTCGTTTGCCTTTTTGTAATCTTGCTCTACGCCTTGCCCGTTGTCATATAAAAGTCCCAAATTAGAGCAACCGTTGCCATTTCCAAGATCGCAAGCCTTCTTAAAAAACTCATTTGCTATTTTGTAATCTTGCTCTACGCTTTCTCCTTTGGCGTATGAAAATCCCAAATCAACGCAACTTCCCGCCTTACCATTTTCGCATTCTTTTTCCAGCTCGGCAACACCTGCGCCAGCGCAAAGGCTCAGCACGCCAAGCGTTGCCAAAACGACCCGTAAAAACTTCATTCGTTTCCTTTGTTTTTAGTGCTGGTATTGTGCCACTCCACACTTAAAAATCCAAACGGGGGAAGATCCCAGCCAAGATCTTGAGCGCGCCAAAGGTTAGGATCTTGGGGTTGCCAAAGGTTTTGAAAGCATCAAGATCTTAAGGCTTTTGCGCCTGAAATCTTGCGGCGGCGGGCTATGGTTTTTGCGTTTGGATCTTGGCGGGGCAAAGATCTTAGCAGAGCTAGGATCTTGTCCGTTTGCGATGCGCCTAGCCAAGACGGTGGCGACTAGCTTGGAAAATAGGAGCGCGCTTTGTCGATGTCTGCCGTTATGGCGGCCTTGAGCTCTGATAACTTGGCAAATTTTTTGTTCTCGCGCAAAAAGTCTATGAAGTGGAGCTTGAGCGTTGCTGCTTGAGCGGGCACGACCCCGCTTAAAATGTGCGTTTCTATGCAAAAACTGTCGTCGGTGGATAGCCTGTGCCCCACGAAAATGACGCTCGGCAGCAAACCGCCGGCAGAAATTTTGCAAGCTGGCGCAACGCTTTGCTCGCTTGGCGCGGCGGCTACCACGCTGCCCGCGCTAAAAATCTCCGTTTGCCCCACATAAACGCCTTCTTTTGGCACGGTATAGCCGTCTGCT
>CAUTXO010000003.1:0-70834 GCA_963542625.1 uncultured Helicobacteraceae bacterium | reverse complement strand
TTTTGCCCGCGCCAACTGTTAGCTTGCCGCTAATGTTAAAGCCGCCGTCAAAGATTAGGCTCTTTGAGCTGTGCCCCGCGCCATTGTGCGTTAGATCTAGGTTGTTGCTGCCGTTTGAGCCGCCAACGTGCGCGTGGAAGATTGTGTCAAGCCCCGTTTTACCATTGACCGTGAGCGTGGATTTAGTGGCGCTAGAGTTTAAGATTCTAGCCTGGTTTGAGTTTGCCGCAACGTTATTAAAGCTTTGGCTCTTTCCGTTTAGATCTAACGCTCCCCCGCCATTGCCGAAGTAGAGCTTGTTGTTTAGATTTTCTCCGTCTGCAAAAAGCTTCAAAGTGCCCCTGCCGCTTGCTAGGTAGAGATCATCAAAGGCGCTGGCTTGCATCAGATCCACTTCCCCCTCGCCAAGGCGCAAGGTCTTGTTGCCGGTGGAATTTACGATTAGCTTTCCCTTGCCGATCTTGTGAATGCTCGTTGTGGCGCTGACCTTTAGATCTAGGCTGGCATTCTCGGCAATGTCAAAGCCGGCAAGGGTTTTGATCTTGTGGTTGTTGTAGCTGTTACCCTTTTCAAGAGTGAGCTTGCCACTTTGAACGACTATGCCACCGTGCCCTAGGTCTAGATCTGAATTTAGCGTTACCTTGCTATTAGCGCTAAAGATGTTGTCTTTGTTCTTCTCCAGTAAGCTACTTAATGGATTTCCGCTTACTGATTTTTCGTAGTTTTTCCTGTAATCATCAAGATCTTTTTTGGTTACAACAGAAACATAATTAGTTGTACCAGCAACTGCAGTCAAAACTCCAACTAATACCCACTTTTGCTTTACGGTGTCGTAAATAAAAAACCCAGAGCCGCTATCTCCCGGTAAAAGCCTGTTTCGAAATTTTCCATTAGATGACATATACAAATAAACGCCGGGTCTGGTTTCTCTTGCTACTTTTGTTTTGTAGCTTGCGGAATAATTTATACTTATATCATTTAAGCTACCGCCTAGAGCTTTATTAAATAGCGTTTTATCTGTTTCAGCTTGGTTTTCAAATTCTGTTGCAGTTACTACATCATCATATCCATTGAGTGACTCTTCCTTTGGCTTTGGCTTTTCTAGTCCGTGAGCGCCAGTGCCAGCTTGATAGGCGCTAATGTTGCAATTTTCGTGGTCTGGGTTTTCGCTACAATTGGCACCGTTTCTGTTATTTTTCATCTGTTTAAAATAGCTTTGTATGGCGTCTGCATTGGCTTGATCTTTTTCTTTTTGCCCCGAAACATTTAAATTTGGCACATCTAGCGGATCTATATTGCCTTCAACTATATACTTGCTTGTTCTCATATAGGTTGTGTCGCCGCCGTAGTTTTTTCGAGTATTATCTGATGCTTTTGTGATGTAGTCGTATTTGGTATTACCAAACCAACCCCTATTTTCACTGAAATTGGTCGCTTCAGCTGCTCCTAGCGTATGCTTTGCCGTTACAACAAAATTCCGTCCAAGCGAAGTAAAGTTGCCCTTGTTATTCCTAGCGCCGCGATCTGGGATCTTCTGGAAAGTAAAAGTCTGCCCGTTTCTTTGCGTGAATGTAACGGGCGCGTCGCTTGGTGCAAATCTGCCTTTGTTTTGCGCAAGATCTAGGTAGTCTCTGTAATAATTCGTGCCTATATCCATTACCTGCGCGCTGCTTTGAGAGTAAAGCAGGCTTGCTAAAACAATAGAAACGCCGAATTTATTACCACTCACGCTCTGCCTTTGCATTAAATTTACTAACGTTTGCTCCAAAATCCGCGAAGTATAGCAAAAAGGCTTTGGCGCGTGGCGCGCGGATCTAGGCTAAGAAAGGTATTTATTTATAAGTTGCATTAGATTTTCTTTGAATTCTGCGTTAAAACCGCCTAGAATTTCCTTGATTTCTCCAGTTAGACTCAGCTTTTTTTGCACCGCGCCGTCTAGCCCGGCAAGGTTTATGAACGTGTTTTTTGCGCTGTCATTATTGACGGGTTTGCCGGCTTCTTCTTGCGTGGCGGTGGCGTCTATTATGTCGTCTTGGATCTGAAACACTAGCCCAAGCTTTAGCCCAAGAGAGTAGATTGCCTTTGTTTGAGTGGCGTCAAGCCCACAAATGATTGCGCCGGCCTTCAAAGACGCCGCGATGAGCTCGCCCGTTTTCTTGCGGTGTAAAAATTCTAGTTGCTCTAGGTTTAGGCGCTGGTTTTCAAAGTGGCAGTCGATAGCTTGCCCTAGCACCATACCGTCAAGCCCGCCGCTATAAGCTAGGTTTGCAACTAGCGCGGTTTTTGTTGCGTCCGGCAAATCGCAAGTGGCAAGCAAGAAAAAGGCGTGCGTGTTTAGGGCGTCGCCAACCAAAACCGCCGTAACTTCGCCGTAAAGCGCGTGGAGCGTTGGCTTGCCGCGGCGAAGCGGGGCGTTATCCATCGCGGGGAGATCGTCGTGAATTAGCGAATACGTATGCAAAAGCTCGTGCGCGTAAGCGGCGGGGTAGGATCTACGCACTAGATCCGGCGCATAGGCGCTCACAACGGCAAATACAAGCTGCGGCCTAAAGCGCTTGCCGCCAGCTAGAATGACGTGCGCGATGGCGTCTTGGTAGTGTGGGTGAAAGCTCTGCGCGTGTGGAATGTTGGCTTTTATGTAGTTTTCAAAATCCGCTATGTGCTCTTGCATTTTACGCTCCGTGAAGTTTTGCCGTTATTTTAATTGTTTGGGGATAAAACAAATGCCTGTAATCTCAGAATGTGCCTATGGAGTACATCTTTTGACTCTTGTTGGTGCAAAGATCTTGGCGCGTATTGCAAAATAGCTAGGTTTAATGCGTCATCAACTAGTTTTAAAGGCTTTGTGATTAATTAATGGATTGTTTTGTATAATCCGCCGCTTCTTGAAATCCTTTTTATAAATTTTTTTGTGTTCCCACCTTTTTGGTGGGAATTTTCTAACAGATCCTAGCCCGAACAAATCTAGCCGTGCAGCCTACGCAAGGACGAAAAAGTTATTTTTTAGTTTGATTTTTTTGCGCGCTAGGAGATCTTGCAAGTTTGCTTGCGCGGCGTCATTAAAGGCTTTGGCTACGTCGCTGGTGCTTTGCGGGCGGCGTTTTAGCATCTCAAGGATCTCGCTCTTTTCAAAGTAATTTTTCTGCTTATACACCGGGCTTTGGACGATGCTAACAGGCAAATCCGGCAAATGCGCGGCTAGGGCTTTTAGATCTTCATAGCTAACGCCCTTAACGTTAAAAGCGGGCGGGCGGTCTATGCTGGCAAGATCCGCGCGGGCAAACTTCACGCCCAAAAGCGCGGCTTGAATGGCTTGCATTTCACGCGCGGTGTCGTTTAGCCCCGCCACAACTAAGATCTCAAGTATAAGCTCGCCCTTATAAACCGCGCTAAAATCGCGCACGGCTGAAATCACATCAACCACCGCAATGCCCCGCGCGCCGTCGATTTTTTCAAAGGTTTTTTGCACCGCACTATCCAAAGAAAACTTAACAATGTCGCACTGCAAAAGGGCTTGGAGATTCTCCCTAATGCGCGTGGCGTTTGAAAGCACAAGGAGCTTAGCGCCTGGCAAATCCTGCTTTATGCGCCGCACAAGCTCGCCAAAAAACGGGTAGAGGGTTGGCTCGCCGTTTGCCGTGAGCGTTAAAACGTCTATGTTTTCGTGCTTGCTTAGAGCGGTTTTTATTTCTGAAAGGATCTCATCGGGGCTTGCTAGCGGGCGCATTGCGCTAACGGGCTTAGCCTTTTCAAGCTCGCAATAAACGCAATTAAAATTGCACTGCTTAAGCCCGGGGCTAAGATCCACGCCAAGGCTTGTGCCAAAGCGCCGCGAAAACACAGGACCAAAAACAATCATCTAGCCGTAACGGTTTTTACAAGATCTATGAAATATTTTGCGTTTTCTACTGGGGTGTCTGGAAAGATGCCGTGCCCTAGGTTAAAAATATGCCTGCCGTTTTTCATTGCGCTGGCGATTTTTAGCACGCCGTCTTTCGTCGCTTTTTGCGAATAAAGCCTTGCGGGCTCTAAGTTTCCTTGCAAAACGTAGCGCGCGCCTAAGATCTCTTGCGCTCTTTGCATAGGCGTGCCCCAATCAACGCCAAAAACGTCAAAATCCCCGTCAATGCGCTGCATATAAGCGCCCGCGCCCTTTGGAAACACAATGAGCGGGATCTGCGGGTATTTTTGCTTGAGCGCGCCCACGATGCGCTTGATATACGCCCAGCTAAACTCAAAAAACGCGTCTTCTTCTAGCGCACCAGCCCAAGAGTCAAAGATCTGCACGGCATTTGCGCCGGCTTTTATCTGCGCTTCTAAATAAAGCTCAGACGCCGTTGCTAGCGTGCCTAAGATCTGGTGCAAAAGCTCTGGATCTTCATATGCAAGCCTTTTTACCGCGCCAAAGCTTTTCGTGCCGCGCCCTTCTATCATATACGTTGCCACCGTCCAAGGCGCGCCGCAAAAGCCAATGAGCGCCTTATTTGCTCCTAGCTCGCCGCGCACGCGCGCGATGGTTTCATAAACGTAGCTTAGGTTTTTAACCGCCGTGTGCGGATCTAGCCGCCCAAGATCTTGCGCGGATTTAATAGGATCTTCAAACACAGGCCCTTCCCCGCTGGCAAACTTAAGCCGCATTCCCATTTCAAGCGGCAAAACTAGAATGTCGCTAAATAAAATCGCGGCGTCTGTGCCCAAGATCTCAACCGGCTGGAGCGTAACGCGAGCGGCAAGCTCTGGGGTTTTACAAAGGCTAAGAAAGTCCCCCGCCTGCGCTCTGGTGGCGCGATACTCTGGCAAATAGCGCCCCGCTTGGCGCATCATCCAAACAGGCGCGTATGGCGTTGGCTTTCCAAAGCAAGCGTCAGTAAAAATCAATGATACCCCTTACGCAAAAAATATAGCCCCAAAGATAGGATCAAAATGGAAGAGGCAAAATAGACCATCTCAAGTGGGGTTTTAAATTCCATATGCAAAACGCGCTGAAAAAAGCTCACGACAAGCACCATAATGATGACCTTTGCTATCTTATCCTTTAGCTGATCTAGTGAGTGAATTTCAAGCACGCCTGAGCCGCCTGTTTTGCTGGCGTGATCGATTTCTGATATAAAAAGCTCGTAAAGCCCAAAGCTAAAGATAAGCAGCACGATGGCAATTAGGTAAAGATCCACAGCCTCGATTAAGCCGCTTAGCATATCGGCGTGAAAAGCTTGCATTTGCACGTGCTCGCCGCCAAAAAACGCCTTGTATGTGAGCTCTAGCACTTCTATAATGCCGCCGCTAGCGCTTATAAACAAGATGAAAGATCCTATCAAGCTAAAGATCACGGGCAAAAGCACGAAAAACCGCGTGCTCCAAAGCCCCCGCTCAAAAATCCGCTCGATTAGTTTTTTCTTATCCATTTTTCTGCAATCCTTACGGCGTTTGTTGCGGCGCCAACGCGCAAGTTATCCGCAACACACCAAAGATGAACTATTTTTTTGTTGTAAATGTCGCCCCTAATGCGCCCGACGTAAGTTTCGTCCTTGCCGGTGGCATCAAGCGGCATTGGGTATTTGTTTTTGCTAGGTTCATCAACAAGCACGACGCCCGGCGCGCCTTGTAAGAGATCTTGCACTTCACAAGCGCAAACTTCACGGTCAAAGGTAATGCTAACTGCTTCGCTATGCCCGCGCAAAACCGGGACGCGCACGCAAGTTGCGGAAACGGCGATGTTTTTGTGTAGGATCTTTTGCGTTTCAAAAATCATCTTTTCTTCTTCTTTGGTAAAGCCGCTTGGCATAAAAACGTCAATGTGCGGCAAAACATTCAGCGCGATTTTATGTGGATAAACTTCGGGCAAGCTGTTTTCAAACTCAAAGTTTAGAACGTCTTTCATTTGCTCCATAAGCTCTCTCATAGCCTTGTTTCCCGTCCCAGAAACGGCTTGATACGTGCTAACATCAACGCGACGAATTCCAAAGGCATCATCAAGCGGCTTAAGCACGCTCACCATTTGAATGGTGGAGCAGTTTGGGTTGGCGATTATCCCACGCGCGCGCCAGCCGTCTATGTCTTGCGGATTGACTTCAGGCACGACAAGCGGGACGTCTTTTTCCATTCTAAAATGGCTTGTGTTGTCAATGACGACGGCGCCTGCTTGCGCCGCGATTGGCGCAAATTCGGCTGATACGCTCCCGCCGGCGCTAAAAAGCGCGATTTCTACGCCCTCTTCTTTGAAAGAATTTTTTGTTAGTTCTTTTACGACTAGATCCTGCCCGCCAAAGCTAATGCGGCTACCGGCGCTATTTTTGCCAGCTAGGGGGACAAGGCGTTTGACGGGGAATTTTCTTTGTTGTAAAACTTCTATCATCTCGCTACCAACAGCACCAGTAGCGCCCACAACGGCAACAACGTATTCTTTCATTTGGCGTCCTTAAAGGTTGTATTTTTTGAGTTTCCTATCAAGATCTGCGCTACTTAGCGATAAGATCTCAGCCATTTTGGCAAGATCCCTGCCAGTTTCTTTTATGAGCTCTTTTAAAAGATCTTTTTCCATTACGTCAATGCTTTTTGTCGTCTCGCGCGCGTCTATGAAAAGATCTTCGCGGCTTATTGTGTCGCTTTCGGATAAAATTGCCGCCCGCTCGCACACGGAGATAAGCTCGCGCACGTTTCCGGGCCAGCTGTATTTTAAAAGCTCATCTTGCGCTTCTTGGCCGAATGTTTTCTCGCTCAAGGCGTATTGCCGCACCGCCTTTTGTAGCACGCTAGTAGCAAGGGGTAAGATCTCATCTTTGCGCTCGCGTAGTGGTGGAATTTCTATCGGGATTGTGTTTAGGCGGTAGTAAAGATCTTCGCGGAATTCTCCGCTGGCAATAGACGCTTTTATGTCTATGTTTGTGGCAGAGATTATCCGCACATCGACCTTCGTCTTTTTCGCCGTGCCAAGCCGGATTATCTCTTTTTCTTGCAAAACGCGCAAAAGCTTTGCCTGCAGCGAATACGGCATTTCTCCTATTTCATCAAGAAAAAGCGTGCCGCCGCTTGCTTCTTCAAATTTGCCCGGTTTAGCGGTGTCCGCGCCTGTGAATGCGCCCTTTTCATAGCCAAAAAGCTCGGCTTCAATGAGCGTTTCTGGAATTGCTGCCATATTTATTGCCACGAAAGGCTTAGAAGATCTAGACGAATTTTTGTGAATGTAATTGGCAAAAACTTCTTTCCCAACGCCGCTTTCGCCCAAAAGCAAGCACGACGCGTCCGTTTTTGACGCCTTAAATGCAATATCTAGCGGCTTTTTAAGCGCGGGCGATACCACGCCAAAGGGGTTATCGGCGGCTTCTTCTTTTTGCTTTGGCGCGGCTTTTAGGATCTTGCTAACCTTAGAAGATCTTTGAATGGCTTGTGTGAGCGTGCTCATTTCAAAGGGCTTGGTGATGAAGTCTTTGGCGCCTAGCCGCATTGCGTCAATGGCTTTGTTTAGCGTGGCGTCGCCGGTGATGACGATTGTTTCATATTTGCCGCCAAGCTCGCGCAAGAACTCTATGCCGTTAATGCCTGGCATTGTAAGATCCGTAATAACAAGCTCGAAAGTTTCGTCTAGTTTTTTGAGAGCGTCGCGCGCGTTTTTAAAGGAAACGACTTCATATTCCGGCATAGATGAAAAGGCTATTTCTAGCGATTTTCGCATATTTATGTCGTCTTCAACGATGGCTATTTTCACTTCAAGATCTACCCAAAATTTTTTTCATAAACCGAGATGATAACAAAATTGCCTTTAACGCTAACGCCGATGATGACGGGAAAAATGATGATTATATCTTTGGATTTTTGAGTAAGCTTGGACGTTTTTTGCTTGGCGCTTACAAAGATCCCGGCGCGGCTTAGCTCGCTAAAAATTTCATCTTGATGCGCAAAAAGCGCGCGGGTTAGATCCTTGCTTAGATCTTGGCTAGGATCTTGTCTTGGATCTCGGCTTGGATCTTGACTAAGATCTTGGCTAGATCTTTGCCCGCCGTCACCGCCACCGCGACGACTAAGATCTAAGCTAAACTCGCCTATTTTTTTTAGCCTTGCGGGCAAGACCATCACTCTTGAAATATTGACGCTTTGATTTTTGTAAGTATTGTTTTGCACGACAAGCCGGTATGAAAAATAGAAAAAATCGCGCCCAAAAAAACTTGACGCACAAAGCAAAAAAACAAAAAACCGCCTCAAGAAACAGCCTTTAAAAATATTCTATTATAATACCCAAATCAAATTTTTTTAAGAGTTGTATTATGTCTATTTTAGATGAAGAAAGAACGAAATTAACGCAAAGAAACCAGCTGGAGTTGCTATGTTTTAAGCTCACAAATACGGGGACGGTCTTTGCGGTGAATGTTTTTAAGGTGCGGGAAACGGTGAAATTCCACGCGCTGACGCTCCTACCCGACGCGCATAAATCCGTGCAGGGCTTGCTGACGCTAAGAAAAGAAATTTTGCCCGTTGTAGATCTTAAAAGCTGGATTATGGAAGGCTCTGTGGTGCGTTGCCAAGAAGACGACATTCCCGATGATGAAAAGCAAATAATCGTCTGCGAATTTAACGAAAACGTAATCGGTGTCAAGGTTTTAAAGGCGGAGTATATTTTGCGGCGCAACTGGGAGGAGATCAAGGTGCCAATTTCTAGCGAATTTGGGACAAAGATCAACAACTACACGAAAAACGACAAGGGCGAGATAGTTTATATCGTGGATATTGAAAGTATGCTAGCCGAGATCTTTCCGTATTTGGTGGAGGAAAAGCTTGAAGAAACGCGCGGCTTGGAGCTTTTTGAGATTAAAGATCCAAATAAAATCGTGCTGATTGCTGAAGACTCAAAAACCGCGCTAAAGGCTTTGACGGTGATACTTGATAGGCTTGGAATAGATTATAAAACCTTTAGAAACGGCAAGGAGATCTTGGATTACTTGGGATCGCTGGCTTCTTACGATGATATTGGATTGGTTATCACGGATCTTGAAATGCCGATAGTCTCTGGCTTTACGGTTATTAAGCAGATCAAAGAAAATTCGCAAACGGCGCATATTCCGGTGATTGTGAATTCATCGATGACGGGCACGTCGAATATGCGGCTAGCAGAAAGCCTGAAAGCGCAAGGCTTCATTGGCAAAACAAACCCGACGGAGATCTCTAAATATTTAAGAACGTATTTTGGGCGCTAGGCTTTGGCGGCGGCTTTTAAATGGCAAAATAAGGCGCGGGAGCAGGTGCGCGTGTGCTGACGGGCAAGCTCAACGGCTGGCAAATAGCGGGCAAACGGCTGGCGAGCAAGTTCAACGGCTGGCAAACGGGCAAGCGCTAAATGAACGGCAGGCGGCGTGAAGCTTAAATTTTACTTTAGCAAAAATACTAACTTTAAGTCCAATTTTATTTTTGTTGGACTAAGATACGGCGAATTCGATCTAAAGGATTTTAAATGAAATTGCACCGAGTTTTTCTTGGGTTGGCGCTAGTGTTTTCACTAGGCGCGGCAAAGGTTATTGAGGCAAAATTTAGCCACGTAGTGAGCGAGAACACGCCAAAGGGCAAGGCGGCGGAATTTTTTGCCAAGCGTGTTGGCGAGCTCACAAACGGTCATCTAAAAGTTACCGTGTTTCCAAATTCGCAGCTCTACACAGACGCGGCGGTTTTAAAGGCGCTAAAGCTAAACAACGTGCAATTTGCAGCGCCTAGTTTTTCTAAATTTACAAGCGTAATGCCGCAGATCCAGCTCTTTGATTTGCCATTTTTATTTAGAGATAACGCGCATTTGCACCACGTAATGGACGGCGAAGTGGGCGAAGCGCTGAAAAAAATCGCCAATGATAAAGGCTATATCTCTCTTGCTTACTGGGACGCTGGCTTTAAGCAATTTTCTACAAACAAAGCGCCCGTTACAACGCCTACTAGCATTGAAGGGCAAAAGATCCGCATTATGAGCTCACGCGTGCTAGAAGAACAAATGAAGGTCGTAAAAGTTAATCCACAGATCTTGCCGTTTTCTGAAGTGTATTCAGCCTTGCAGCAAGGCGTCGTCGATGGTGCTGAAAACCCGCTTTCAAACATTATGACGAAAAAATTCTACGAAGTGCAATCAAGCGTTACGATGAGTAATCACGGCTATCTTGGCTATTTGGTCGTCGCTAGCGATAAATTTTGGAAAAAGCTCCCTAAAGATATGCAAGAAGCCGTTGTAAAAGCGATGAAAGAAGCAACGGATTACGAAAGAAAGCTAACCGACGAATACGAAATGCAATACGTAAAAGAGCTTGAAAACTACGCAAAATCAAGCGGCAAACTAAAAATAATACTCTTAAGCCCAGAGCAAAAAAAGCAATGGCAAGACGTAATGCGCACCATCTATCCTAAGTTTTACGATGAAATCGGCAAAGATCTAATAGAAAAAGCCATCGCAACCAAATGAAGCGGATCTTTACTTACTTAGATCTTGGCATTGCCGTCGTGAATAGAAGTATGGCGGTGGTGGGTATGCTAGGGGGAATTCTCCTAGCTACCATCAATGTTTTTTTGCGCTACCTTTTTAACGCGAGCCTGACTTGGGCGCCTGAACTGACGAACTACCTTTTTATTTGGTCGGCGCTTTTTGGCGCGGCTTACGGCTTTAAAAAGGGAATTCACGTGCAAGTTACCATTCTTTTGGCAAAGTTTAAGCCCTCCGTTGCAAAATTTTTTATGCTTTTTTCTATGATCTTTACCTTTGGCTACCTTGCGCTTATGTCTTATCTTGGGATCTCCTTGATAGAAGTCATCTTTGAAATGGACGAGAAAAACGTCGAGCT
The DNA here is from genome assembly GCA_963542625.1 of uncultured Helicobacteraceae bacterium. Lineage (GTDB taxonomy): Bacteria > Campylobacterota > Campylobacteria > Campylobacterales > SZUA-545 > CAUTXO01. Next base: position 60,032 of record CAUTXO010000003.1, on the reverse strand, counting down.
TGGCATTCCGATGTGGATCGTAAATCTCGTTGTGCCGCTAGCCTTTTTCACGGCAAGCTATCGCGTTGGCGAGCGCATTTATGAGATAAGCCGTCAAGATCCAAAGGACGTCATCAAGAGCAACACGGACGAATTCATAAACGACTCCGTCAATAAGGAATAAACATTGATGCTCGCTACACTTTTTATACTGCTTTTTGGATTAATGCTTTTTGGCGTCCCCGTTGCGGTTTCGCTCGGTGCTTCTACGATAATCACGGCGTATTTATTTACGGATATGTCGCTAGAAGAGTTTCCGCAAAAGGTTTTTGACGGCCTAAATACCTACCCGCTTATGGCTATTCCTATGTTCGTGCTAGCGGGCGCCTTTCTTAGCAAGGGTAGCAGCGCGCGGCGGATCATCGACTTTGCGCGCTCTGTTGTAGGACATTTGCCAGGCGGCCTGCCAATCTCTGCCATTTTTGCTAGCATTATCTTTGCTGCTGTGAGCGGATCTAGCCCCGCAACCGTTGTGGCTATTGGATCTGTAATGTATGGCGCAATAAAAGAAGCGGGCTATTCCACCAAATACGCCATCGGCACAATCGCCACCAGCGGGACGCTTGGCATTCTCATACCGCCATCTTTAGTGATGATAGTTTATGGCGTAACGGCTGATGAATCCATAGGCAAGCTATTTATGGCGGGCGTTATTCCGGGGCTACTCATAGGATCTATGCTAATGCTCGTAACATACATAGGCGCAAAACGGCTTGGCTTTAAAGCAGGGACGCCAGCAAGTTTTAAAGAGCGCGTGCTAGCCTTTAAAAACGCCTTTTGGGCGCTGCTTATCATCGTCATCGTCATCGGCGGGATCTACGGCGGGATCTTCACGCCAACAGAAGCGGGAGCTGTTAGCGCCGTTTATGCCTTTATAATCTCTTTCTTTGTGTATCGCGACATCAAACTAAGCGACGTCTATCACATCATCTTAGACTCCGCGATGACAACGGCTATGATCTTTTTCATCATCGCAAACGCTATGATCTTCGCGCATTTTTTAACGACAGAATCCATTCCGCAAGACATCACAAACTTCATAATGAGCCTAAACATAGGCGTCGTGGGCTTTTTAATCATCGTTAATATCTTGCTTTTTATTATGGGGCAGTTTATGGAGCCATCGTCGGTTGTAATGATAACCGTTCCGCTACTTTTGCCGCTTGCAAAGCAACTAGGCGTAGATCCTATACACCTTGGCGTGATTATGGTCGTAAATATGGAGATCGGAATGATAACGCCGCCTGTTGGCTTAAACCTTTTCGTGGCAAGCGCAATTACCAATCTATCCCTAAAAGACGTGATAGTTTCGTCCATTCCTTGGACGCTCACCATTCTTGCAGGGCTGCTGCTTATCACTTACGTTCCTGATATTTCGCTATTTTTGCCTAATTTGCTTTACGGAAAATAGCCCGCGCTTTATCAAAATTAAAGTAGTTTGGTATTACAATCGCCAAATTTAAGGATTGCGTATGAATGTATTAGAAGCTTTTAGCGGCAAAACGGCTGACAACACAAAGAGTAAGATCCCAGCAAAACTCGACTACATACAAAGCGCCACGGGGCTTTTTTTAGGGCTTTTTATGATGGCGCATATGATCTTTGTCTCCAGCATTTTAGTTAGCAAAGACGCGATGTATTTTGTTACCAAAATGATGGAGGGCTCGCCCCTTATCAAAGACGGCCAGCCCGCGCTTGTATCCGTTATGGCAGGCATTGTTTTTGCAATCTTTATTATCCACGCGGGCGTTGCTATGCGTAAATTCCCTATCAATTACGAGCAATTTATGAAGTTTTACGTCCATATGCGCACCTTCAAACACAGCGACACAACGTATTGGTTTATCCAAGTGCTAACGGGCTTTGTGATGTTTTTCTTAGGATCTGTGCATCTTTACATTATGATGACGCAGCCGCAAAACATAGGCCCTTACGGATCTGCTGATAGAATGTGGAGCGACCATATGTGGCCGCTATATTTAGTCCTACTTTTTGCGGTGGAGTTGCACGGATCTATCGGGCTTTACCGTCTCGTTGTAAAGTGGGGTTGGTTTGACGGCAAAGAGCCTAAAAAGCGCCGCGCCGCCTTGCAAAAATTCAAGCTTGGCATAAGCACGTTTTTTATCACGCTTGGCTTGCTAACCCTTGCGGCGTATATGAAGATCGGCATAGATCACGCCCCAAATTACGGCGAAAAATACACCCCTACATACAAAACGGAGGCTAGGTGATGGAGATTAAATACGTAGATGCGCTCGTTATAGGCGGTGGGCTTGCGGGCTTGCGCGCGGCGGTTGCCTGTCAAGAAAAGGGCTTAAACACAACGGTCATTAGCCTAGTGCCCGTTAAAAGATCTCACTCAGCCGCCGCACAAGGCGGTATGCAAGCAAGCCTTGGCAACTCAAAAATGAGCGAAGGCGACAACGAAGATCTTCACTTTGCCGACACCGTAAAAGGCTCGGACTGGGGTTGCGACCAAGAAGTAGCAAGAATGTTCGTAAATACCGCGCCAAAGGCAATCCGCGAGCTTGCTAGCTGGGGCGTGCCTTGGACGCGCATCAAAAAAGGCCCGCGCTCAGCCGTCATTAACGCCAAACGCACAACGATAACAGAAGACGAAGCCGCGCACGGGCTCATTCACTCGCGCGATTTCGGCGGGACGAAAAAATGGCGCACCTGCTACACTTCAGACGCCACGGGGCATACAATGCTTTTTGGCGTGGCAAATGAAGCGCTAAAACGCAACGTCAATATCGAAGACCGCAAAGAAGCAATCTCGCTCATCACAGAAGGCGAGCGTTGCTATGGCGCGGTGGTGAGAGATCTTGTAAATGGCGAGCTTGCCGCCTACATCGCCAAGGGCACGCTCATTGCCACAGGCGGCTACGGCAGGATCTACAAGCAAACAACAAACGCCGTCATTTGCGAGGGCACGGGCGCGGCGATTGCGCTAGAAACTGGCAAAACAAGCCTAGGTAATATGGAAGCGGTGCAATTCCACCCAACGCCCATCGTGCCATCGGGGATCTTACTCACAGAAGGCTGCCGCGGCGACGGTGGGGTTTTGCGCGATGTTGATGGCCATAGATTTATGCCCGATTACGAGCCCGAGAAAAAAGAGCTAGCCTCAAGAGACGTCGTTTCAAGACGAATGATGGAGCACATTAGAGCGGGCAAGGGCGTGCCATCGCCGTATGGCTATCACATTTGGCTTGACATCTCCATTCTAGGCAGGGAGCACATAGAAAGAAACCTGCGCGACGTGCAAGAGATCTGCAAGATCTTTAACGGCATTGACCCAGCCGACGAAGGCCCAAAGGGCTGGGCGCCCGTGCTACCAATGCAGCACTACTCAATGGGCGGGATCAGAACAAAGCCAACGGGCGAGTCGCCTACGCTAAAGGGGCTTTTTGCCGCAGGAGAAGCCGCGTGCTGGGATCTACACGGCTTTAACAGGCTAGGCGGAAACTCCGTGAGCGAAGCCGTCGTGGCGGGTATGATAATAGGCAGCTACTTTGCCAACTTTTGCGCGAAAAACGAGATAGAAATCAGCACGGCTAAGGTAGAGCAAGCGCTCAAAAAACAAGACGACTACCTAAACGCCATCATTGCAAACACAGGCAGCGAAGATGTTTTCGTCATCAAAAACGCGATGAAAGACATTATGCACGAAAACGTCGGGATCTTTAGAACGGGCGAGCACCTAGAAACCGCCGTCAAAGAGCTTGAAAAACTATACGTGCGCTCCAAACACATCGGCATCAAAAATAAGCTGCGCTACGCCAACCCCGAGCTAGAAGAAGCCTACCGCGTGCCAAAAATGCTTAAACTTGCGCTTTGCGTGGCAAAGGGCGCGCTAGAGCGCACGGAAAGCCGCGGCGCGCATTACAGGGAGGATTACCCAAAACGCGACGACGCGCATTGGCTAAAAAGAACGCTCGCTTGGTGGAAAAACGAGGACGACACAATGCCGACGCTCACCTACGAAGATCTTGACATTATGAAAATGGAAATGCCGCCCGCGTTTAGGGGTTACGGCGCAAAGGGCAATATCATCGAGCACCCAGACAGCGCCGTGCGCCAGCGGCAAGTTGATGAGATCCGCGAAAAAATGGAAGCCGAAGGCAAGGACAGAATAGAGATCCAGCACGCTTTAATGCCCTACGAACTCTTGGAAAAATACAAGGCAAGGAATGAAAGGATAGGTGATTAGATGGCTCGCACAGTAACGCTCAAGATTTTTCGCTACAACCCGCAAGACAAAAACGACAAGCCGCGTTTCCAAAAATACGAACTAGAAGAAACGCCTGGAATGACGCTGTTTATCGCGCTTAATATGATTAGGGAAAAGCAAGACCCAACCCTTGCCTTTGACTTTGTTTGCCGCGCGGGGATCTGTGGCAGTTGCGGTATGGTGGTAAATGGCGTGCCCGCGCTTGCTTGCCGCACGCTCATCAACAATTACAAAGAAGACGTCATCACCATTACGCCGATGGCAGCGTTTAAGCTAATTCGTGATCTAAGCGTGGATACGGGCAACTGGATGAACGGAATGAGTAAGCGCGTGGAGAGCTGGGTGCATTCAGCAAAGCAAACGGATATTTCTAAGATAGAAGAGCGCGTTGATCCAGACGTTGCCGATGAGACTTTCGAACTAGACCGCTGCATAGAATGCGGGATCTGCGTTGCCGCGTGCGGGACGAAAATTATGCGCCCAGATTTCATCGGCGCGGTCGGCTTAAACCGCGTCGCGCGTTTTGAAATAGACCCGCACGATGAGCGCACTCACGCGGATTTTTACGAGCTAGTCGGCGATGACAACGGGATTTTTGGCTGTATGAGCCTTCTTGGTTGCGAAGACAACTGCCCCAAACACCTGCCCTTGCAAACAAAAATCGCCTATTTGCGCCGCAAACTCGTCGAGCAAAGGAATAAGTGAGCTATCAAGTTTGTAAGCTTTGCGTGGAAATTATGCGGCGCTAGATCCCAAGCCTTTATCTTAAAAGGCTTTGCTCGTTTAGATCTGCGCGTAAGATCTAGCGCCGTAAAAGATCCCCACTTGCTTTCAAAATCTTTTCTCGTTTGGCGTATGCGCGTAAGATCTTTAGCCCAGCACCGCTAAAGATCTCGGCTGTTTTTAGGTTTTACGTGTTTGGCTTACGAGCTTAACTTTGCACGCTAACTAGCACGCAAGATCTAGTGCCCTAAAAGATCCCCGCTTTTGCTCGTAAAAGCTTTGCGCGTGAGCTTGCACGTAAGATCTTTAAAGCCCACGCCGCCCAAGATTCCACGCTTGTTTCAATCTTCGCGTGCTTAGCTTGACGCCCATAAAAATAGATCCGTGCTTGCCCCTTTCAGATTTTGCGCGTAAGCGTGGCATCCAAGATCTAAGATCCACCAACGCTCCAGCATTAGATTAGCATTCAAAGACTTTGCGCGAAAGTTAAGCGCTAAAATCCCAGTTTTTTGTTTTTAAAGGTTTTTCTCGTTTGTCGTGTGCTCGCGAGACCTAAGATCTGCGCCACCAAAGATCCAAACGGCACATTGGCTATTCTTTTGCAACGGCGCAATCGCACAATAAAAACCAAGCCGAGTGCCAAGATCCAAGCGAGCCCTACGCAAATCCAAACCAGCGCAAACCGCCAACTATTCAGGCGCGGCGATACAGCTAAACAACATAGATGACGGCAAATTCATCTCCCGCTACTACGACTTCAAGCTAAGGCATTAGGGCAAGATCTAGCGGCTAGCTAGATCCTAGCCGCAGCACGCAAACCACTCAAGATCCCAGCCCGCCGCGTATCTAGGCGCAAAACGCTTAGAGCTTGCCTTTGGCGGATTGGATTGAACTAATGTAGTTGTAAAAAATCGGAATGTTTTGCGCGCGGGGCAAATCGCTGGCAAGGCGGGTCAAAACGCCGGTAAAATCGTCAAACAAATAGTTTGCAAGGCTGCCCGGATGCGGGTTTATCTCGTTTAAATAAACTTCGCCGTCAAGCTCGAAAAAGTCGCAACGAATGAGCGCGCCGTGAAAATATGGCGTGTAAAGTTTCTTAAACGCCGCCTTTAGCCGCGCCGCAAGATCCGCGCTAAGCAAAGCCTGCACCGCCCTTTCTTGCGAAAAATTCAGATACTTTTGCTCAAAATCCAAAAACGCTTTCTTAGCGGGCTCTTCAATGTTTGAAAACAAAAACTCCCCACCGGCAAAGCACCCGGCAAGGTTGTATTCCTTCACGCCTTCTATAAAAGGCTCGGCTAGGACGCTGTCGTCAAACTCAAACGCCGTGTCCTTGGCGTAGGCAAGATCCGCCGCGCTCTTAACCACGCTCACGCCTATGGAGCTGCCAAGATGCGTCGGCTTCAAAATAAATGGAAAAGCTAGGCGGCTAGGGGTTTGATCCTTGCTACTTAAGAGCTCGTAATCTAGCGTTTTGACGCCAACCTGCGCGGCTAGGTGCTTCGTCCAGAGTTTGCTAAAGCTAATCGCGCTGGCTTCCACGCGCGCGCCGATGTATTTCACGCCGTAAAATTCCAGTAGCGACGCCATTTTGCCGTCCTCGCCGTCTGCGCCGTGAATTAAATTCACCGCCACGTCAAAGCTAACGCGCCTTTTGCCCCAAAGGCCGCGCGCAAAAAACCCGCCCGCGCCAAGATCTAGGCGGCTAGCCTTTTTATACGCGCCGCTGCTAAAGTAGTTAGAGCGCATAAATCTGGGCTCAATCAGGTAAAACTCCCTAGCCGCGTCGCAAAAAATAAAGCTCATATCCGCCTTTAGCGCGCGCTTTAGGGCTATGGCGCTAACGATGCTAATCTCGTGTTCGTAACTCTGCCCGCCGAAAATTATCGCAAATTTCATCAAGCCACCTTTGTTAATTTTGCCAAGGCTTCTTTGACAAGATCTTCAAGCTTATCTGCCTTGCACGCGCTAAGCACCTTTGCCACCGCTTCTTTTTTAAAGCCAAGACTAATGAGCGCGCTGCTAGCTTGAGCCGCCACGGGGCTAAGATCCGCCGCTAGCGCCGTGCTTGTAAAATCAAACTCGCCAAGCTCCACAAGAATAAGGCTCGCGGTTTTTTTGCCAATGCCCGGGACTTTGGTGATGGTGGCAAGATCTTTTAGCTCCAATACGCGCGCAAATTCAGCCGGCAAAAAGCTAGAGCAAACAGCCATAGCGGATTTTGCCCCTATGCCGCTAACCTTTAAAAGCATTTCAAACATCGTTTTTTCGCCCGGATCTAAGAAGCCGTAAAGAAAATGCCCGTCTTCTTTTATTATCTGCGTTATCAAAAATTCCACTTCGCTTGTTTTAATCAGCGAGTAGCAATTAAGCGAGATAAAAACGCGGTAAATTAGCCCCGCCGCCGTCTCAACGTCGCAAAAAGAAAGCTCCTTTTTTCTAATGCGCCCCTTTAGACCTATTATCATTTAATAATCCTTGCTTTGATAATATTCGCTATGTTAAAAGCCATTTTTACAAATTCTGTCGGAATATTACTATCGCGTATCTTAGGGTTTATCAGGGATCTTCTAAGCGCGCAAATTCTAGGCGCAAACATATATTCAGATATTTTTTTCGTGAGTTTTAAACTGCCGAATTTATTCAGGCGGATCTTTGCAGAGGGCGCGTTCTCTCAAAGCTTTTTGCCAAGTTTCATCGCGGCAAAATACAAGGCAAAATTCACGCTTGTTGTTTTTTCAAGGCTCCTTTTTGCCATTTTGGTGCTTTCTATTTTTGTGAATATTTTTAGCGAGCAAGCAACAAAACTCATCGCCTTTGGCTTTAGCCAAGACGCCGTGCAAATTGCAAAAAAGTTCGTAGCCATCAACTTTTATTACCTAGATCTTATCTTTATAGCTAGCTTTCTCTCCGCGCTACTTTACTACAAAAAGCACTTTGCCACTAGCTCCTTTAGCCCCGCGCTGCTTAACGTCGCGCTCATTTGCGCGCTGCTTTTTGGCGCAAACAAGGCGCCGCAAGACGTTGTTTTTTACCTAAGCGTGGGCGTCATCGCTGGCGGCGTTTTACAAGCCGCCGCGCACGTGTTAGCCTGCCAAAAGCTAGGTATGTTAAGGCTTTTTTGGATTGGCTTTAGGTTTAAAAAGCGCCATAGGCAAGACGAAGCGCGCTTTAACGCGGGCTTTTTACCGGCGATTTTGGGCTCTAGCGCCTCGCATTTGTCGGCGTTTTTAGACACCTTCCTAGCTTCATTTTTGGTAAGCGGGAGCATAAGCTATCTTTATTACGCAAACCGCATTTTCCAGTTGCCGCTGGCGGTTTTTGCCATAGCCGTTTCCACCGCGCTTTTTCCAAGCGTGGCGCGCGCAATCATCGCACAAGAAGAGCAAAAGGCGCTTGCGTATCTTAAAAAATCCTTTTGGATCCTAAGCTTTTTGCTAGGCGCGGCAACACTTGGCGGGATTGTGCTTAGCGATGAGATAATCCGCCTTTTGTTTTTGCGCGGGGCGTTTAGCCAAGCAGACGCAAACGTCACAAGCGGCGTTTTGCAAATGTATATGATTGGGCTTTTGCCCTTTGGGTTAGCTAAGATCTTTAGCCTGTGGCTATACTCGCACAGCCGGCAAAAAACCGCCGCAATCATCGTCGCAAAATCTCTGGCGCTAAACGCCTTGCTTGCCGCCGCGCTCATTGCGCCGCTTGCCGAGCAGGGGCTTGCACTTGCTTCAAGCCTTGGCGGGCTAGCGCTTTTAATCTTTAGCGTCAAGGAGTTTGGCTTTAGGCGCTTTCTTGGCTTTTTTGACACGCGGCTTGTTCTAGTCTTTTGCACCGCGCTTTTACTTGAATGGCTGGCGCTAAAAGCATTTAAGATCTTTGTCTTGGGGTGAAGATCTGCGCGCTAAGATCTAACGCCCGCTAAAAATCCAAACCAACCAAACGCTCAAGATCTAGCACGCCAAACGTAGAACAGATCTTGACAAAATCAGCCAAAGATCTACTAGCACGACGGGCGGTTAAGATCTACTCAGGCGTAAGCCACGCCAAAGATCCACCAGTGCTAGCATCAAGATCTAAACTCCAGATCTATCGCCAATCATTACTTGCTTGGCACAAGGCTAGGCAAACGTGAAGCAAGATCTAAGATCTTGCCCGCAAAACGCTCAAGATCTTGCGCCCTGCCCTAACCGCGCGGAGCTCAAGATCCAAACAAAAGATCTAAGTCGCGTTAGGTCTAAGCCAAGATCCAAGCCCGCCAAAGATCTACGCCCACCAGATCCCGCGCAAGTTGCGTCAAGATCTAACCCCAAGTGCGCACACGGATCCAGCACCTAAGACCTTTGCGCCACCAAGATCCAAGCTCCAAAGCCACAGCGCAAGCCCCCCCATCAGATCCAAGCCCCGCTAAAAGATCCGCGGCAAAGTTGCAAATCTACCGCCAAAGGCTCTTTGCTATCGTGTCGTAGTAGATGTCGTGGTAATCGCTCGGCGGGGTTGCATTCACGCCAAGAAGTTTTAGGATCTTTTGCGCGGCCTTGTAGTAGGGCTCTTGGGCTATGACAACGGGTTTAGCGCCATCAAGTAGTAGGCAAATGTTGCTGTGTATGTCGCTTGTATATTGCGCCCCCCCCCCCGCGCTAGCCAAATCAATCACGGCGGGTAGGTGGTCGCTCGTGGCAAAAATAACCGCGCTGGGGTCTTACTCTAGCACGGCGTCAATGAAGCCCGCCAAAGCCTTCGTGCGGTAGTAAAACTGATTGGCGATGTTTTCAATGCTTTCCTTGCCGATGTTTGTGTGCGTAACGTCTGGCCGCGCCTTTTTGTTGCGGTCAAAGGTGGCGTGCCCATACATTCCAAGCACGTAAAAAACGTGCGGCTTGTCCGCTTCAAGGGTGCGTATTTTTTTCACGGCGTAGTCGTAGAGATCCCCGTCAAAAATGAAGTTATCGCCCGGCTTTTTAATCTCATCTTTCACAAAGAGCGCGCCAGCAAACTCATCCGATTTTATCCCAACCCACTCCAAAAATTTAAGATCCCCAAAGCCAATGGAGCGGTAGGCGTTGATGGAGTTGAAATACGTGTATTTCGTGCCAATCGTCGCGTGTTCGGCGTAGCCGTTATCCTTAAAAAACTTGATTAATCCGTTTGTTTGATGCCCACCAAGCGCGTTAAAATCAATGGAGCGGATCTTAGATAGCGCTGGAATGGCAGTTAGCACTTCAAACTCCGCCTGAGCCGTCCCGCCGCCATAAACGGGCGAGATGCAGCGGGAGAATTCGCCCCCGTGCAAATACTTTCTAAGCCCGCTAAACAAAGGGTCGGCGCTAAATTTTATGCCTTTAATTAAGCGCGGATCTAAGAAGCTTTCTAGCACCAAAATATAAACGTTGCGCTTATCTTTAATTGCCCCCGAGCCAAAAAGCAAGGCGTTGGCGTTAAGATCTGCGCCCCTATATTTTTGCAAGGCTTTGGCGTTTTCTAAGCCTTTGTAGTAGTAATACGCAACGCTAGCCATACGCCCATTCTTTGCGTAATCCCCAAAGATCCCGTTGGAGTGCTCCTCATAAAAAGCAAACAAATAAGCCTTGAGCCCGCCCGAATAAACAAGCAAAGCCCCAAGCCCAAGGAGCGCGATTTTTGCGCCCAGCACGGCATAAACTGTTTTGCGCGCATAATTTCTAACAAACGAAACAAGACCGTATAAAAAGATCCCGCCAAGCACCGCCCACATTGCGTAAAAAAGCACGCCATAAAACACGGAAAATTCAAAAAGCGCGTTGGCGTTTTCAAGGTCGCTAAGACGCGGCGGGCGCATCAAAAAGGCGCTGAATATGTCGCTGGCAAAATAAACCGTGCAGATGATAAACCACGCGCCAAGCGTTGCCACAAAACGCTTGTTTGGAAAATAAAGCAGAAAAAACACAAACAAAATCAGCGGCACTTCAAGCCGCAAAACGTTTAGCGTAACGTGCATATGATAAACAGGCGAATTTTTGCCATAAACATACAGCGCAAGAAAAAGCAGCGCCAAATTCGCGCCGAGCCGTAGGAAGCCGTTTTTAAAATTCATAACGGGATTTTAGCAGCAGCGCCATTAAGCCATCGGCGCTTGAAACTTTCGAGTGAAGTGAAAAACAAGCGGATCTTAAAGCCCGCAAAGGCCCTAAGATCCGTAAAACTTAAAACGCTACACCAACATTTATGCCAAATGAATACAAGTTGCTAAATTTTAGCTTATCACCGCCGCCTAGGTCGTGCTCCATCTTTTTCAAGCTATACCTAAACAAGCCGTCTGCAAAAAGATGCATATCGTCATTGAGTTTGTAAGCGTATCCGCCACCTGCTCTAAGCACAGCGCCAATGCCGAAGTCTTTTTTGTAACCGCTGTTATCCTTTATTTCCTGCTTTGCTAGCCCCAGACCAAGAATGGCGAAAATATCGTTCACACCGAGCAGGTAGTCAATATTGACTAAGCCTAGCATATTGTTTTGCTTGATTTTGCTGCTATCTTTTTTAAGATCGCCGCCTTCAAGCGTTAAAGAGGCAAGGAAGTTTTCGTATTTGTAACCAAGAGTAAGGTTTGGAGTTAGCCCAGTGTGTTTAAGTTCACTATCTGAGAATTTAGCCTTTATGCTAGTGTGGCTGTATCCCACGCTGGCAACAAAGCCCTTTTTATCTAGAAAGGAGTTTTGCCCCCCCCCCCGCCATAGCCATCTGCGCCTGCAACACAAGGGCAAAAAGCCCAACCAACAACATTTGTTTCATATTGTTCCTTTGAAATGAAGTGGCGAAGTTATACAACCATTTACGTTAAGTTTTAATAAGATTTTAGCGGGGGGGGGGGGGCGGCAAATGCTTTGGCAGTAAGGGTTAAATGCCGCTTCCAAAGCTTAGCTTTGCGCCGGCGTGCAGGGCAGATCTTGGAATGAGCTTGGATATTAGACAATTATGGGCGCAAGTTTAGCTGAGTTTGTGTATTTTAGCGCTTGGATTGATAGCTTAAAAGGTGGTGTGCCCTAGACGATTTGAACGTCCGACCTTCAGAACCGCAATCTGATGCTCTATCCAACTGAGCTAAGGGCACAAAGGCGGTGATTTTAACCTATCTAATATTAAATTTGGGGCGTTTGGCGCAGATTTTGCGCTTAAAAGTGGAAAAAATCGCAAGTTTTGCGCCAAAATTTGCGGCGCAACTTTTAAAAAGCCTTGCGCGCCTAGGTTTTGCAAGCCGTTGCAAACTGTAAATTTACACTAGATCTGTGCTAAAGTTTTTAAGCGGCAGTTTAAAAATGGGGCATATTTTGAATTTTTGGCTGAAATTTGGTGGGCTAGAGTTTGAGAGCTAAACTGTGGCGATGGCGCGGCAAAAACGCTTAGAAACAACTTGAAACCGCCCGCAAGCGCTTTGTTTGAAAGGTTTGCGGGCACGCGGGCTAAGCGATTTGGATTTTTTTCTTTTCTTCAATTTCTAGCTTCGGAATCACAATTTCTAGCATACCGTTCTTGGTTTTTGCGGCGATGGCGTCTTTGTCCGCGTTTTTTGGTAGGCTAAAACTCCTTTGAAACTTGCCAAAACTACTTTCAAGCTTGTAATAATCCTCCGCTTTTATCTCGTTTTTTGTCTTTCGCTCGCCGCTGATTGTCAGCATATCCGCGTCGATGTTGATGTCAATATCTTCCTTTTCAATGCCCGGCAACTCCATTTCCAGCAAGTATTCTTTGGCATTTTCAAGCGTATTGACCTTTGGCACAAACCTCAAAAAACCCTCGTCTCCGTTTGCAAAATTCAAAAAGTTTCCTAAACTTTTTTCTAAATCCGTCATCGGATTGTATCTAGTGATTGTCATTGTGTGTCCTTTAGTGCTAAATTTTTAGTTTTGTTTTCCAAAACTTGAGCGTATTATACTAAAGTATTTTAATCTTGTCAATATTTTTTAGCACTTTAATATACTATTTGCTAAAAAATACGCACAAAACCTTTGAGCCAAAGGAATTGTTTTTTACGCGCGTAAAAACATTTGACGTTTTGCACCTTTGACGAGAGTATTTGGCTTAGATCTTGATGCTAGCGCTGGTGGATCTTTGGCGTGGCTTGTGGCTAGCGTGAGCGTGTGAATCTTGGCAAAACTTGCGCAGATCTTGAATGTGCACACCTTGATCTATAAGATCTGTTGCTGGGCTTGGATCTTGGACAGTAGATCTTTGGCTAGCCAAAGATCTAAGAATTTTTGCTCGCTTAAAGATCAAACACTACAAGGATCTACGCCATTGCCAAAACCTAAACCGTAACACCAAAAATCTACACCAGTAATTATGCAAGATCTTTTGCGTAAGGCTCAAAGCAATGGCGCCTAAAACATAAAAGCGTTGTTGTTTTACAGCTTGAATCTTGGCGCTGGCAAGCTTTGGATCTTGCACGAGTTGGAGTAGACGCAAAGATCCTACGCGTGGATAAAATCATCAAAAAAGCTAAGCCGACAAGTGCGTCAAGATTTGTGCTAGGCTTTTGGATCTTAGGCTATGGTTTATCTGGGCGCGGCTTGAGATCTTGCGTGGATTGCAAAAACGCCAAAGATCTTGTGCTGGACTAGATCCAATGTCTAAAAGATTAGCCATTTATGAAGTTTAATAGGCTTGCCTTAGATCTAATAGCTCAAAACCTGGGCTAGAAATCTTGACGACGGCAAGCTCTTAGATCTTGCGCTGACTGAGTTTTCAAGCGCCATAGAACCGCGCCTTGCCTGTGGAATTAAAATTCAAACGCGTCAAGCGAGCTCAAATCAAACGTCTAGCTAACGCAAACACCGAACACCACGAGCGCCAAACACGCAAACTCTAAAGGCGCCAAAACGCTAGCGCCAAAACAAGCAAGCGCGGGGCTAAAAAACATCAAGCGCATAAGTGTTTCAAGCGCCCTACCCTGCGCTAGTTGGCTTTTGTTTTGTATAGCTCGTCTTCAAGCGTGATGAAAAACTGGAAACCGCCGCGCTGGAATAAAAACCTTGACATCGCCGGTGGCTTTTTAGACAAAAAAACGGCGGCGTCGCGCGCGCTTGCCATACTTGCTTTGTCTATTTGCACGAGCCTATCGCCGGCTCTAAGCTTTTTACCAAAGGCAACGCTGCCCGGATCCACACGCTTGACGCTCAAATTTTCATCAAAAAACACGCCGAATTTCTCAAGAAAAGTCTCTGTATCGTATGACTCACTGATTAAAATCATCGACTTTAAGCTAAAGCTAAGCTCCTTGCTGCCCCTTTGCACCACAATGTTAAACGTCTCGCCGGGCTTAGAAAAAATCACGGCGTCTTCAAACTGCGCGATGTTGCTAATGCCCGCGCCGTTTAGCTTCAAAATCACGTCGCCCGATTTTATCTGCGGATACATATAAGGGTTGCTAATGCTGACCTTCGTCGTGCGCTCAAAAAACCGCAAACCAAGATCCGAATACACCAGCGGATCCGTCTTGATGAAGTGGTCGATGTATTTCGTCTGAATGAATTTATTGCCGCCCATACCAATGCCAACGGCGCTGTAACACTTAATGCCAAGCACGCTCGCGCGCGGTGTGTCTGTGCTAAACGTCGCCAAATCAAACGCCATTTGCTTTGAAAGGAGTTTGCCAACTTGATACGAATTTTTAACAATGACCGCCACTTCTTTATTTTCCGCGCGCTCTATCGGCAACAGCTTGATGTATTCGTGCGGGGTCTTTGTTTTTACAAGCAAAAGCTTTAAATGCGTGCTTGCTTTGACGATCTCCGCGCCGTTTAGGCTTTGCGGCAATGGGTCTGCCGGGATAATAAGCAAATCCTTAGAAACGCCAACGCCGTTGTAGCCATCGATGTTATAAATTGCCGACGAATTCTTTTGGTAGCAAGGCTCAAAGCTAATCGCGCGCGCGTTTTGTGCAAGCCCCGCTAGCACCGCCACAAAGGCAAGCGGCAAAGGGAGCAAAAACGCAAGCGGCTTCATTTTTTAAACACGGAGTTTAGGTCGCCTATGGCGTTTAGGGCTAGCTGCTGGCGGCTTTCCTCAAGCCCTTTGATGAGCTCGTTTAGTAGCCCCATCAGAATGATTTGCAAGGTGTTTTTATCGCCAAGAAGGCTCTCGTCTATGTTTAGATCCACGATCTCGCCCGCGGCGCTTGCTTTAATGCTAACCAAACCGCCAGCTGCTTTGAACTCTAGGATCTTAGCCTTAGCTTCGTCGCTTGCTTGCTTTGACTTTTCTTCAATGCTTTTCATCATATCGTTTAGCTTGCCTAGGTCAAAATCGCCGAACATCGCCTTCCTTAAATGCTTGTTTTTATTTCAAGCGGTTTGTTTTTGTCATCTACGATGACAATTTTTGGAGCGTAAGCCACAAGATCTTGCTCTGAGTAAAGCGCATACGCCATTAAAATTATCTTATCGCCCTTTTGCACCAGCCGCGCCGCCGCGCCGTTTAGGCACATATCGCCGCTGCCACTCTCCCCGCTGATGATATACGTGCTAAAACGCTCGCCGTTATTAATATTGACGATGTCGATTTTCTGCCCCTCAAGGAGATCTGCCTTTTCTAAAAGTACCGGATCTACGGTGATGGAGCCGATGTAATCTAGGTTTGCGTCCGTAACCGTCGCCCTGTGGATCTTAGACTTCAGCATTTCAACTAACATTTTGCCCCCTGCGCGCGGGCTTTTTTGAGCGCTTCAAGCGCTTCTAGGACGACCTGCCTATCATCAAATGGAAACTTTTGCCCCTTTATTTCTTGGTAGCATTCGTCGCCCTTGCCGAGTATGGCTAGGATCTCGCCTTCTTGCAGATCCTGCACGGCGGCGTAAATGGCTTCCTTGCGGTTTGGCTCGACGATGATTTTATCCCGCTTTTCAACGCCGCTTAGCATATCGTTAATGATCTCTAGCGGATCTTCGCTTCTTGGGTTGTCGCTTGTGAGATAAACGCGCACGCTGTAATGCAAGGCCGCCGCGCTCATCTTTGGGCGCTTTGTTTTGTCTCTATCGCCGCCCGCGCCCAAAACGGTAACAACGCGCGCTGGGTAAAGCGCCCTTAAAACCTGCATAACCCCGTCTTGCGTATGCGCGAAATCTACAAAGATCATAGGCTTGCGGCTAACGACTTCCATTCTACCCTTGACGCCCGCAAAGTTTGCGACCGTTTTTGCGATGCGCTCTAGATCTGCGCCCGTTAAAATATGCACGCCCGCCGACGCCGCAAGAATGTTGTAAAGGTTAAAAACGCCTATTAGATCTGATGAAAATGGCGCCTTGAGCTTTGAGCCAAAAGAGATGACGCCCATTAGTGATGCGCCACTTGAATAGGCTTCTAGCCGGTATGTGGCTGGGCTTTCTATGCTGTATGTGCGGTATTTGCCGGTAACGGGCGGCTTGTTTTTTTCGTCGGCGTTAATTAGGGCAAGATCTTGCGGGGCAAAGAACGAAAGCTTTGTGTCTATGTAGTTTTGCAAGGTTTTGTGGAAGTCTAGGTGGTCGCTCGTGATGTTTGTTAGGATCTTAAGCGCAAAGTCAATGCCGGCTATGCGGTCTTGCGAAATTGCGTGCGAGCTTACTTCCATAACGAAAAAGTCGCAACCCTCTTCGCAGGCGGTGTGAATTCTTGTTAGGTTTGTTAGGACTTGCTCTGTCGTTAGGGATTTTTCTCCGACTTGGCGGTCGTTTATGAAAAAGCCGCGCGTGCCTTGCATAGCGACTTTGTAGCCAAGATCTAGGAGCATAGAATACATAAGCGCGGCGGTTGTGGATTTGCCGTTTGTGCCGGTTATGCCGATGACTTTTGTGTCGCTTCGTAGGAATTTTTTAAGATCTTGTGGGCGCAAAACGTCTTTGCAACCGCGTTTGATTGCGTCGTCTTTGTGCGCTTTATTGACATTTGTTTCTAAAAAAAACGTGTTCGCGTCGCACTGCGCGGAGTTATCGCTGATGAAAAAATCTTTATTTATTTGGAATTTCAAGATAGTCGATTTTCTTAATTAAATTTAAAAGCTCACGAATGCGCTCGTCAGATGGAAAAATACTGGTGGCGCTGTCGATATAATTAAGCGCCATATCCGTAAAACCGTTTTTTATCAGTTGCTCTATGAATTCAAAAAAATCATCTTTTTTGGTAAGGACAACCCGCGTGGAAAAAATAACATTGTTGAAAAGCGATTTAAAATCCCCGTCTTGCGTTTTTAAAAGCTGTTTAAAATCTTCATATGTGATCCCATCTTCTAAGGCAGCCAAATTTTCATCGTTAAAGCCGTATTTATCAAGGTATGAGATCTGCGAATTTTCTTCTATCGAATTAATTAAAGACTTGGCGAAGTTATAAGAATTTGTCTTATCTACATATTTTAATTTTGAATAAACTTCAGAAATTGCTCTTGCTTCGTCTTCTGAATTCATCGCCAAAGACGCAAGGAGTATATATAAATTAAGCTCATCGTTAGATGGATTTTCACTAAAGGCAAGGGAAAAAAACTTAAGCGCGGTGGAATATTTTTTTTCTAAAAAATACTTTTTACCAAGCCGCTTGTTTTTTGCAAAATTCATACCTCCTCCAACCTATTCTCATAACCAAGTGGGACATTTTTAATGATAAGATTTTGATGGATATGAGATTTTAAATGCGACTCCACCAAAAACTTTAGCGTATAATCGCTGGAAGCACACCCCAAACAAGCACCCCTTAGTTGAACGAAAACCACACCGTTTCTAACATCTAAAAAGTCTATATCGCCACCGTCTTTTTTAATAGCGTCTCTTATTTTTTCAAGGTTAAAAGCTACGGCTTCTTTTAGCTCGTCGTCACTAAAGGGCATAAAAACCTTTCAAAAAGATTATGGCAACCTACTTAAGCAACAAATTCCAATACGGCAAGCATACTAGCATCACCTCGTCTGATTGAAGTTTTCTTTATGCTTAAATAGCCGCCTTTTCTATCCTTATACTTCGGCGCTATCTCACCTATTAATTTTTTAGTTGCGGCCTTGTCTTGCAATTTGGCAAAAACGTATCTGTGAGAATTGAAGTCGCCAACAAGAGCCTTTGTTAAAAGTTTTTCAAAAAAAGATTTTAATTCTTTAGCTTTTGCAAGCGTTGTTTCTATTTTTTCATATTTAATCAAAGCTATACTCATATTGTTTAGCAAAGCTTTTCTGTGCGCGGAAGTTCTTCCTAGTTTTCTATGTGCTAATCTATGTCGCATTTATTTTGCCTTTAATTCTTTTAGTTTAGTTTTAAATTCGTCTTTTAAATCATCGGACAAACCGGCATTAATGGGAAAGCCAACATCTTCTAATTTTTGCTTGATCTCATCTAGGGATCTCTTTCCTAAATTTTTGATCTTAGAAATTTCAGACTCACTCATCATAGCCACTTCGCCAACATATCTGATATCAGATCTTGTAAGACAATTATGGCTTCTTGCAGAAAAATTAAGCTCTTCTATTCTCATACAAAGCGTTTTTAGTTTTGTGTTTTCCTGCTTCACTTTTTTAGACGGAGCTTCGGTTCTTATATTGAACTCATTTTTAAAAATTTCTAACTGTTTAAACATTGTAGAAACTGCATTTTGAAAGACAACTTCCGGCCCTATTTGACCGTCCGTTTCTATATTGAATATGATCTTTTCAAAATTTGGATTGTCTTCAACCAAGACCTTTTCAATGCTGTAATTAGCCCTTTTTACGGGCGTAAAAATAGCGTCCAAAGGTAAAAATCCAGCTTCAACAGACTCTCGGATCTCTTCGCTTGGAACATAACCCATTCCCTTTTCTATAACAAGCGTAAGATCCAACTCGCCGTCTTCATTTATAGTAGCAAAGTGCATATCGGCAGACGAAACTTCAACGTCGTCATTATTAAAATCTGCGCCCTTAACTTCTTTGTAACCCGTGAATTTGTATGAAACTATTTTTTTATTGACAGTCTCATCTTTTAGTTTAAATCTAATGTTTTTTAGATTAATAATCAGGCTTGCCACATCTTCAATCACGCCCCTAATACTATCAAACTCGTGAGTAACGCCTTCTATTTTAAGAGCCGTAGGCGCATACCCAACGGTGCTTGATAATATCAGCCTTTTTACAGGATGAGCCAAGGTTATGGCATAGCCCGCTTCAAAAGGATATATGGCAATACTAGCCTTAAAGCCATTTTTATTTATTTCAAAATTATCGGGAATGCAAGGCGAGATTCTTATCTTTTCCATATTTAGCTACTCTTTTCAACTTAATTATTTAGAATACAATTCGACTATCAAACGTTCTTCTACTGGAATATTTACTTCTTCTCTTTGCGGAAGTCTTGTAAAAATACCAAAAACCTTGTCCTTATCAACATCAACCCAAGAGCTAAGCCCTGCTTGATTTGTGAGCTCCAAAGATCTTTGTATTTGAACGTTATTTTTTTTGCTTTCTTTGACTTCTATTTTTTGACCCGCTTTCACTAGGCAAGACGGAATATCAACTCTTTTGCCATCCACCAAAATTAAGCCGTGGCTTACCAACTGGCGAGCGCCGCTTCTTGTTGTGGCAAATCCCATTCTATAAACTATATTATCAAGCCTTCTTTCAAGTAAGGAAATAAAGTTTTCACCCGTATTGCCTTCTTGCCTGCTAGCTTCTTGATAATACTTGCGGCATTGCTTTTCGCTAATACCATACATATATTTTACTTTTTGCTTTTCTTGTAGCTGATAGCCGTATTCGCTGATCTTACCGTGCTTTTGACCGTGCTGACCCGGAGCGTATTTTCTTTTGTCGATAGAAGCTTTTCCAGCCAGTCTTCGCTCGCCTTTTAATCCCAAACTTACCCCAAGTCTTCTTTCTATCTTTTCTACCGGTCCTCTATATCTTGCCATATTAAACCCTTCTTCTCTTAGGAGGTCTGCACCCGTTGTGCGCCAACGGAGTTACATCTTTAAAGCTAACAACGCGTATTCCGTCAAAAGATCCCATTGCTTTTACGGCTGTTTCTCTACCAGCGCCAGGCCCTTGCACTCTAACGGCTACTTCTTTGACACCAAATTCCATAGCCTTAGCCATCACATCTTCTACTGCTTGTTGCGCCGCATAAGGAGTTGATTTTTTGCTACCCTTAAAACCTAAGGCTCCAGCAGTCGACCAGCAAAGCACATTTCCGGATTCATCGGTTACCGTAACCGTAGTGTTATTAAAGCTCGCAGCAATATGAACGATGCACTTGCCTACGCTCTTTTTTACTTTTCTTTTAGTTTTGATCTTTTGTTTTGTCATAAATAACCTTTATTAACTGGCGCTTTTAGAGCCGACCGTTTTTTTCTTGCCTTTTCTTGTTCTTGCATTGGTTTTTGTTTTTTGACCCCTACAAGGCAAACCTCTTCTGTGCCTAAGCCCGCGATAGCCGCCAAGATCCATTAAATTCTTAATATCCATAGCGACTTGTCGTCTTAGATCCCCCTCGATCACGTAGTTTCGTAACTCTTTTGCAATTAAGGCGGCTTCACTCTCGCTTAGATCCTTAACGCGCTTATCAAGGGAAAGCCCAAGGGTATTTAAGATCTTGACCGAAGTCGTATGCCCTATACCATAAATATAGGTTAAAGCAAACTCTAATCTTTTAGATTTAGGTAAATCAACACCTGCAATTCTCGCCATAACTATCCTTGTCTTTGTTTATGTTTAGGGTTTTTGCAAATAACTCGCACAACGCCCTTTCTTTTGATGATCTTACAATTGTCGCACATTTTCTTTATGCTAGCTCTTACTTTCATACTGTTCTCCAAGTCAATCCACGTTTAAGATAAAAGTGGAAATTATAGTTTAGTTTCATTTAAAAATTACTTATGCCTGTAAGTGATCCTGCCCTTATCCAAGCTATAAGGTGTGAGCTCCACTCTAACCTTATCTCCCGGCAAGATCCTAATATAGTGCATTCTCATTTTGCCCGCAATGTGGCACAAAACCACGTGCTTATTATCTAATTCAACTTTAAACGTAGCGTTAGGCAATGCCTCAATCACCAGTCCGTCGATTTCTATAATGTCATCTTTTGCCACGATCACCTTTCGTTGATAATGTTAAAATCTCGGCAACACCGTCTATCATAGCGACCGTATGCTCGAAATGGCTACCGTTCAAACCGTCGGTGCTAACGACACCCCAATTGTCGCTAAGGGTATTGGAATCGCCGCTTTTTTGGCAAAGCATAGGCTCAATGCAAAACACCATACCGTTTTTAATTTTCGGTCCTTGATTTGGCTTGCCAACAACGTAATTTAATATGCTAGGCTCTTCGTGAGCTCTTTTGCCTATCCCGTGACCGCAATAGTTTCTAAGCGGGACAAAACCGCGCTTTGTGATCTCATACTCTAGGATCTGGCTAAGCTCTTTAAAATGCATACCTAGCGTGATTTGCTTGATAGACTCAAGCAAGACTTCTTCAGTTGCGCTCACAAGCTTTTCGTCACTTTCACTGACCTTGCCTACCTTTAAAGTCCTAGCGCCATCGCCAAACCAACCATCTAAATTGGTGCCTATATCAACGCCGACAATATCACCGCTTTTGAACTTTCTTTTATCAGGAATGCCGTGTATGATGACCTCGTTAAAAGATATGCAAGCGGCATTTGGAAAGCCATACAAGCCCTTAAAAGAAGGTTTAGCGCCGGATTTTAGTATGTAATCTTCTATTTTTTTATCCAACTCAATAGCGGTCATACCCTCTTTGATCTCTTCTTCTGCAAGATCCAAAGCGCCGGCGACTATCTGGCTTGCCTTTCTCAAAAGCTCTATTTCTTTTGGGGAGCGGATATTAATAGACATTAAAAACTCGTTGCGCTTAGAGTTTCGTATTTACTCATATAGATCTGAGCCTCTATTTTTCGCATAGTATCCAATGCAACCTGCACCACGATCAGCACGGCAGTACCACCAAAGTAAAACGGAACTCCCATACTCTTTACCAAAACCCACGGCAAGGTAGAAATTAGCCCTAGATACAAAGATCCAGTAAGCGTTAGCCTTGAAGCTATATCGTTTAAAAAATCAGCCGAATGAGCGCCCGGTCTTACACCCGGAATAAAGCCACCTTGCTTTTTTAGATTTTCCGAAATATCCTTAGAGTTAAACACTATCGATGAATAAAAATACGCAAAAAACACCACAAAGAAAAAGGTCAAAACGTTAAACACGTAACCGCTTGGGTTTAGCAGATCGTTAAACGACTGAACGTATTTGTTTGTGCTTGTTTGCAAAATAGTGACCGGAAACATCAGAATAGCCGACGCAAAAATGGGCGGAATAACGCCGCTTAGATTGATCTTGATAGGAATGTAGTTCATAACGCGTTTATTCCTATTTTCCATAATAACTTTTCTGGAGTAGGTTATCGGCACCCTGCGCTCGCCAAGCTCGACAAATATAATAAGCCCGACCGTAACAATGATTATCGCCAAGATAACAAGTAACTGGAGCACGTTCATATCGCCTGTATTAACCAGCTTGAAAGTGTGCGTAATGTCCGAAGGAATAGCTGAAACTATACCCGCAAAAATAATCAAGCTTGTTCCGTTTCCTATGCCTTTTTTTGTAATTTGCTCGCCGATCCACATTAAGATCATCGTGCCTGTAAGCATAGAAATAGCAGATAATGCAATGAAAGTATTGTGATCTAGCATAATAGCAGCGCG
The DNA here is from genome assembly GCA_963542625.1 of uncultured Helicobacteraceae bacterium. Lineage (GTDB taxonomy): Bacteria > Campylobacterota > Campylobacteria > Campylobacterales > SZUA-545 > CAUTXO01. The sequence continues at coordinate 37,367 of CAUTXO010000003.1, read as the reverse complement.
TCCGTCCCTACCAGAGAGCCCTTGCAAACCAATAGACACACCTATGGCCTGAATGAGTGTTATGCCGATCGTCATATAACGGATAATCTGCATATACTTCACCATACCGTCGCGCTCTTTTTTTAGCTTACCAAGATCTGGGAATGTAGCCGCTACCAATTCCATTATAATAGACGCCGTGATGTAGGGCATAATGCCTAAAGATATAATGCTAAATCTCTCAACGGCCTTGCCGCTAAACATATTAAATAGTCCAAGCGCATTAGCTGCATTGCTATCAAAAAATTCCTTGATAACACTAGCATCAACGCCCGGTGTAGGGACGTAAGCCAAGACCCTATAAACAAGCAAAAAACCAAGAGTAATTAATATTTTATTGGTTAGATCTTTATTCATAATTACTTACTTTTGTTTGAATAGCTTATGCTTTCATCTTTTATTTTAGGAGCAAGCGAAGAAGCGCTTTTGCCTATCAGCTTGATCTTAGTGGTCTTTGATGGGACTATATTTAAATCAAAAAGGCTTTGCATTGTGATTTCTTTAAGATCCAAAATAGTTTTGAAAGTATCAACATTTATGGCGTATGGCTTAACTACCTTGCTCTTAAAGCCAACTTTTGGCAATCGCTTGTAGATCGGTTGCTGCCCGCCTTCAAACCCTGGCTTAATTCCGCTACCGGTTCTAGCGCCATAGCCCTTATTGCCTCTGGTAGAAGTTTTGCCCATACCGCTGCCCTGCCCTCTCCCAACTCGCTTTATCTTTTTAGAACTTCCTCTAGCTGGCTTTAATTTCTCCAACATATCTATTTCCTTGAATTTTTAAGTTGAGATAAGGCATCAACGGTTGCTCTTACAACATTGGACGGATTGTTAGATCTTAGCGATTTTGTAAGAATATCTTTCACACCCGCTAATTCCAAAACAGGTCTAACAGCGCCACCCGCTATCACACCCGTTCCTTCGCTCGCTGGCTTTAAGATGACCCGGCTTGCGTTAAATTTACCATCGACATCGTGAGCTATCGTAGATCCTTTTAAATTGACGGATATCATATTTTTAAAAGCATCATCAACGGCCTTTCTCACGGCGTCTGGGATTTCTTTAGCCTTTCCAACACCAAAGCCGACGTTCCCTTTTCTATCGCCAACTACGACAAGAGTGCTAAATCTAAATCGCCTACCACCTTTAACAACCTTAGTTACGCGACCAACATTAACTATGATCTCTTCAAACTCTTCTTTATTGTATTCTTTTAATACCTTAGCCATACTCTACCTTATAATTTTATTGATTGATTTCTAAGCTCGTCCGCAAAAGCTTTTACAACGCCGTGGTAGAGATAACCATTGCGATCATAAACAACTTCGCCTATGTTTTTGCCCTTTAGAGCTTTGGCAAAAACAGCTGCGGCCTTTTTAGCGCCTTCTTTATTAGAAGAAACTTTTTCCTTAGAACCATCAAAAACAGCCAATGTAGCCCCGCTTTCATCGTCAATAGCCTGAGCGTAGAAAAACCTGTTAGATCTAAACACTGTTATTCTCGGTCTTTTCGCATCACCGCTAATCAAGGCTCTTATCTTCTTTTTTCTCTTAGCTCTTGAATTTAATTTATTTTGCAATAACTTATTTGTCATACTTGATCCTATTTAGCTGTCTTGCCGACTTTCTTCACGATAACTTCATCAAGATACTTAATGCCCTTGCCCTTGTAAGGTTCTGGCGGCCTAAAACCTCTAATGTTTGCCGCAACCTGACCAACCAAATGCTTATCAATGCCCTTAATGCTTATGGATACATTCTTATCAACGGCGATTTCTATATCTTTTGGAATATCGTAATTCACTGGATGTGAAAAACCTAAATTCAGCTCTAAAACATTTCCCTTAACGGCAGCCCTATAACCAACGCCGTTTATTTCAAGCTTCTTTTCATAAGGTTTAACCATTCCACTAACAATATTATTTGCAAGCGCCCTGTAAGTGCCCCAGAAAGCTTTTGATTCTCTCGTGTCGTCTTTTAGATCAAACTTCAAAACATTCGCTTCAAGAGATAGCACAACTCTACCGTATGTGTTTAGCACTCTTTCATACTTGGACGTTTTAAAAATAATATTATTGCCGTCGATTTTTACTTCAACCACAGCTGGCAATACAATCGGTGCTTTTCCTATTCGAGACATAATTCTACCTTTACCACACAGTGCATAAAACTTCGCCGCCCACATTTTGCTTGTGAGCTTCATCGTTACTTAAAACGCCCTTAGAGGTTGTGATAATAATCAAACCGTAACCATTTTTGAACTTTTTTATATCAGATGAAGGTTTATAAACACGCCTTCCAGGAGTAGAGATCCTTTTAATCTCCGAGATAGCGCTTTTGCCGGTTTCTTCATTGTATTTTAAAAACACCTCTATGCTCTTTTTTGAAGGGCTCACTTCATCTACCTTGTATGAATCAATGTAACCCTTTTGTTCCAAAACTTTCACGATAGATTCAATAGTTTTAGAATAAAGCAAAACGGTAGAAAGTTTCTTCCTTATGCTTGCATTTCTAATCCTAGTAATTGAATCTGCAACAATATCACTCATCATAAGCTATTACTCCTACCAACTTGATTTTCTAACGCCGGGCAACAAGCCTTCGCTAGCCATTTTTCTAAAACATACTCTACAAATCCCAAAGTCCCTATACACAGATCTTGGTCGTCCGCAGATCTTGCACCTTGTGTATGCCCTAACTTTAAACTTCGGCTTTCTGTTAGCCTTTGCTATCATAGATTTCTTAGCCATTAAAACTTCCTTGCAAATGGAAAACCGATTAACTCAAGCATCTTATAAGCTAATTTATCATTTCCACAATTAGTTACTATGTTTATATTCATACCGTGAACCTTGATAATATCATCGTATTTAACTTCTGGAAAAATCAATTGTTCATTAAGGCCGAAACTATAATTGCCGTTTCCATCAAAACCGTTAGGGCTAAAGCCCCTAAAGTCTTTGATCCTAGGTGCCGATATGCTAATAAACTTCTCTAAAAAGTTATACATTTTCTTGTTTCTAAGAGTTACCTTAACGCCAACGCTCATACCGCTTCTGATCTTAAAGGAAGCTATGCTCTTTTTTGCATTGACGATGACAGCCTTTTGTCCGGCTATCAAAGAAACAGTATCTGCTATGTTTTGTAATAGCTTGGCGTCTTTGGAATCGTTTCCAGCGCCTACGCTAATGACAACCTTTTCAAGTTTTGGCAACAGCATAGGATTTTTAATGGAAAAATCCTTGGTTAAAACCGATCTGCCATCTTCTATTTTTTTTAGTATATTAACCATTGCTACCTCTCTACCTTGACAACATTGGAAATGTGTATCGGCATTTCTTTTGTTTCAAAACCGCCGTTTTTATTTTTTTCCGATGGTTTAACAGCCTTTTTGGCGGTATTGCAACCAGAAACAACAACACAATCTTTCTTAAGCAGAACTCTTAAAACTTCCGCTTCTTTTCCCTTGTCGTTGCCTGTGATAATCTTAACCGTATCACCCTTTTTAATACTGCACTTTCTCATTATAAAACCTCCGGAGCAAGTGATACGATCTTCATAAAATTGGCGTATCTAACTTCTCTGCCGATGGGACCAAATATGCGCGTTCCTATCGGATCTTTTTTAGCATCTAAGATCACGGCTGCGTTTTCATCAAATCTTATGAGAGATCCGTTTTCTCTATGAACTTCTTTGCTTGTTCTGACAATAACGGCCTTTACAACCTGCCCTTTTTTTACTTTAGCGTTAGGTATGGCCTTTTTAACGGAAGCGACTATAACATCGCCAAGGCTCGCGTATCTTCTCTTACTTCCGCCTAAAACTTTTATGCACATAATTTCTTTTGCGCCACTGTTGTCGGCAACGGTAAGTCTTGTAAAACTTTGTATCATTCAACACTCTCCGGTCTAGTAAATGACTCTAAAATAAACGACTTTTTTCGTGAAAATGGCTTGCATTCCTTTGCCACAACCTTATCGCCTTGTAAAAGCTCGTTTTTCTCATCGTGCACCAAATATTTCTTAAATTTTCTTATGTATTTCTTGTATTTTGGGTGCAAAACCTTACGCTCAACCAAAACACTAACCGTTTTGTCTCCGCTTTTGGAAATCACATCACCTTGGATAATTCTTTTTTTAGTGCTATTTTCCATCGGCTATCCTTTTGCTGGTAAGCACAGTCGAAATCCTTGCAAGATCTTTCTTTATGGATCTAAGCTCTGACGTATTTTGCAACTGCATTGTCTTTTGCTTGATCTTCAAGGTAAAAAGTTGCATTCTTTTCTCCTTAAGCAAAGAGACAAGATCTTTTACATCTTTATCTTTTAGTTCAGTATATTTCATTTTCACTCTCTATCGTAACTATTTTAGTTAGCAATGGTAATTTATGGCCGGCAATCGTCAGGGCTTCTTTGGCAACTACGTCGCTAACGCCCGCTATTTCGTAAAGGATCCGTCCTGTCTTAATATTCATAACCCAATCTTCCACTGCGCCCTTACCCTTACCCATTCTCGTTTCAAGGGGCTTTTTGCTAATAGGCTTATCAGGGAAAATTCTTATCCAAACCTTACCTTGGCGGTTAATATGCCTAGTCATAGCAATTCTGGCAGCTTCTATTTGTCTTGAGTTGATCCTACCAGCACTCAAGGCCTTTAAGGCAACAGTCCCAAACTCGATGGAATTGCCCTTAAAGCTCTTGCCACGGCTTCTGCCCTTTTGCATTTTTCTAAATTTTGTTTTCTTTGGCATTAACATTATTCAGCCTTTTTTCTTCTTGGTTTTCTCGAAGGTTTTTCTTTTTGTTCTTCGGGAGTGATACCGCTTGCTAAAACTTCACCCTTAAAGATCCACACCTTTACACCTATGTTTCCATAGGTTGTTTTGGCTTGAGCGTAACCGTAATCAAGCTTTGCTCTTAAGGTATGCAAGGGCACCCTACCTTCCAAATACCACTCAACTCTAGCCATTTCAGCGCCACCCAACCTACCTGAAACTTGAGCTTTTACACCCTTTGCGCCGCTTTTTAAAGCTAAAGACATAACCTTTTTCATAGCCCTTCTAAAGGCAACGCGCTTTTCAAGTTGTGTTGCTATATTTTCAGCCGCAAGTTGAGCTGAGATCTGAGGCTTTCTTTCTTCTTTAATATTTACAATAACTTCTTTATTTACAAGCTTTGAAACATCATCTTTTAGCTTTTCTATCTCTGAGCCCTTTTTGCCGATGATAATTCCTGGTTTGGCAGCTAGTAAAGTTACCTTTATTTTCTTAGCCGTTCTTTCTATGATAATGTCGCTAATGCCAGCGAAATATAATTTTTCTTTTAGAAAGCTTCTAACCTTGTGATCTTCGGATATATTTTCTACTAAATTCGCCTTAGAAGGAAACCATCTAGATCTCCAATTTTCATTTATTCCCAGCCTTAAACCGATAGGATGAACTTTTTGACCCATTATTTATCACCTTTGATTTCATTAACTTCGACAATTATGTTAGAAGTAGGTTTCTTGATCTTTGTAGCTCTTCCTCTAGCTCTTGGCATAAATCTTTTTAATACCGGCCCCTTATCAACCCTACAAGAAACTATTGTTGCGTCCTTTGCTTCAAGTGAAGCGTTTGATAAAGCACTAACAACACATTTATACAAAACCTTTGCCGCTTTATTTGGGGTAAATTCAAGGCTCGCAAGCGCAAATTCGGCATTCATACCTTGTATTTGTCTAGCTATAAGCCTAGCCTTTGTAGGAGAGAGTCTAGTAAATTTTAATACGCTTCTCATATTACTTACCTATCTTCTTTTGAACTGAGCCCTTATGCCCTTTGAAAGTCCGCGTAGGGGCAAACTCGCCAAGCTTGTATCCAATGTGATTTTCTGTTACATAAACGGGGACGTGATCCCTGCCGTTATGCACCATAAAAGTTAGGCCTACCATATCGGGCATAATGGTGCTTCTTCTTGACCAAGTTTTAATTGGTTTGTTGCTTTTTTCTTTAATGGCGGTTTGAACTTTTTTATTCAAATGCTCGTCAATAAAGGGGCCTTTTTTAAGAGATCTTGCCATTATCTTACACCTTTTTTTCTTCTTGAAATAATCAATCTATCAGAATACTTTTTCTTAGATCTTGTCTTGAAACCTTTAGTTGGCATTCCCCAAGGAGTAACAGGGTGGCCGGAGCTATTGGTCTTACCTTCACCACCGCCGTGTGGGTGGTCGATTGGGTTCATCGCTGAGCCTCTAGTTTGCGGTCTGACACCTAAATACCTATTTCTACCAGCCTTACCTACAGACATATTAAAAAACTCGGCATTGCTAACCGTGCCTATCGTAGCCATACACTCAGACAAAACGTATCTCATCTCGCCGCTTGGAAGTCTTACGCTTGTGTATTTACCTTCTCTACCCATAAGCTGAGCGTAAGATCCGGCTGTTCTTGCAATCTGTGCGCCCTTGCCTGGTTTTAGCTCAATGTTATGGATAATCGTTCCGATAGGAATTGACTTTAACTTCATAGCGTTACCTACGATAATGTCAAGACCTTCTTCGGCGGAAGCTATTTTGTTGCCAACTTTCAAGCCTTCTGGCTGAATGATGTATCTTTTATCGCCATCAACATAATAAACAAGAGCGATGCGCGCGTTTCTGTAAGGATCGTATTCTATTGCCTTAACCGTTCCTTCAACGCCGAATTTATCTCTTTTAAAATCAATAATTCTATAAAGTTTTTTCGCGCCTCTTTGTTTGTGCCTTGACGTAATTCTGCCTTGGTTATTTCTACCGGCTTTTGAATTAAGCATAACAAGCAAGGATTTTACGCTTGGCTTAGCTGTAATGTCGCTATTTGAAATTGTTGTTATCCACCGCCTAGAGGGTGTGTATGGTTTGTATGTTTTAATTGCCATTAACTGTCCTTATACCGCTAACTGTTCAATTTCTGCACCCTCTGGAAGGGTTACGTAAAATTTCTTAAATCCGGCTCTTTTGCCAAAAACACCTTTAAACCTTTTAACCTTGCCTTCTTGCCTTAGCGAATTCACTTTAACGGGGATAATTCCAAAATACTCTTTAAAGATCTGCTTCAAAGAATTTTTAGTGATCTTGTCGCTAGTTTGAACGATAATCTTTCCATTTTCTTGCAAATTTAAGGTTTTTTCACTATAAACAATAGATTTTATATCTGTAATATTTGCCATTTTAACTCTCTTTCACGATAGATGAAAACACATCTTTTGTCAAAATAACAGTCTTATAAACGCTCGCCATATACGCGTTAAATTCAGAAGCAAAGATCAAAGCGCAATTAGGCAAGTTTCTAAAAGCCAAATAGGTCTTTTCATCTAAGGAATTCGTAACAATCACAGCGTCTCTTGAAACAATACTTTTTATAAGCGCTGCTGCGTCCTTTGTTTTGCCAGAAGAAACCGCAATGCTATCAACCACAAAAAGATCATCTGCTTTGGCTTTTTCATTTAAGGCATACAAAAGCGCAAGATTTTTTTGTTTTTTATTGATCTTTTGGAAGTGATTTTTCGCACTTGTCGGGCCAAAAACAACGCCACCGCCCCTAAATTGTGGAGTTCTTATGGATCCTTGCCTTGCCCTACCACCGCCTTTTTGCGCAAAAGGTTTTTTTCCACCACCAGAAACTTCGGCTTTATTTTTTGTATTAGCCGTGCCGGATCTTAGGTTTGATAAATAAGCCTTATTAAAAAGATGCAAGTTGTGCGAATTAATTTCTTCTAATTTTTTAGGAAGCTCTTGAGTTTTTGTTTCTTCAAATTTTTCATTTAATAATCTAACGTTTGCCATTGTTACGCCCTTAACCTTCCAAGACTTCCATTGGCGCCAGCAACGCTGCCTTTAACCGCCAAGATCTTATTCTCCGCATCAAAGTTATAAACACTCACTTTTGAAGTTACCATTTTGTTTCCGTATTGCCCCGCCATTTTTTTGCCCTTTTGGACACGACCCGGAAACTCTCTGTTACCTATTGATCCGACTCTCTTATGAAACCTAGATCCGTGAGACTTCGGACCGCCTCCAAAACCGTGGCGCTTAACAACACCGCTATAACCACGCCCCTTGCTTTTAAAGCTAGCCTTCAAAACCAAACCGCCAGCAAGAGCGCTAAGATCCAAGTCGCCTGCTTTTGCATTTTCTAGGCTAAGGCTTGCAAATTTATTAAATTCTTTTGATAAACCATATTTTTTTTGCTGCCCTTGCGTCGCCTTATTAAGCGATTTTGTTTTGCCGACGTATGCCACCAAAGCATTGCTACCATCGACATCAACCACTTTAGTATCAACGATTTTCAGCAAGGTAACAGGCACGGATTCAATGCCTACCGTCCTACTCATACCTATTTTTTCTACGATAAACTCCATAAATTAACCTTTTACAGCCATTGATCGCACCTCAACATCAACTTCAGGCGCAAGATCTAACTTTATTAAAGAATCAACGGTATCACTTGTCGCGGAAACAATATCCATCAGTCTTGAATGAACTCGTATCTCAAATTGCTCTCTTGAGTCTTTATTTACGTGCGGGGATCTTAAAACGGTGTATTTCTTAACCTTCGTAGGCAAAGGAATAGGACCTATAAGCTCAGCTCCCGAGCGCTTGATTGCGTCGGTTATGGCAACAACAGAGTTGTCAAGAACCCTATGATCGTAAGCTCTTAGCTTGATTCTTATCTTTTCCATTTATGCTGTTTCTCCTTAACAATTTGCTTCACCTCTCAAAAATGAGAGCCGGATTTTAACCAAAAAAAAATAAAATAACAAGCCAGAAAGCGGGATTTTCTTCCTTAGCTTCAGGAAAATACAAAGGGATAAAAAATGAACGACGTGTTAAAAACCATAGAAACCAAAAGCGCCGTAATGCTTTATTTAGAAAACAACGAATGCAATGTTTGCAAGATTTTGCGGCAAAAAATCGACCTACTTTTCAGCACAAATTTTCCAAAAATGCACCGCATATACACCACGCTAAATGAAGAAATTATTCAAGATCTAAACATTTTAAGCGCACCGACTATCATCATTTTCTTTGACGGCAAAGAATTCTTGCGCTTTGGCAAAAATGACGCCCTAGATCTCATCGAGCAAAAACTAACGCGCATTTACACGCTTTATTTTGGCTAGTAATGCAATACAAAACACTTGTGGTGTTTTTGCAAAGTTATAAAAATCACTTTGCGATTTGGATCTAGGCGCTGCACAAAACCAAAGCTACCTGCAAAATTAGAGTTATGTTTGGTGATTGCATTTGGTATTGTGCGTCTGCTACGCGAAATACGACCGTGCTTTGTTGATGTCGGCGGTGATGCTGGCTTTTAGCTGCGAAAGGTCGCTGAATTTTTTGTTCTCGCGCAGGAAGTCTAGGAAGTGCAGCTTGACTTTTTTGGCGTTAAAGTTTGCCGCGCCGCCTAAAATGTGAGTCTCTATGCAAAAGCTTCCGTCGGTTGAGAGCCTATGCCCTACGAAAATCACGCTTGGGTAAAGCTTGGCGCTAGCGTTTGTTTGCGATAGATCTTTGGCACGGGCGGGGTTTAGATCTTTGGTGTTTGCAAGATCTTGCAAACCGCTAGGATCTTGAGCGTGGGAGTGTGGGTTTAGATCTTTGGTGCTTGCATTGCTAAGATCCTGAGTGCTGGTGTGGCTTAGATCTTGACCCGCGCTAAAGCCTAGATCTTGGGCGTGCTTGAGATCGTAAGCGCTGGCGGAGTTAGGATCTCGCGTGCTGGCAAGATCTTGGGTGGTGCTCCTTGCCATATTTAAAGCAAGTTCGCGGTTTGTGGTGGGGATAAGGCTTGGATCTTGAGCGTGGGTGCGCGTAAGGCTAAGATTACAAGTGCGGGCGGAGCTAAGATCCTGTGCTGGATCTTGGGGCTTGGTGCTAGTGCTTGGATCTTGACAGCTGGCAAGATCTTGGGAGTGGTCGTGAGCGCTTGGATCTTGGGTGCTAACAAGATCTTGCAACCCACTGGGATCTTGAGTGTGGGGATGTGGGTTTAGATCTTTGGTGCTGGCACTGTTAAGATCTTGAGTGCTGGTGTGGCTTAGATCTTGACCCGTGCTAAAGCCTAGATCTTGTGTGGTGGCGCTAACGGTGGGGCTTGGATCTTGGGCACGGGCGCTAAGATCTTGAGCGCTGGTGGCGCTAACGTCATCGCCGCTTGGGTCTTGATCTCCACTTGGGGTTTCAAACACTTCTACAATCTCCGTTTGCCCCACATAAACGCCTTCTTTTGGCACGGTATAGCCGTCTGCTACTTGCAAATTTATCGTCGGGTAAAGGCTTTTTGCGCCAAGCCCCTGCCCGCGAATGACCGCGCCCTCTAGCATATACGCCCTGCCTAGATAGACGTTCGCCCGCGCAAGCTCGCCCGCGCGCACAAGGTTGATGATGTCCGTGGCGTGAATGGAGACGCCATCAAGCTGCACGTCCTCCACCACGCACACGCTCCCGCCAAAGGCGCGCCTGATGTCCTCTATGCCGCCTGCGCGCCCTTTGCCAAAGCGAAAGTCATAGCCGACGACGATTTTTTTTAGCCCCGTAAATTCGGCGAGCAAAATCCGCAAAAATTCATCGCTGCCAAGCTGCATAACGTCCTTTAGATCCAGGTAGAATATAGGTTTGTCGCAAAAATACTCCCGCGCGCGCCGTGGCGTTAGCCCCATCACGGGCTTTTCAATGGCAAGCAAAGCGCCGCGCTCATCAAGCTGGCTTAAAAGCTTTTGGTGCGCTAGATGAATGCCGTCAAAGCCGCCGATGGCAAGGCTCGTTACGCTTGATGGGTCAATATTTTTGTATGTAATAAACAAACTCTTCATTGCCGTTTTTGCCCTTTATGCTTGATTTTTCCACCCGCAAAAGCTCCCAGCCAAGCCCGCCAAACGCGCTCTCAAAGCCGCCACGCGCGCGCTCTATGGCTTTTTGATCCATCACCACGCCCCTTTTGTCGCGCCGCGCTTCTTTGCCGACTTCAAACTGCGGTTTAAACAGCAAAACAAGCCGCTTAAAATCCAGCGCATTTATGGCGCTAGCTAGCTTCATCACAGAAACAAAAGAAACGTCGCACACCGCAAGATCATAGGCGCGGCCCGCGTTAAATGCGCGAATATCCGTGTTTTCAAACACTCTGATCTGCGGGTGCGCCCTAAGCTCTGCGCTTAATTGGCTTGAGCCCACATCAACGCAATCAACGCTCTTTGCGCCGGCTTCTAGCAGCACCTGCGTCCAGCCGCCTGTTGATGAGCCGATGTCAATGCAAACATCGCCCGCAACGCTTATACCAGCAAGATCTAAGAAGTTTTTTAGCTTTAGCGCCGCGCGGCTGGCGTAGATCTTTGGCGCGGATACTTCAAGCGGCTCGCCCGCGTAATTAAAACCCGGGCGCAAAACCCTTTTGCCGCCTAAAATAACCGCGCCGCTTTTGATGAGCTCCTGCGCCTTGTTGCGCGTGAGCTTCAAATGCCCTTGCAAAAACACGTCAAGCCGCAAACGCCTAGCTCTTTAACTTTAAAACGCCGCCCGTTTCGTCGCCGCTTGACTGCTCCACGATGCCCTTTTCGCTCATATAATCCTTGATCTTTAGCCTTAGATCTTCTTTGGTGGTAGAGTTTAAAAGCGCTTCTTCTTGGCTGATTAGATCTTGCTTAAACAGCTCAAAAAGCGCCATATCAAAGGTTTGCGTGCCATAAACGCTCTGCCCTTCTTCCATCGCGTAACGGATCTCGCTGTCGCGGTTGCTCTTGATGAGCTCTGATATTCGCGTGGTGTTGATGAAGATCTCCACCGCCGCGGCGCGCTTGTGATCTTTTGTTTTAACAAGCCGCTGCGAAACAATCCCGCGCAAAACCGACGACATCGCAAAACGAATGCGCTGCTGCTCTTGCGGCGGGAACATACCAATGGCGCGGTTTAGCGTCTCCGTGGCGTCTAGCGTGTGCATAGTTGAGATCACCAAATGCCCCGTTTCTGCCGCGTGCAAGGCAATTTCTACCGTAACCGTATCGCGTATTTCACCCACCAAAATGACGTCTGGATCTTCGCGAAGCGCGGCGCGAAGGGCGTCAGCAAAGCTTTTTGTATCCTCGCCCACGCTGCGTTGGTTTATCATAGAAAGCTTGTCTTTGTGAATGAATTCAATCGGATCTTCTATCGTTAAAATGTGCTTTTTTTGGTGCTCGTTGATCTCATTTATCAGCGCCGCCATCGTGGTTGATTTACCGCTGCCCGTCATTCCCGTAACTAGCACAAGCCCGCGCTGGAGCTCGGCAAGGCTTTTTAGGCTAAGGGGCAAATGCAGCTCCTCAAGCGTTTTAATATCCGTTTCTATCACCCTAAAAACAGCGCTAAGACCATCTTTTTGGAAGAACATATTCACGCGGAAGCGGTAGCTATCGTCAAGCTTATAGGTAAGATCTATCTCCTTATTCTCAACGAACTTCACAAAGCGCCCGCGGAGCATTTCCTTGCCAAGCGTGAGCGCGTCGGCCTTTGACATTGGCTGCTCGTCTATGATGATAATCTCCCCATTGACGCGCCCGCGAATGGGCGACTCCGCCTTGATGTGAAGGTCGCTCCCGCCTAGCTCGATGAGCCGCTGCAAATAGCCTCTAACCCTGCCGGTAACTTCAAAGGTAAGCTCTTCTACCTTGACTTCAATTCCGCTCATACTCTCTCCTTTGCCCTTGTTTACAAAATGGCGCTTTTAAAATCAAATTATAGGGCGCATTTGCGCAAAAAACGCCAAAACTCTCGCCAAAAACCGGCTTTAGCCCCTGTAAAAAAAGCGCCCGTCATTTGTCCCCCCAATGGAGTTTGTCTTTTACGATGATGAAAAAATTCCTGTTTTTTGAGTGGATCATATGCGCGAACTTGCGCGATTTTTTAATTTCTACAAGATCTAAGCTAGAAAATTCATCAACATCTTGACCGTCAATTATCATTAGCGCGTTGTTTGATTGCACGCGTAGTTTCAGGCTAAATTCAGCCGGAAGCACAAGGCTTCTTTGCGTGAGCGAGTGCGGGCAAATAGGCGTGATGATAAAATTTTTGCCGTATGGATACACAATCGGCCCGCCGGCTGAAAGGTTGTAGCCCGTGCTACCTGTGGGCGTGGAGATGATGAGCGCGTCGCCGCTATAACTATTGACGAGCTTATCGTTTATGTAGAGTTTTATCGTGACGATCTTATTGTATTTGTCTTTGATGACAACGTCGTTTATCGCAAAGCCGCGCTTGACGTTTTTGCCGTTTTTTAGCGCCACGTCTAGCACCATACGTTTATCCACGCGGTAATTGCCCTGCTTGATTTCTTGCACGCGAGCGATGAAGTCTTGCGCTAGGGCGTCTGTTAAAAAGCCCAAGTGCCCAAGATTGACGCCCAAAATTGGCTTTTGGCAAGGCAGACTTTTGCGCGCGAGCGAGATAAGCGTGCCGTCGCCACCGATGGAAACTAAAAGGTCAGCTTCTTTAAAAATCGTTTTTGAGTTGTAGCCGCTAAGCCCTATCATCGTGGCGCTTGTGCGGTGAATCATAGCACTAATGCCGATGCGCTCTAGATCCCTAGACGTTTGGAGAAAGTAGCTTTTGAGATCAGGCGTGTTCGGGCGCAGGAAAAAACCGATTTTTTCTAGTTTTTTAAGCATTTTTAAACCTTAATTTAAGCCGGGCTAAATCGCCTTGAAAATTATATCCGGCAATGCTTAGCGCTGGATTTATAGGCCCCGCGCGCCTAGCAAACGCGGTTGTGGTAGCGGGAGTGGTAACAGTGGCGCTGGCAGTGACGGTGGCGCCAGCACCCAAGCCGCGCATAAGATCCGCGAGCAAGATACGCGCTAGATCTTTGGTGATAATATGCACGAGATCTAATCCACGCCTAAGATCTACGCGCAAGATCCGCGCCAGATTCAAAGCTAAAACACGCGCAAGATCTAAGCCGCGTCTAAGATCCGCTAAGGGTTTAAGCGCATAAGATCTAGCTCGCCGCGTGCGCGCGCAAAGGATCTCACAAAAAGCGCTAAACATCTAAAAACCTTACTTTGTATGGATTTGCGTGCGGCTGCTTTTTGTTTTTTAGGTAGTAGTTTTGGTGGTAGCTCTCCGCCTCGTAAAAATTCGTTAGCGCAAGTAGCTGCGTAACGGGCTTTATGCCGTTTTTGCGCAAGATCTCAAAGAGCGTTTCTATGGTTTTTTTCTGCTCGTCGTCCGTGTAAAAAACCGCGCTTGCATACTGCGCGCTGGCGTTTATGGTGCCGCTTGGCGCCGCGCTTGGGTCGTGTATCTCAAAAAAATATCGCGCGAGCTTTTCAAAATCCGTTTGCTTTGGGTTATACTCCACTCTCACCGTTTCAAGATAGCCCGTGTCATCGTAACAGATCTCGTCGTAGCTTGGGTTTTTTGTGTGCCCGCCGCTGTAGCCGCTCGTTACGCCTAAAACGCCGTAGCGCTTCCTAAAGTAATATTCTAGATCCCAAAAAGATCCGCCCGCAAAGTAGGCGAGCTTGCCCTTTTCCATCACAAAATCTAACGCGATGGAATTGACACTAAATCTAAGATCGCGCGGAGTAAAGCCTTCATTTTTATACAAAAAACCAAGATGAGCGCGGCATTTGTCACAAATGATTTCCGTCTGGCGGCTGGCTTCGTCTGCCTCTAGCGCCACGTTTTCTTCAATCGCGGCGTCAAAAGATGGGTAGCCTGTTTTGCTGTCAAATTTATCCTTAGATCTAAACAAGGACGTCCCGCAACGCTTGCAGGTGTAAATGCCGTCATTTTTGGCGTCGTGATACTTGCCGCTAAAGGGCTTTTCCGTGCCCTTATGCACGATGACGTATTCTTCTTCGGGAGTTAGCTTTTTAAAATCCATACAAGATCCAAGACAAAAGCCTAGCTTGAGCCGCTTCTAAGCTCGGATAAAATTGCACCTAGCAGCTCGGTTTGTTTTTTGAGCTCTAGGCTTTGCTTGTTGTGGCTGATGAAAAATTCAAAAATAGTAATTAGCAATAGCCCAGGGATTATGCCAACGATGGCGGCTAAAACCCCCACGAAAAACCCGTATTGATGGTAATACAAAAACGCAAGTCCCGCGCCGATGACAAGCAAAGCCCAAGAGATCCCAAGCGAGATATTGACTAAAAATCCGTATAGCTTAGTGTTCATCTGCCGATACCGCACCACCTAAATAAACGTAGGTCAGTATCATAAAAATAAAAGTCTGCAAGATCCCAAAGAAAAACAAAAGGATAAACGGCAAAATAGGCGCAACATACCAAGGAACTAAAAGTAGAAGCACTATTAAAAACAAATCGTCACCCTTGATGTTACCAAAGAGCCGAAACGATAGCGAAATCACGCGCGATAAATGAGAAATGATCTCCACTGGAAACATTAACGGCGCTAGGATCTTAATAGGGCCCATAAAATGCCCGAAGTATGTGAAAAAGCCCTTTTCTTTTATGCCTTCAAAGTTGTAGTAAAAAAACACAAAAAGCGCAAGCGTTAGCGTGAAGTTGATGTTTGCCGTTGGGGATTCAAAGCCAGGAATTATGCCTAGCATATTAGAAACAAAGATCCAAAGCCCAAGCGTGCCGACAAGCGGAAGGTATTTTTTTGCCTTTTCTTCGCCCATAACGTCCGCGCCCATATTAATCGTTGCTTCTAAATACCACTCCAAAATATTTTGCACGCCGCTTGGAATGAGCGCCATTGAACGCGTCCCAAGCCTAACTAGCACAAGCACAATAAGTGCGCTTAAGAGCATATGCGACGCAACCATAAAAAATTGCTCGTGCGAGCCTAACAAACCCAAAAATGTAAAAACTCTTTCTTCCATTTATCTACTCTTTTTAAAACTTGGCGAAGTATAGCACCCGTTTAATTAAATACTTAGCTCTTTTAGATCCGCAAAATCCAAAAAGCCCGCGTAAATCAAAAACAAAAGCACCTGCCTGTTTTTCTTTATTTTTTCGTCCTTGTCATTCACCATCACGCTGGCAAAAAAGCGCTCAAGATCCTCTTTTAGCGCAAAAAGCGCCGCAAGTTTGCTCTCATCATACGCGCTAGGAATGGCGCTAAAGGCTCTAAAAAGCGCAATCTCGGCTTCATCTTTTAGCAAGCTCTCATCAAAAGAAACGCCCGCTAAATCGGCGTCTTTAATAATATTTGCCACGCGCTTGAAAGTAGAAAATTTTTCTTTAAAATCAGGCTCTAGCGTAAGCTTTGACAGGATCTCTATGTTATTTGCCACGCGCCAAAGATACGCGGCGTTTGAGCCCAAAACCGCCTTAACTAGCGACGGATTTGTGCCAAAAATATTGTAAAGCCGCTCATTAATAAACCCCGATAAAAGCGCGGTATCAAAGGGTTTGTAAAGCCCCGCGATGCGTTTTAAAAACTCCGCCAAATCAAACGCAAGACGCTCATTTATAATTACCTTAATAAGCCCAATCGCCATTCGCCGTAAAGACAGCGGATCTTTAGAGCCGCTTGGGATCTTGCCAACAGAAAACAGCGCCATTAGGGAATCTAGCTTGGTAACGATGCTAGCCAAAGCGCCAAGGCGGCTAGATGGCAGCGGGGCGTCCTCGTTTAGCGGCATATATTGCTCGCGAATTGCTAGCGCGATTTTTTCATCGTAGCCGGCGCGGCGCGCATAATAATGCCCCATCACGCCTTGCAAGGACGTAAATTCATAGACCATATCGCTGATTAGATCCGCCTTGCTTAGATCTATGCAAGTTTGCAGATCGCCATCAGGTTCGCCAAGCACGGCGCAAAGCTCTTTGGCAATGCGTTTTTCGCGCTCAACCTTGTCCTTTATGCTACCAAGATCTTTGGCGTAGGTAACGCTCTCTAGCCCGTCATTACTAAGCCCGCGCCGCAAGTCATTATCCCAAAAAAACTCGGCGTCTTTTAAGCGGGGCTTTAGCACGCGCTCGTTGCCGCTTTTAATCAGGCTAAGATCTTGGCTAAGGCTATTGGCAATGCAAACGAATTTATTCGCCAGCTTGCCATTTTCAAAAACCGCGAAGTAGCGCTGATTGTCTTTCATCGACGTAATAATCACTTCCTTTGGCAGGCGCAAAAAGCCCGCGTCAAACTCGCCTAAAATCGCGCGCGGGTATTCCGTAATAGCCGTTAGCTCATCGAGCAGATCCTTATCAAGCTCAACCTGCACGCCGTGCGCGGCTTCAATGCGCGCAATCTCGGCTAAGATCATCTCGCGGCGCTTGGCGGCGTCTAAGATCACGCCAACGTTACCCAAAAAGGCTTCGTAGCCGTCAAGATCTTGCACTTCAAGCGCGTCAAAGGAGTAATTCCTATGCCCGTATGTAAAGCCGCCAGATCTTAGCCCAAAGAGAGAAAAATTTAGCACCCTGCCATCAAGCAGCGCCAAAAACCATTTAACGGGCCTGATGAATTCGTCTTTTAGCGTCCCCCAGCGCATTTGCTTGCCAAAGTTTAGGCTCTTTAGAAAATCCCTAATCATATCCGCTAGGCAATCTTCTATTTTCTTGCCCTCTTGGCGCTTAATAAAATACAAAACTTCCTTATCTTTGAGCGTCTTTGTGCCAAGATCTTGCACGCTCGCGCCGCATTTTTTCGCAAAGCCAAGCGCCGCTTGCGTTGGCTTTCCATTTGCAAACGCCGCCTGCACCGATGGCCCTATGAGCTCTAGCTCTTCATCTTGCGTAAATTCCGCAAAACCGCTATGCAAAAACACCAAGCGGCGCGGGGTGTAGTAAAACTCGCACGCCTTATACTGCGCGCCGTAAGCCCCTAGCACGGCAAGCCATTTGTCCTTAATGCGCGGCAATTCTTTCAAAAGCGGCGCGGCGGGCAACTCCTCCGTGCCAATCTCTAGTAAAAAGTTCGTCAAATCTTTTCTCCCATTCGGTTTTCTAGGTTAGGCTCTTTTGGTTTTTCAGGCTCTTGCTTTGCTTCTAGATCTTTAACTTTTTGCTCTAAGATCCGTATCCTATCGTCGCGCAAGTTGCGCTGGTAGTTTAGATCTATGAGCGTGTTTTTTATGAGCTCAAGCTCTTGTTTTACGTTTGAGAGCTCTTGTTTTAGCAGGTTCATATCCTTTTCATAAAGGTTTTTGTTCCGCAAAAAGGACTTTTGAATAATCTCGTCAAGCTCTTTTTTAACCTCGCCCACCGTTAGGTTAAGATCCCGCACCACTTCGGCTTTAATCTCAGCCTTTAGATCTTCACTACTTGTAAAATCCTTAAAATCGCCCTTGGCAATGGCTCTGTCGTCGCCAAAAACGTGCAAAAACACCAGCAAAAACAAAAAAACGGCTCGCATTTCAACCTTCCTAAAATGAAGCGAAATCATAACAAAATTGCCATAACCCCCCACGCGGGCTTAAAAGTATTTTTTTGTAAAATTCCCGCACAAAACAACCCCAAAGGTCTTTCTAATGTCTTTTGATATTTTCTCTGGATCTTCACACCCCAAGCTCGCGGCGGATATTTGCAAGGTTTTAAACCACCCAATCGGCAAAATAAACATCAACAAATTCAGCGACGGCGAAATCGGCGTGCAAATTGCCGAGAGCGTGCGCGGCAAGGATATTTTCATCATTCAGCCCACCTGCGCCCCCGCGAATGAAACAATTATGGAGCTGCTTTTAATCGTCGATGCGCTCAAGCGCTCAAGCGTTAGAAGTATCATCGCCGTTATTCCATACTTTGGCTACGCGCGCCAAGATAGAAAGGTCGCCCCACGCGTGCCAATTAGCGCTAAGATGGTCTCAAACCTAATAGAAAAAGCGGGCGTGGATAGGGTGGTAACGATGGACTTGCACGCGGGGCAAATTCAAGGGTTTTTCGATATTCCAGTGGATAATCTCTTTGGATCTATGATCTTTTACAACCATATAAAGGGCAAAACGCTAGCAAACCCAATCGTCGCGTCTCCAGACATCGGCGGCGTGGCTAGGGCGCGCGCCTTTGCAAAGCTCTTAAACTGCGACCTTGTCATCATCGACAAACGGCGCGAGAGAGCAAACGTGAGCGAAGTAATGAACGTCATCGGCAACGTCGAAGGCAAGGACGTTATTTTTATTGACGACATTATAGACACAGCGGGCACAATCACAAACGCCGCAAACACGCTCAAAGAACGCGGCGCAAATAGCGTCATTGCTTGCGCGACGCACCCCGTTTTAAGCGGCAACGCTTACGAAAGACTAGAACAAAGCGCCATAGACGAGCTCATCGTAACAGACACAATCCCGCTCAAACAGCAATCCTCCAAGATCCACGTGATCTCTTCGGCAGGACTTTTTGCTGAAGTTATCAAGCGGATCATCAATAATGAATCCGTCAATGGACTTTTTGAAAATCTATGACGCAAATTAGAAATTTTTCTATCATCGCGCACATCGATCACGGCAAAAGCACGCTAGCTGACCGCATCATTCAAGAGACAAACGCGGTGGAAAACCGCCTAATGCGCGCGCAACTTTTAGACGGAATGGATATAGAAAAAGAGCGCGGCATTACGATAAAAGCACAAAGCGTGCGGCTTAAATACACCAAAGGCGGGCGCGAATACGTGCTAAACCTAATAGACACGCCCGGGCACGTGGATTTTTCGCACGAAGTGAGTAAATCCCTGCTCTCAAGCGAAGGCGCGCTGCTTGTTGTTGATGCGGCGCAAGGCGTGCAAGCGCAAACAATCGCCAACGTTTATATGGCGCTAGAAAACAACCTAGAAATTATCCCCGTGATAAATAAAATTGACCTACCCGCGGCTGATGTGGAGCGGGTTCGTGCCGAAGTGGAGCAGATTATCGGCATAGATTGTAGCGGTGCTGCACTTGTTTCTGCCAAAACGGGGCAAGGCGTAAGGGATCTGCTGGATAAAATCGTAGATCTTATCCCCCCGCCAAAGGGCGATCAAAGCGCCGCGCCAAAAGCGCTTATTTACGACAGCTGGTTTGATAACTACCTAGGCGCGCTAGCCCTTGTGCGCGTGTTTGACGGCAAGTTTGAAAAGGGGCAAAAAGTGCTTGTGATGGGGACGCAAAAAACGCACGAGATCTTACAGATCCTATACCCGCACCCAATCAAAAACACAGAAACGCCCGCTGTAAATAGCGGCGAGATTGCCATAATCGTTATGGGGCTAAAAAACGTAAGCGACGTAAGCGTTGGCGATACAATCACCGACGCCAAAGCGCCCGCGCTAGATCCTGTGGCAAGGTATGAGCCTGCTAAGCCCTTTGTTTTTGCGGGGCTTTATCCAATCGACACGCAAGATTTCGAGCTCCTGCGCGACTCCCTTGAGAAGCTACAGCTAAACGACTCAAGCATATCTTATGAGCCTGAAACTTCGGTTGCGCTTGGATACGGCTTCCGCGCGGGGTTTTTGGGAATGCTGCATATGGAGGTAGTCAAGGAGCGGCTAGAGCGTGAATTTGGGCTCTCGCTCATTGCCACCGCGCCGACGGTTACGTATCGCGTTGAGCTAACAAATGGCGAGACACAATCAATAGAAAACCCCTCACAAATGCCACCCGTGCAAACAATTGCCGTAATTTTTGAGCCCTACGCAAAGGCGACGGTCATTGTGCCAAAGGATTACGTCGGCAGCGTGATTACGCTAATGAATACGCGCAGGGCGCAGCAGGAGCGGCTTGATTACATCGGCGAAGGGCGCGCAATGCTAAGCTTTAGCGTGCCGATGAATGAAATTATCATCGATTTTTACGACAAACTAAAATCGCTCACGCACGGTTATGCGTCGTTTGATTACGAGCAAACGGGCTTCCGCGCTTCAGATCTTGTGCGCTTAGATCTTAAGGTGGCGGGCGAAGCCGTCGATGCGCTTTCACTCATCGTGCATCGCACCAAAGCAGAGCAGCGCGGCAGAGAGCTAGCTAGCGCGCTAAAGGAGCTAATCCCGCGCCAGCTGTTTGAAGTCGCCATTCAAGCAAGCATTGGCGGCAAGGTCATCGCGCGCGAGACGGTCAAATCCGTTGGCAAAAACGTAACGGCAAAGTGCTACGGCGGCGACATCACGCGCAAACGCAAGCTCCTAGAAAAGCAAAAAGAAGGCAAAAAACGTATGAAAGCCATCGGCAAGGTGCATATTTCCCAAGAAGCCTTCCTTGCCGTGCTTAAGATCTGACAAGATCTGCAAGATCTGCGCGCCGCGCTAAGATCTAAAGTTTTAACTTGTTTTGGATAAACTCGCCGCTCAAAGGATAGGCATTGAATGAAAATCGACTTTTAGTGCTAAGCGACTTGAGCCCGTTTAGTAAGGTTGTGGCAAAAAAGGCTCTAAATCTTGCGGCGGTGCGCGGTAAAGATCTAGACGTTTTGCACGTTGAGGAGCAGCCGTTTTTTGATTTTTTCAAAGAAAAGTCGGGCGAATACGTCAAAAAATGCGAAGAAGATCTGCGCCAAACCTACAGCATTGACGCGGCAAGCGGAGCTAGCAAAGCGAATGACGGCACAAATGACGCAAACGCTAGCCCCGCCAGCACCGGCGCCAAAGATCTTAGCGCGCAAGGGGCGGCTAGCGTGCGGATCTTTTGCAAGTGCGGAAACTTAATCCAGATCGTGCAAGAGCACATTAGGCAAAACAACATTTCAGCAATCATCGTGGGCTTTAAGCACAAACGCACCTTGTTAGAAGATATCACAGACGGCTCGTATTTAAATTCAATCGTTCGCAAAACGAATGTGCCCGTCATCGTGATTAAAACAGAAGAGCTCGGGCATTATGAAAACATACTAATTCCGTCGGATCTATCCAGCCAATCGGCGCAAAATATTTCGTATCTTGCCAAGATCTTTACGCACAGCAATTTTTTCATAGAGCATTATTACAGCGTGTTTTTTGAATACAGAATGAAAACTTACGGCTTTGACGCGCACCAAATGCAGGTGTTTGCCGACCACTATAAGCAAGAAGCAAAGGCGAATTTAGACGCCTTTATAAAAGGGCTTTCCTTGCCTAGAACCGTCAAGATCCACGCAAGAATTAAAAAATACACAGAGATGAATGAGATGGTTATGAGCTCCATTCAAGATGACGGCATAGATCTAATAAGCCTTTCTACAAGCGGCTACGTTAGCGTTTTTTCATTTAATTTGCTAGAAGCCTCGCCAAAGGACGTGATCTTATACAAGATCTAGCTGCTAGTTAAAAACGCGGCGCAAGGTTTCGTCGTAGCTGGCTGGGTCGTCGCACTGGATAAGCAAGGTGTCAAGGGCTTGAAAAATCGTCGAGCCACCGGGGCGAATGTAGTCGCCATCGCGTTTAACGAGCAAGACTAGAAAGTCGTTTGGCAACTCAAGCTCGGCAATGCTTTTGCCAATTACACGCGCGCCTTCATCGATGAAAAACTGCTTTAGCGTCGTGTAAAAAAGCGGCGAGCTAGGATCCGCGCCGCCTGCTGCGCTTTGCTCTTCCACGCCTAAAAACCTAGCCGCAAAGGGTAGCGTGCTGCCTTGAATTAAGATAGAAAGTAGCACCATAAAAAACACGGTATTGAAAATAAGCGGCGCGTTTGCAAGCCCTTCGTTGTAAGGGTAAATCGCCAAAATTATCGGCACCGCGCCCCTTAGCCCAACCCAAGAAATAAACGCCTTTTCACGGATGGAAAATTTGCTGGCAATCATACTTAAAAAGATCCCCGCCGGCCTTGCGATAAACATCAGCCAAACGGCGATGAAAAACGCGTTTAGGGCAACGTCTGGCAATTGCGATGGGAAAACAAGGAGCCCAAGCGTTAGAAAAACCGCCACTTGCATAATCCAAGAAAGCCCGTCGTGAAAGCCGATGAGCTTTTTCTTATGCACGAAATCCTTTGTGTTAATCAGCACCGCGGCGATGTAAATTGCCAAAAAGCCGTTGCCGCCAACAAGGCTTGTGAAGCTATACGTAAGCAGCGCCCAAGCAATCGTCAAAACGGGGTAGAGCCCGTAAAAGCTAAGGTGGATCTTGTTTAGAATTTTTGGCAGGCTAATGCCAAAGAAAAGCCCCAGCGTAATGCCTAGAAAAAATTGCAAGAAAAAGCCCCAAGCCCAAGCGGACAAAGAAACGGCGCCGCCAAGCGTGATGAGCTGTAAGATTGCGACTGTTAGAAAGATTGCCATTGGGTCATTGCTGCCGGATTCAAGCTCCAAAATAGGCGAGAGCCCCTTTTTTAGCGCGATGCCCTTTGCGCGCAAGATGGCAAAAACTGCCGCGGCGTCTGTTGATGAGATGATTGCGCCAAGGAGCAGGGCTTCTAAAACCGATAGATCCAAGACAAAATAAACGCACACGGCTAGGAAAACGGCGGTTAAAAACACGCCCAAAGTTGCCAAAATGAGCCCGCTTTTTAAAACCGGCTTGATGACTTGCCACTGCGTGTCTAGCCCGCCGCCAAAGAGTATGAAAATAAGCGCTAGCGTGCCGACGTTTTGCGCGGCGGTGGTGTCGTCAAAGTGAATGCCTAAGATCCCGTCTGAGCCCGCTAGCATTCCAAGCCCTAAGAAAATGATGAGAACGGGGATTTGGAATTTGTCTGAAATCCTGCTTGAAAACACGCTCAAAATCATAAGAAAGGCGGTCAAAAACAAATACGCTTCCAAGCCGTGCATAGCAAACCTTGTCTGAAATCTCAAAGAAAAAGCGCAATATAGCATAAAGCCTTTTATACGCGCGCGTGGTTTTGCGCGGTGGTTTTGCGCGGTGGTTTTCCTGGCAGCGCAAAAACGGCTAGGATCTAGGGGCCGCGGTAGCTTTGCAACCCGTGCCACCGCAAGATCTAGCGCTAGATCTGGTCAAAAAGTGCACTAGATCCTAGCTAGAAACGACAAGCAAAACTCACAAGTGGCGTCTAGCTAAGCGCTTGCGGCAATTAGATCCCAAGCGGCGGGCTTTTTGGATCTTGCGTGCTTCAAACCAAAAGCAAGCAAAAAACGGGCTTAAGATCTTGTGTAGGATCTACGCTAGATCCTAGCCAGCCATAGTTAGTAGGAGGCAAACAAACCTAGCAGTGGCTCAAGAGTGCGGGTGTGGGTTGGAGCGCTTGCACGCTTAGATCAAGATCATCAGCACGTCAAGCAGCACAAAGATCTGCCAGACGAGCTCCATTTGCTAGCTACACTTTAAGATCTACAACGCTAGCTAACACGCCGTGCGCCAAGCTGCGTTTAGATCTAAGCCGCTGTTTGGGGTTTTTGAGTTGGTAATTAGATCTTCGTTACGCACTGGATCCAAACCTAGAGCGCGTGCTTGGCGCCAAGCCTCGCACAGATCTTGGTGCCAAAACACACTCAGATCTTAGCAAGCAAAAAGCAAATTGCCGGCTGATAATTGCGCTTAGATCTAAGCTACGGGCTAGATTTTGGTTTGCAACTAGATCTGTGCTGGGCGGTCTAGCGTTTGTTTGGATCTTGGCGCGGATACACACGGATCTTGGAGTGGTTTAGATCTAAGCCTAGCGCCAAGCCCCGCACAGATCTAGCGGATCTAAGAATATAAGATCTCAGATCCAAACGCGGTGCTGGGATCTAAGCGCTAGCGCGGATCTTGGTGCCAAACCCTTAAACACCTTTAGAACTTGCAAGCACAGGGCAAGGCGGAAGTCCAGCTGGCAACACACTAAGTCCAGCTAGCAAACGGCGTGAAGATCTAGCGCAAGCTAGCTAGACAAGCGCCTAGCAAAAAAACAAACTCCTAAAGCGCAAAGCCTTAATGCGTATGGCAAGAGCCGCCGACGGTTGGCTGAATGGCGGAGTTATCCGCGCGGCCAAAGCGTTGCACTTCGGCTAGATACATTATCAAAATGTCCGCCGCCATCATATAGCGGTTGGCGCTCACCCCGCTTGGGTCTGCGATGGTAATTGGCTTGCCCGCGTCCCCGCCTTGGCGTATGGCAAGCTCGATAGGAATTTCGCCTAAGCAATCGCACGAATACTCAGCGGCAAGATCCTTAGCCGTCCCGCGCCCAAAGATCTCGTATTCCTTCCCGCTCTCAGGGCAAACAAAACCGCTCATATTCTCAATCACGCCGCCGATTGGAATGTTTAGCTTTTCAAACATATTCAGGCTGCGTTTGGCGTCATCTAGCGCCACAACTTGCGGGGTGGTAACGACAACGCCCGCGGTAACGGGCACGCTCTGCGCTAGGGTTAGTTGCGCGTCTCCCGTGCCAGGGGGCATATCGATAAACAAAATGTCAAGATCCCCCCAAAGTACGTCTGTTAAAAGCTGCGTTACCGTCTTGATAATCATCGCCCCGCGCCAAATGAGCGCCTGCCCTTCGTCTATCAAATTCCCCATACTGATAAACTCCACGCCGTGCGCAAAAAGCGGCTTAATTTTGTTGTCCACAATTTCAGGCCGCGCGCCTTCTTGCCCCATCATACGCGGAATGTTCGGCCCGTAAATGTCGGCGTCTAAGATCCCGACCTTCTTGCCCGCCGCCGCGCAAGCAATGGCTAGATTGACCGTCGTGGTGGATTTGCCCACGCCGCCTTTGCCCGAGCTCACCATCACAAAGTTCTTGATAGACGGCGCGATGTTTTTTGCCTGCGGGGCGTTTTGGTCTTGCGGGGCTTTGATGTTAAGCGCTAGATCTGTTACGCCAATTTGCGCTAGCTTTTGCGTGATTTCTTGGCGAAGCGCGTCGCTAACTTCTTTGGCGCTTGAGGTTATCTCAAGATCTATCCTAGCCGCGCCCGCGCTGCTTGCCTCGATGTTTTTCACAAAGCCAAACGCCACGATGTCCTTTGAAAACCCTGGGTATTTAACGCCTTGCAAAATTTCTTTTATTTTATCCGTCATACGTTCTCCTTTAGGTGCTCTTCTATGTTTCTTGTGATCTTATACGAGCAAAACTTCGGCCCGCACATCGAGCAAAACTCCGCTTCTTTAAAAACGTCTTGCGGCAGGGTTTCGTCGTGGAATTCTTTGGCTCTATCGGGATCTAGGGCAAGGCTAAATTGCGTGTTCCAGTCAAAGTTATACCGCGCGTCGCTCATTTTATCGTCTATATTTCTAGCGTTTTTGCGCCCGCGCGCAATGTCAGCAGCGTGCGCGGCGATTTTATAGGCGATGATACCGTTTCGCACGTCCTCGGCGTTTGGCAAGCCAAGGTGCTCCTTTGGCGTAACGTAGCAAAGCATACTAGCCCCGTGCCAGCCACCAACGCAAGCACCAATGGCCGATGAGATGTGGTCGTAGCCTGGGCTAATATCCGTTACAAGAGGCCCCAAAATATAAAACGGCGCGTCGTGGCAAAGGTGGCGCTCGATTTTCATATTATATTCCACCTGATTAAGCGGCACGTGGCCGGGGCCTTCTATCATCACTTGCACGTCCTTTTCCCACGCGCGCAGGGTTAGCTCGCCTAGAACGCCAAGCTCTCCAAGTTGCGCCGCGTCGCTAGCATCGGCTAGGCAGCCAGGGCGCAGACTATCGCCAAGAGAGAGTGAAACATCGTGCTTGCGGCAGATCTCTAAGATCTCATCAAAGGCTTCATAAAACGGATTTTCCTTGTGATGGTGCAGCATCCACGCCGCCACAAGCGAGCCCCCGCGGCTAACAATCCCCATTTTGCGCTTGGCAATTTCTGGCATAAAACGCAGCAAAAAGCCCGCGTGAATGGTGAAGTAGCTCACTCCTTGAGCGGCTTGCTCTTCTAAAACGCGCAAGATGTCGTCTTTTGTGATGTTCTTTGGATCTTGCTCCTTTGCCTGCTGCACGATTTGATACATAGGCACCGTCCCGATTGGAACGGTTGAGTGTTCAATCACGGCTTGGCGCACCTCATAAACGTTGTTGCAAGTGGAGAGATCCATAATCGTATCCGCGCCGTATTTGATGGAGATCTTGACCTTTTTAACCTCCTCGTCTGGGTTGCTAGCAAGGCTGCTAGCGCCGATGTTTGAGTTGATTTTGCACCGCGCGGCTATGCCGATTGCCATTGGCTCTAGCGACAAATGATTAACGTTAGCGGGAATAATCATTCGCCCGCGCGCCACCTCGCTTAAGATGAGTTTTGGATCTAGCTCCTCCGCGTTTGCCACAAAGCGCATTTCTTCAGTGATAATGCCCTTTTTTGCGTAAAACATCTGCGTTTTGCACGGATCACCTGCCCGCGCTTTAATCCATTCTGCTCTCAAGTTTCTCTCCGCTTTGCAAAAATTAGGAGTGATAATATCCAAAAAAGGATTATTTTATTATGTTGCCACGTTGGATCTATAATGCAAGGATCTTACGCGGATCTTGGCAAGGATCTTACAGCTACGGATCCAAACCTTTACAATACTAGACTAAAGCATTTAAATCTCACTTAGCATTCTTAAGATTTGAGTGCTAAAATACGCCGAAATTTATTCCAAGGAGATACAATGAACTTTAAACCCCTAGGTGAAAGAGTGCTCGTTGAGCGCAAGGAAGAGGAGAAAAAAACCGCTTCAGGTTTGATTATCCCAGATAGCGCAAAGGAAAAACCAGCAGAAGGAAAGGTCGTAGCTGTGAGCGCGCAAGTGGAAAAACTCGGCGAAATTAAGGTTGGCGATAGAGTTTGCTTTGGCAAATACGCAGGGACGGAAATCACGCTTGATGGCAAGGACTACATCGTGCTACAAACAAGCGAAAAAAACAGCGAAGTTATCGGAATTTTAAACTAAAGGAAAAACTATGGCAAAAGAAATCAAATTTTCAGACGACGCAAGAAACGAACTTTACGAAGGCGTGAAAAAACTAACCGACGCGGTAAAAGTTACAATGGGGCCGCGCGGGCGCAACGTGCTTATCCAAAAAAGCTACGGCAGCCCAACCATCACCAAAGACGGTGTGAGCGTGGCAAAGGAAGTGGAGCTTAAAAACGAGATAGAAAATATGGGCGCGGCGCTTGTGAAAGAAGTGGCGTCTAAAACTGCCGATGAAGCAGGCGACGGCACAACAACCGCCACCGTTTTAGCCAACGCGATCTTTAAAGAAGGCTTGCGCAATATCACAGCTGGCGCAAATCCTGTGTCTGTAAAGCGCGGTATGGATAAGGCCTACGACGCGATTATCGCCGAGCTAAAGAGCATCTCAAAAACCGTTACGGACAAAAAGGGCATCGCGCAAGTGGCGACTATCTCCGCCAATAATGACGCGAGCATAGGCGATATGATTGCCGACGCGATGGATAAGGTCGGCAAAGACGGCGTCATCACTGTTGAGGAAGCCAAGGGGATAAAAGACGAGCTTGCCGTCGTGGAAGGTATGCAGTTTGACCGCGGCTATCTTTCGCCTTATTTTGTAACAAACACGGAAAAAATGACGGCGGAATTTGATAGACCCTACATTTTGCTTTACGACAAAAAGATCTCCAACCTAAAAGAAATGCTTAAGATCCTAGAAGCGGTTATGCAAACAGGGCGCGCGCTTATTATCATTGCCGAGGACGTCGATGGCGAGGCGCTGGCAACGCTTGTGGTGAATAAATTGCGCGGCGGGCTAAACATTGCCGCTGTAAAGGCTCCGGGCTTTGGCGACAGACGCAAGGCAATGCTAGAGGACATCGCGATTTTAACAGGCGGCACGGTGATTAGCGAGGAAGTCGGTATGACGCTTGAAAACGCCACACTAGAAGATCTAGGCCAAGCGGGCAAGGTAGTGATAGATAAAGAAAACACAACCATCGTCAGCGGAATGGGCGATAAATCTATGGTGGAAAACAGGGTAGCGCAAATTAAGGCGCAAATTGCGGAAACCACGTCCGACTATGACCGCGAAAAATTGCAAGAGCGCTTGGCAAAACTAAGCGGCGGCGTGGCGGTTATCAAGGTTGGCGCGGCGACGGAAACGGAAATGAAAGAGAAAAAAGACCGCGTTGATGACGCGCTTAGCGCCACAAAAGCAGCCGTTGAAGAGGGTATCGTCGTTGGTGGCGGCGCGGCTTTAATCCAAGCGATGTCTAAGGTGAGCCTAAACCTAGAAGGCGACGAAAAAATAGGCGCGGACATCATCAAACGCGCTATAACCGCACCGCTAAGGCAGATTGCAACAAACGCGGGCTTTGACGGCGGCGTTGTCGTTCACGGCGTGATGGAGCGCGGCGCAAACTTTGGCTTTAACGCCATTAGCGGCGAATACGTGGATATGTTTGACGCGGGGATCGTTGATCCGACGAAGGTTGAGCGCATAGCATTGCGAAACGCCGTCTCCGTTGCAAGCCTTCTTTTAACAACGGAAGCGACGATTAGCGAGATAAAAGAGGAAAAACCAGCAGCTCCAGCAATGCCTGATATGGGCGGTATGGGAGGTATGGGCGGAATGATGTAACCGCCACCGCGCGTGCTAGCGTGAGCGCTTGCGAATGCAAGGGTGCTTGCGCTAGCTGTGTGAGCGCGCGCTTGCACGTTTAAGCCTTGAGCTGCATTGCACGAAGCGCCTGCGCTAGTGTATTGAACTAATCACATACGAAGACCTGCATAGCTCGCGGAGTAGCCGCCCCGCGGGCTCAATGCGCCCCCCACGGTGTGTTACCAACGACCCACTAGCTTCGCGCACCGTCAATGAACTGTTAGCTTATGTTGCGCCCGCTTGTGTTAGCGAGCCAACGCACCACCTGCACGTGTGTTACCAACAACCCACAAACTTACGTTGCTACCAAGTATTCGCAGGTTTTACGCATTACTCCCCGTGTAGTTTTGTGCTTGCCCCCCAAGCTAGCCCTGACGTGCCTTGTTTAGCACTAGCGGTGCTAGCTTTATGTCGAGATCTTAAGCAGGCTTAGATCCCACTCAAAGATCTAGCGCAAACCAGCGGCAATAGCGCTTAGATCTTAGCCAAAGAGCACGCTCAGCAAGATCCTAGCCACTAGACATAAAACTTTACTAGATCAGCCTATAACCAAAGCACCTAGATATATTCGTTACGACTAAGATTTTAAACTCATTTTTGTAGCAACAGGGAGTTAATCTTGTCTCTAAAAACATTGACGCATTACATTAAACAAAAACGCCACCAAAACAAGGTCTTTTACGCCGCAAGATCTTGCAAAACGCTTTTTGCTTCCGCCATAGAGTTACTGATTGCTATTTTATTAATAGTGCCAGGCTTTGTCTCATCTTTTGATTTATTCACGAGATTCACCTTGCACATCTTGTAAAGCAAGCCAACGAGCACAGAAGTGTTTTCAATCAAAATTTGCTCGCTCTTTGAAAATTTATCCCAACGCACGTGTAAAAATTTTTTCACATTGTTTCCATAAAATAGCTTTCCAATGACACCTTGATGCTCATACATCGCTTTTGAAAACGTTGCGATATTGCGTTTATAAAGAACATAAACCGCGTTTAGCGTGCTTATGTATTGAGCGGCTAGCCCTTTTAGATCCGACATATAATTGCACAAACCATCTATCTTTTCTTCATTTTTTAGCATTTGATCCCAAACTTTGTCTGCTTTTTTCAAGACAGATGATCCTGCACTATCAAGTATAATACCACCAGCAAGCAAGCCCACCCCTAAAGTTGCACCGCCCAAAATAGCAGATCCAAGCGCCATACCACCACTGCCTGAAGCAAGAGATCCACCACCCAAAGCCGCAAGCGTAGCATTTGTTGCAGCCGCACCGTTTAAAGATGAAATAGCAATTCCAGTAGAAGCCGTTCCAAGTGCTCCAACGGTTAATGTTGTTGCTCCAGCTGCGGCAAATCCCGCTCCAACTCCAGCTCCAGCACCGCCAAGTCCGCCAAGAACAGCTGCCGCCGCTACGGATACTTCTTCTATCTTTTCACCATTATATTTAGGGATAGAAACATCATCTTTTTTGTAAGCTTTAAATTCTGGACGACATTGGATTTTTTCACCAGATCTTGAAAATCTCTAAAACTATCCAAAATGCTTAATTCAAGCTTGCCTAGCTCATCCATTACGGTTATGGCGTCGGCATTTGCACGCTTAAAGCGCTCCTCATTTTTCTTTTGGCGGGCATTAGCTTTGTCAATTATATTTTTGGCATCTTTCATTTTATCTGCGCCGCTAAAACCTGCGCCTATTCCAGCAGCGCCTGCTAAGCAGCCACCGCACCTACAATAAATGGTATTGGCATATTTTCTCCTTTTGCCTTATTTTATGCCGCTTTGCAAAAAGCGACACGCTTCATAATTTAAACGGTAATAATCTTCCTTGTTCATCTTTTGCTTTAAAAAACGCTCAAAATACGCATCCACCCTGCATTGCAACGGTCTATTTTCATATATAGAGCACAAATTGTCTTTCAAATATTTACACACACCATCTCCCCTGTCTAGATCCGCATACAACTCGGACCTATTCACATTTTTGCAACAAGCGCCGCAAGTCTCGCAATGAAACATTACTCAAACACCATACGCGCATTCTTATCTCGCATAAATGAATCGAATTTTTCGTGTATGCCCCAGGGGATCTTAACGCCTGCAGTATCTGCCGCCTTGTAAAGCAGCTTGTTTAGCTCGGTTTCAAATCTTACGTTTGCCAACTGATTCGCAAGGCTTGAATACATAGCCGTTTCTTTTCTAAAACGCTCTATGTCAATATCCAATAACTTTGCCGCAAATTCATCAAGATAAGCGGCGTAACGCTCGTAATAATCAAGGAGCTTACCTATGGCAAGCGGATCGTTTAAAAAATCCACCATTTTATTTACAAACGTGCTATGGTCAAGAAAATACACAAAGGTGCAACTCAAGATTCCAGACACAAAAGCACCGCAAAAACTTGAAATAATATCTCCCACAATAGGCACCAAACCAATGCCGCTTGAGCTAACCAATTGCGCCACAATCACGCCAGCTACAACGCTTACTCCTGTTGCTAGAATCTTTACCGCAGCTCGTATCCTATCTCCCAAGCGATATCCGTTTGGATTAATAAATAAAATTTTAAAGGCTTCCACGACAGACGGCCACATTTGCCGTATAATCGTTACCGTATTTTTTGCGGTGGTCAAAAAGACATTTGCAATGGTAGTCATAAAGCTTGCTAAGGCGCCACTAATCGCCCCGTTTAAAAATCGCGAAAAAAGCTCTTTAAATTTTTGTTTTGCCGATTCCCAACCCTTTTGTATGCCCCTGCCTATTGCCGTAAAAAAATCTGCAAGATCAAAATTTGCCCTTTGTTTCAAGGTGTCAAATTCATCCTTAACGCAAAACCAAATCTCCGTAAAAACAAAACCGACAGCCTGCCGCACTCCCATTTTCAAACCAATACTCCCAGCTGCAAGCGCAACATCTGTCCTAAACTGTGCGCTTGTGTAATATGCCCGTTCAATCTTCTGATTGTAAGCCCTTCTTGCCACTCGGTCTTTTTCTAGCATCAAAACTTTTTGCTCGCTAGAATATTCATCGCCGTGTTTTTCTAAAAAATCGGTCATAGAATCGGCTTTCTTTGTTCTGTTCGTGTGCGGATTAGTCGCTTGCAAATTTTCGTCGCTATTTGCTAGATCTAGCCCGCTAATGCCTGATAGCACCCTACCGCGATTGTTGTGTATTTCTTTTGCGGATATAACGTGATCCAAATCGCTTTTGTCATTGGCGGACATACGTTTGCCAGTGTAGGCATCCGTCAAATCTCCTGATTTTCTTTTGATTGAAATCTCACGGTTTTTGGCAATATATGCTGGGTCGGAATGGTATGCACGAGAATCGTATTCGCCACGATCTTCATAAGCTGCAGCATTAGCTTGATTTTTATACGTCATTTGAACGTCTTTGCCAATTTGCCTAACGTTATAAACGGTATCAACATCGCCACCGTGCCTATCTTTTATTAAAAAATCAAGCCCAAAGGACGTAATAATACTTTCAACAATCACGCGTTCATATTGATTAAAAATAGAATCAGTAAGCGGTTCTCTTAGATCTGGCTCAAAATTTACCGTCGCCCGTGTGGCATAACTATGCATCGTCATCTCCAAAAAAATAAATAGAAGTAGATTATAACCCCCCACCCCAGCCGTATTGTCAAGAAAAAATGAAGAAAAACGTCAAATTAAAATACGGCAATGGAGCACTTTTTGATGAGTAGCCGCTAAGATCTATCTAGATTTACCCACGCTGCATCTTTGGCAAAGAGTGGCGACGGGGCAAACGGAGCATTTTGGCGATACGGGGCGGCAAAGGGTTTGCCCGAAAGCCACCAAAAGATCATTGATCTTGTTCCAAACGTGCTTTGGCAGCTTTTTCATCAGGGCAAATTCCGTTTGCTCGGGCGTTTTTGTCTGTACAAAACCAAGGCGGTTTGAGATTCTATGCACGTGAATATCAACGCAAATGGCGGGCTTGTCAAAGCCAAGAGAGAGCACAAGGTTTGCCGTCTTGCGCCCAACGCCCTTGAACGCAAGCAGCTCATCTAGGGTTTGCGGAATTTGCCCGCCGTGCCTAGCGTTTAGCGTCTTTGCAATCTCGATGATATTTGCCGCCTTGACCTTGTAAAAGCCAACGGGGTAGATGATTTTCTCCAGATCCGCCGCGCGCATAGCGGCAAGATCTTGGCTGTTTTTCGCCCGCGCAAAAAGCCTAGCGCAGGCTTGCTCGGTAACTTCGTCTTTCGTCCTGAGACTAAGAATGGTAGAAAAAAGGATCTTGAACGGATCTTTATCCATCGACGCGCTAAAAGTAACAACGGGCGCTTTCCAGCTCGGATACTCGCGCGCCAAACGCTCCAAAACCTCTAAATAAGCCGCCCGCGTCAATTTTTAAGATGAGCTTCTAGGTATTTGGTGTCGAAGTTATTGTTGATAAAATCCTCGTTTTCCATCATTTTTTTGTGAAAATCGACGGTCGTTTTAATGCCCGCCACGTCAAACTCCGCCAGCGCCGTTTTCATCACGGCGATTGCTTCAGCGCGCGTTTTGCCATAAACGATGAGCTTAGCAATGAGTGAGTCGTAATTAGGCGGCACGGTATAGCCCGCAAAACAATGTGAATCCACGCGCACATTGCGTCCGCCCGGTGCAAACCACGCCGTGATTTTGCCCGCACTTGGCAAAAAGTTCTTAGGATCTTCGGCTGTAATTCTGCACTCGATGGAATGCCCTTTTAGCTTGATCTCATCTTGCTTTGGCAGCTCCTTGCCCTCCGCAACGCCGATCATAAGCTCAATCGCATCAACGCCGCTGATATTTTCAGAAACGGGGTGCTCCACTTGCAAGCGCGTATTCATCTCCATAAAGTAAAAATTTTGGTCGCTATCCACCAAAAATTCTAGCGTCCCCGCGTTTTCGTAATTAATTGCGCGGCAAGCCTTGAGCGCGGCTTCGTGCAAACGGCGGCGCGTTTCGTCCTTTAAGATCACAGCGGGCGCTTCTTCTATGACCTTTTGATGCCGCCGCTGCAAGGAGCAATCCCGCTCGCCTAGATGAATGACGTTGCCGTATTTATCGCCAAAAACCTGCACTTCTATGTGGCGCGGCTTTTTGATGTATTTTTCCATATACATACTGCCGTCGCCAAAGGCGGTTTTGGCCTCTGCTGACGCCGTTAAATACGCGTTTTCTATCGCCGTTTCACTCTCAACGATGCGCATTCCGCGCCCGCCGCCGCCCGCGCTTGCCTTTAAGATCACGGGGTAGCCCACTTGCGCGGCTTTGGCTCTTGCGTCTGCGGCGCTGGATAAAATGCCCTCCACGCCAGGCACGGTCGGCACGCCCGCTTTTATCATCACCGCCTTTGCCTTGGCTTTGTTAGACATCATCTCCATCACTTCAACGCTTGGGCCTATAAACGTGATGTTGTGATACTTGCAGATCTCGACGAAGTTCTGATTTTCGCTCAAAAAACCGTAGCCGGGGAAGATGGCGTCGCACTGAGTTTTTTCCGCTGTGGCGATGATGGCAGGAATGTTTAGGTAGCTCTCGGCAGACTTTGCGCCGCCAACGCAAACGGCAAGATCTGCCATTTTTAGGTAGGCGGCTTCTTTGTCGGCAACGGAGTAAATCGCCACGGCTTCTTTGCCTAGTTTTTTAATCGTCCTAATGGCCCGCAGCGCGATCTCGCCCCTGTTGGCTATTAATATTCGCTTGATTTCTTTCATAATTTTTCAACTCTAAAAAGTGGCGTGTCGTATTCGACGATTTGACCGTCTTTTACTAGGATCTCTAAGATCTTACAGTCAAAATCGGCTTCTATTTCGTTAAAGATCTTCATCGCTTCTAAAATGCAGAGTTTATCGCCTTTGGCAACCGTTTTACCAGGTTTTACAAAGGCATCAGCGTCAGGCGATGGCGACT
Organism: uncultured Helicobacteraceae bacterium; assembly: GCA_963542625.1. Classification (GTDB taxonomy): domain Bacteria; phylum Campylobacterota; class Campylobacteria; order Campylobacterales; family SZUA-545; genus CAUTXO01. Next base: position 2,092 of record CAUTXO010000003.1, on the reverse strand, counting down.
CATAAAACGTCCCAACCATTGGAGATGTAATAAAATCTCCTGGTTTTGCGCCTTGCTTTGGTGCTTCAGGCGCGCTAGCACCAGCACCCGCGCCAAATGGCAAAACGGGCGCTTGGAATGAAACAGGCGCAGCAGCAGCAGGCATAGCGGCAACGTTTGGGGATTTTTGCAGTTTGATTTTTTTGTCTTTTTCCTCAACCATAATAGAATCAATCGATGAACTTTCTAAGATAGCGACTAAATTTTTGACTTCTTCTAAATCCATTTTTTTCCTTCAAGAAAAGGTTTTAAAATTTGTATAATAGCACATTTATTTTTTAAAAATTCGCGCCACAAAAGGACGAAAATGGGATTAAAAGCCGACAGCTGGATTAGAAAAATGTCGCTTGAAGCGGCGATGATTGAGCCTTTTTGCGAGAATTTGACAACCAAAAACGTCGTTAGCTACGGGCTCTCAAGCTACGGCTACGACATTCGCGTAAGCGATGAGTTTAAGATCTTTACCAACATCAGCACGACGATTGTTGATCCTAAGCACTTTAGCGAGCAAAGCGTTGTGGATTTTAGGGGTGCTGAATGCATTGTGCCGCCAAACTCCTTTGCCCTTGCGCGCACGGTGGAATACTTCAAGATCCCGCCGAACGTGCTAGCGATTTGCCTTGGCAAAAGCACCTACGCGCGTTGCGGAATTATCGTGAATGTAACGCCTTTTGAGCCGGGTTTTGAGGGGCATATCACGATTGAGATCTCCAACACAACGCCCCTGCCGGCTAAGATCTACGCCAATGAGGGCATAGCGCAGGTGCTCTTTTTTGAGGGCGACGACCCTTGCGAAGTTACGTATAAAGACCGCGCAGGGAAGTATCAAGCGCAACGTGGCATTACCTTGCCGCGCATCAAAAACTAAGGCGCGCTTAGCCTAGATCTTACGACTAAACAAAGCAAAATAAAACAAAGCCTGCTAAACCAAACGCGGCAAATAAACTCAAATATCCACGCTACTACTTCAAATCAAGATCCTTTCTCTGTAGATTTGATCCAAAAGCTAAGATCTTAAACTTTGCTGTGCACTAGATCTTACGGGCGTGCTAGTGCTTAGATCTTACGCTTGGCGCTAAGCGTAAAGAAAAGCAAGCCGCAAATGGCAAAAAGGCTCATAATTAAGAACAGGTAATCGCCATAAAAGGCGCCGGCAACAAGGCTGCCAACAAAGGCGCCAAGCCCATAGCCTATGCCTAAATGGAATTGCTGCGCTAGCGAAACGGCGCGCGGATAAACGCGGCTTAGGTAGCTAATGCTAGCCGTGTGCAAAAGCGCGAAAGAAAAGGCGTGCAATGCCGACGAAAGCGCAACGGCAAACAAGCTAGCGCCCCAAAGGTAAAGCATTAGCCACCGAACGGCGGTAAAAATAGCCGCTAGCTGCAAAAGGGCGGGCAAACTCGCGCGGCGCAAAAGCGCGCCCTGCCAAATAAACATCGCCACTTCAGCCGCAATAGCAATTGCCCAAAAGTAGCTAATCATCACAAGAGAAACACCCCGCTGCGTCTCGTAAATGGTAAAAAAACTGTAAAACCCACCAAAGCTAAGCTGCAAGAAAAACACAAAAAACCAAAAGCCAAGCGCCCTTTTAAAGCCAAAGCCCCTGCCCGCTGGGCGCTGGGCTAGCGTGCGTGAAAGCGGGACAAGCCACAAGCCAAAAAGCATCGTTAGAAAAATCGAGCCTATATAAATGTAAGCGGTTAGATCTAAGTGCGAATTAAACCGCGCCAGCAAAAGGCTAGCCGCCACAAAGCCAAGCGAGCCAAAAAGCCGCAAGCGCCCGTAGTGCTCTTTCTTGTGCTCTAGCGCGATAACTTCTACAAACGGAAGCAGCACGCTCCAAAACGCGCCCATAAAGGCAAAGCAAACAAAAAGCGCCCAAAAATCGCGCAAAAAATGAATAACCGCAAAGGATAAAAGCGCCGCGCTCACTAAAGAAAAGGCAAAAAGCGAGCGCGAAAGCCGCACGTGGCGGATAAACAAAAACGGCACCAAAAATTTCATCACCGGTGCAACGGCAAAAATGGCGCCAATCTCAAAGCTTGAGTAGCCC
>CAUTXO010000002.1:0-75800 GCA_963542625.1 uncultured Helicobacteraceae bacterium | reverse complement strand
AGCGGCTGAGTCTGGTATCCGCGACGTGGATTTTGGTAGTGAGTCAAGCAACTTTTCAAAGCAAAACATCCTAACGCAGTCTGGCAGCTACGCTCTAGCGCAAGCAAACGCCGTGCAACAAAACGTTATGAGATTATTGCAATAGAATTAAAGGACACAAAATGAAATTTGATATGAAGTTACCGATCTTAGGTTTTGAACACATCAATGAGTATGAGCTAGAAGAAATTGACGAAGCTGTTGCGAAAATAACAGCCGTTGATAACCCAACAATAGCCTTTACGCTGATTAATCCTTACTCTTTGCGGGAGTATTCTTTTGATATTCCAACATCAGCTAGGATTATGCTAGACATCACGGAAAAATCCGAGCTAGTTGTGTATAACATTCTAGCGATGACAAAGCCTTATGAAAAATCCGTTGTTAATTTTCTTGCGCCGATTATTTTTAACAAATCTAACGGCACAGCGGGGCAGGTGATCTTAAGCGAAGCGGGCAATCCAGACTTTGGATACGCTCAAGAGATCAGCTCTTTTTTAGCGGCTTAAAAAATGAGTAGCGGCGGCGTTGCTTGTTTTTTCAGGATCCTAGCGGAGCTGTTTTTCTAAAATGAAGAAGATATTCCTAGCGGTGTTTGCTTTAGTTCTTTTAGCGGCAATTGTTTCTTGCGAAAAGACAAATTACAAACACCCGGCTTACAAAAAGGGGGCGGCTAGCTTAGATCTGCCCCCTAATAAACTTTCAGTTTCTTTCTATAATAAACATAGCTAAGGCTAATCCAAATAAGCGGCAATACGATGAGCGTTAGGTTGCCAATGCTTTTGCCAAAAAGATCCACAAGATAAAAAAACGCCACAAAGCAAACGATGATAAGCGCCACGGCGCAGTTTTTGTCGTAGCGGGGGTTGTAGATCCCAAGCGCGGCGATTAGAAAATACGAAATAATCGGTAGCACGGCGACTAAGATCTGTAAAAAAATCTCCCACTGAAAACGCGAATGATACATATCCACCCAGTAATTTAACGTCCCTAAAAAATCGAGCTTAGCGCCTTCAAACTGCTGATTAACAGACATTTTTTCAAAAAAAATCTTCTTTAGATCCGCGCCGCTAAAGATATATGCCTGCCCCCGCTTTAAAACAAGGCTGATTATATTGTTTTGGTTTTGCACGTCGGCGCCATCAGCCTTAATAAACATCTTTTGCGCTTCGTTAAAAACAACGATGTTTTTGTAAGAATTCTCGCCCGTGCGCTCCTTTACAAACAAAAAATAATCGCCAAATTTCTGCCCGAACTCGCTTGGCTTAAGGTTTAGTTGCGTGGTGGATTCTTTTTTATACAAAAACTCTTTGATCTTGTAGCGCGCTTGCGGAAGGACGATAAACGAAAGCACCAAAGACGTCAGCGCAATAATCAAACCGCCGTAGACAACGGGCTTCATTATTTTATGCGTGCTTGCCCCAAGCGCAAAAACGACGATTAGCTCAAGATCAAAAGAAAGTTTTCCAAGCGCGATAACGCTTGCGCTAAAAAAGGAAATCGGCAAAATGTATGTCAAAACTTCCGGCAAAGAGTAGATGTAAAACTCAAGCATATCAATAAAATTAATGCGTAAAAAGGTCGTTTTGGCTGAGATCCGCAAAAATATAAAAATGCTTGTTATGAAAAATATGGAAAAAAATATCGGGATAAAAACCCCGCCAATGCTTGTTAAGATGTAGTTTTGTAGTTTATTTAGGCGTAACATTTCTCTTTCTTTGGGCGCAGATCTTACACTTTTGCGCCTTTTTGCGCTCGGGGTCTAGCAAAAAATCCGCAAAAAAGGTTTTGTTTTAAGAAAAGATATGTATAATTCCAACCTTCTTGCGTGGCTTTGTAGCTCAGTCGGTAGAGCAGTAGACTGAAAATCTATGTGTCGGCAGTTCGATTCTGCCCGAAGCCACCATCTGTTTTCAAGCCCTTTTTAAAAATATTATTTTGATAGAATGCGAGCTTATTTTTCACGGATAAGAGCTTAAATGTTAAAAATGATCGCCCGCGTCGTTGGCACAAAAAACGACAGAATGCTAAAGAAATACAAAAAACGAGTTGAACGCATAAACGCGCTTGCGGATAAATACAAGGCGCTTAGCGATGAAGATCTTAGGCAAAGCTTCTTAGAGCTAGGCGCGCGCGCGCAAAGCCCGCAAGATCTAGACAAGATCTTAGAGGATAGCTTTGCCATCACAAGGGAAGCGAGCACGCGCGTGCTTGGAATGCGCCACTTTGACGTGCAGCTAATCGGCGGTATGGTGCTAAACGACGGTATGATTGCCGAGATGAAAACCGGCGAGGGCAAAACCCTTGTGGCGACGCTCGCCGTTTGCCTTAACGCGCTGCTGAAAAAGGGCGTGCACGTCGTAACCGTGAATGATTACCTAGCCAAGCGCGACGGTAGCGAAATGGGGCGGTTATATAATTTTTTGGGGCTAAGCGTTGGGATCATCACGGGAGATCTTGTGGGCGAGGAGATCCGCAAAAAGCAATACGAAGCCGACATTACCTACGGCACAAACAACGAGTTTGGCTTTGACTACCTGCGCGATAATATGAAATATAACAGCGACGACATTATGCAAAAGTTTCATCATTTTGCCATCGTCGATGAAGTGGATTCCATCTTAATTGACGAAGCCAGAACGCCGCTTATCATCTCAGGGCCAACAAACGCAAAAATGCAAAGCTACGGCAGGGCAAATAGCGTCGCCGCTGCGCTTGTTAAGGATAAGCACTTTAGCGTCGATGAAAAAAACCGCGTTATTTTGCTAAACGACGACGGCATAGAAAAGGCAGAAGAGCTCTTTGGCGTGCAAAATATGTATGATATGCAAAACGCCGCGCTTTCGCACTACTTAGATCAAGCCCTAAAGGCGCATTATCTTTTTGAAAAGGACGTGGATTACGTCGTGCGCGATGATGAAATCGTCATCGTCGATGAATTTACGGGGCGGCTTAGCGAAGGGCGGCGCTTTTCAGAAGGCTTGCACCAAGCGCTAGAAGCCAAAGAAGGCGTGCTGATAAAAGAAGAATCCCAAACCCTAGCCGACATCACCTTTCAAAACTACTTCAGGCTCTACGACAAGCTCTCCGGAATGACGGGCACGGCGCAAACCGAAGCGGCGGAGTTTTCTCAAATTTATGGGCTTGACGTGGTGAGTATTCCAACGAATTTGCCCGTCGTGCGCCAAGACAAGAATGATCTTATCTACAAAAGCCAAAGGGAAAAGTTTGACGCCGTTATAAAAAGGATAGTCGAGCTTCACAAAAGCGGGCAGCCTATTTTAGTGGGCACGATCTCCATCGAGCAAAGCGAGCACCTAAGCAAACTCTTGCAGCAGCACAAAATCCCGCACAACGTGCTAAATGCTAAACAGCACGAAAAAGAAGCGCAAATTATCCAAGACGCGGGCAACAAAGGCAGCGTTACCATTGCTACGAATATGGCTGGGCGCGGCGTGGATATAAAAATTAACGATGAAGTCAAAAAGCTAGGCGGGCTTTACATCATCGGCACGGAGCGCCACGAAAGCAGGCGCATAGATAATCAGTTGCGCGGGCGCGCTGGGCGGCAAGGAGATCCGGGCGCGTCGCAATTTTATCTCTCGCTTGAGGATAATTTGCTACGGATCTTTGGTAGCGATAAAATAAAGACGATGATGGAAAAACTCGGCATTGAAGAGGGCGAATATATTGAGTCGCGCTGGGTTACGCGGGCGGTGGAAAACGCGCAAAAAAAGGTCGAGAGTATGCACTTTGAATCGCGCAAGCACCTGTTAGAATACGACGACGTGGCAAACGCGCAGCGAAAGGTCATTTACAGTTTCCGCCGCGAACTTTTGCAGCCGCAATATAACATCGATGAAAAAATCAAAGAAATGCGGCAAAATTACCTAAACCTTGCGGTCAAAGAATGCGGAATTAGCCCGCTTGCAGCCAAAGAAGATTACGACACAAACCGCCTTATAACGCAGATCAGAGAAGACACAAAGGCAGATCTAAACGTGCAGGATTTTGCGGGGCTTCAATACGATGAGCTCTTGGCAAAGCTCTATGCAGATCTAAGCGCGCAATACGACACCAAATTTGGCAAGATCCCGCGTGAGCAAGCGCACGAAATCCAAAGGGTCATTTTCTTGCAGATCTTAGATGAGATCTGGCGCGAACACCTTTACCAAATGGATATTTTAAAAACGGGCATTGGGCTTAGGGGCTACAATCAAAAAGATCCGCTCGTTGAATACAAAAAAGAAAGCTTCTTGATGTTTAGCGATTTGGTCGAGCGCGTGAAAAACTCCGTGATAAAAACCTTACACACAATAGAATTTGCCTATCAAGACGAGCAAGAACAGATAGAACAAATGAAAACCGCGCGCGCAAATGAAGATCTAGCGATACAACGAAGTATTGACGCGCCAAAACAAGCACCTAAGATCCCGCGCAACGCGCCTTGCCCCTGCGGTAGCGGCAAAAAATACAAGGCCTGCTGCGGAAAATCAGGGCCTAAAAAAGGCATTTTGGCTAAATAATGAACTACCAATTGGTGTTTTTTATTGTCAGAAAATATTTGCATTTTGACAAAACACAGCCCTTTATTTCTATCACCGCCATTCTTGCGTTTTTGGGCGTGGTTGTGGGCGTGGCGGTGTTAATGAACGCGATGGGGATTATGAACGGCTTTGACAAGGACTTCCGCGAAAAGCTTTTTACGATGAACTACCCAATTACGGTTAGATCTAGGGTTGGCGCTGGCATTGATCTTGACTTGCTTGCGCGGCTTGAAAAGACCTTCCCAGATATGCAATTTAGCCCGTATTTGCGTAGCGGGGCGATTGCAAAAAAAGCGGATTTTATGGAAGGCGTGATTGTTTATGGCGTGCTCGCGCAAAAAGAAAGGGCGATTAATAAGGTTTTTAAAGCCGCGAGCCCTAGCGCAGATCTGCCCCCCTTTGGCGCGCTCATCGGGCAAGGGCTAAAGAGCGATTTTTTTATGGCAAACGATGAAAAGATCTTGCTAATTTTTACGCAAAGCGCGCCGCTTGGGTTTGCCTCTAGCCCGACGATGAAAAATTTTACCGCTAGCGGGGCGTTTAAATCCGGGCTTAGCGCGTATGATAAGGCGATTGTTTATGTCCGCTACGAAGATCTAGCACGGGTGCTAAGGAAAAATAGCTTTAACGGCATTCACATATTTTCGCCAAAGCCTATGGAAGACATCATAAAAGTTAGGGCGTTTTTGGGCGGGGACTTCCGCGTCGTGGGCTGGTGGGAGCAAAACGGCAATTTTTTCAGCGCCCTAGAGCTTGAAAAAAAGGCGCTTTTTCTCGTGCTGATGTTAATCATTATGGTAGCTTCGTTAAATATTATTACGTCGCTACTGATGACCGTGATGAATAGGCGGCGCGAGATTGCGCTTTTTTTGTCGCTAGGCGGCACGGCAAGGCAGGTGAAGGCAATATTTTTCATTATAGGGACGGCAATTGGAGTGCTGGGAATAGTTTTTGGTAGTTTGCTGGGTGCTCTTGGCGTGTGGATCTTAGGCAATTATGAGATAGTTTCTTTGCCTATCGATGTTTATGGCACGAGCAAGATCCCTATGGATCTATCAATCGGCGATTTTTTAAGCATAGTGCTTGGCGCGCTTTTTGTGGTGCTGGTTTCTTCGTATTACCCCGCAAAAAAGGCCGCGCAAGTCAATGTGCTATCTGTATTAAGGAATGAATAACCTTGAATTTTTCAACCGTTAAAAAAGTAATTTTTTTGTTGATTGTCGTGGGAATTGTGTTTAATAGCATATTTTTTCTCATCTACCAAACGCTTGCAAAAATGCAAACGAACATAGATCTTGTCTATTACGGCGTTTATAAAAAGATCCTAATGCTTAAAGATCTTAACAACCTTTTAGGCTATGAAGTGCAAAAAATCGTCGTCGATTACGACAAGGGCAAAGCCAAAAAAGAAGAGGCGATAAACCGCTTGATAATTACCAAAGATAGCATTGAAGAGCTTTGGCAAGATTACAGGAACGAATACCGCGTAAAACTTGCGATGGATAACAAAGACACGGCAAATTCATACATAGAAGCTTCAAAGCATAACATCGACGATCTAATCAAGAAAATAACAAACGACGGGACGCTATCCGTGCCAGAGCTTTATATGGAATTTTACAAGGTTAAAAACGAGGTCAGGGAAATAGGCAAGACTCAAATTGAAAACGGCATAGGCATAAAGAAAAAGATGGATACGTATTTTGAGAGGACGGTGCATTTTATTTTGACGCTGCTGGTGCTTTCTTTTGTGTTTATTATCTTGATTTCTTATCTTGTCGTAAAGAGTATTAAGAAAAACGAGCAAGCCCTAAAGCAAGCGCAAATTGACCTAAAAGAAACAAACAAAGAGCTACATAAAAACTCAATCACAGACGGGCTTACACAGCTTTACAACCGCCGCTACTTTGACATCGTGTTTCAAAAATTTTACCGCCGCTCATTGCGTAGCAAGATCCCAATTGGGATTATAATCCTAGACATAGACTACTACAAAAAATACAACGACACCTACGGCCACGTCAAGGGCGATTACGTGCTAAAAGAAATATCGCTAAAATTAACGCAGCTAGTAAAAAGAGTCGACGATTACATCTTTAGGCTAGGCGGGGAGGAGTTTTGTATGCTTTGTTTTGATTGCAACACCGAAGCGCTTAAAAAACTTTCCACCAAGATCTTAGAAGGAATTTACGAGCTAAAAATCGAGCACAGAGCAAGCGATGTTTCTCCTTATGTAACCGTTTCTTTAGGCTTTTTAAGCATTGTGGTGCAAAAGGATATGTCAACAGAACAGATCTTAACGACTGTCGATAGAGCGCTTTACAACGCCAAAGAAGAAGGCAGAAACCGCTACGCTTACTATGAAAATTTGATAGAAACGCAAACGCAAAATTAAACCAAAAAAAAGGAATAGAAATGGTAGAGCTTGAATTTGTAGGTGAAAAACCGGTCATAAACGCATCTGGCGTGTCTTTTGATATGCGAAAGCACGATAAATACCAGTTTATCGAGCCCGCCGCGCAGATCTTAAAGATCTTTCTAAAGCTTGGCGCGGGTAGCAATGTGGAGCGTATTTCGCCAAAGGATACGCTTGCAAACGAGGAAATTCTAAAGATCTTGTATGAAGTCCGGCCAGATTTTGAGAAGCGCCACGATGAATTCATATCCGATTACGAGCGCTACTTGGATGATGAAATGAATAGCGTCAAAACGCAAGAAAATCTCACGCGCGAAGAAAAGCAAACCTTGCTGAAAAATTACGAGTATATGAAGCATTACAGGGTGCAAAGGCAAACGAACAAAATCGTTTATGAAGAGCTTGTAAAAGCTTGCACGAACGCGATTGAAAGCAAGAAGATCCAAGAGCTAAAAACGCCCTTTTCAAGCACCTTTTTGCACGTGCTAACTTCACTCAAAACCGCGCTAGAAAACAACAAAAAAGCGTCAAAGGTCGCCCTAGAAGTGGAGCTAAAAGACGAAAGCCCATATTCAAAGCTTAGCGTTAAGTTTTAATGCCAAAGCTTTTAGTCATAGAGCCTGGCGGCATTTTTGCTGGCGTGCTTGCTAGGCTAGCCGCCACCAAAGGCTGGGACGCGCTCATCGCAAACTCCGCCGCGCAGGCTAGAGATCTTTTAAGCCAGCACGAGTTTTTAGCTTGCATAGCCGAGCCGGTTTTAGCAGATAGCAGGGGCGGCGAGATCCTAGACGAGCTAATAGAGCGTGGGATCCCGGTGGTGGCGCTAAGCGCAAACACGGGCGATGAACTAAAAAGAAGCGTTTTGTCAAAGCAGGTGGTGGAATTCATTGCCAAAAACGGCACGCAAGACGCCACAGCCGCGCTTATGGAGCTTGAAAAGATCCAAACCAACAAGCAGGTAAAAATTTTAATCGTCGATGACTCAAGCCTTTCAAGAAGCGCGATAAAAAACGTTACGAGCTCGCATTGTTTTGTTAGTCTTGAAGCCGCAAACGGCAAGGAAGCGCTGGAAATTTTAAGCGCCAATCCAGACATCAAGCTAATTTTTACCGACTACCATATGCCCGTGATGGACGGCTTTGCTTTCATAAAAGAAGCGCGCAAAATCGCGTCAAAAGACGCAACGGCAATCGTCGTCATCAGCGCCGAGCAGGATCTAAACACTTCAGCAAAATTCCTAAAAAACGGCGCAAACGACTACCTAAAAAAGCCCTTCTCCAAAGAAGAATTGCTGGCTAGAATGTATCAAAACCTTGAAATAATCGCGCTGATGGAAGAAAAAAACGTGCTAAATAAATACAATTTTACCGAGCAAACCAAGGCATACAACAAGCAAAAAGGCATCATCACAAACGACCTAGAGCACGGTTGCGCCTTGCTTGGATCTAGGGTGCTTTACAAATCATCAGACATTATGAGCGGGGATCTTTACTCAATCCACAAGGCGCAAGATGGCTCGTTTTTCATTTATTTGCTAGACGGAATGGGGCACGGCATAGGGCCATCACTCACGGTTTTTGCCGCTGCGGCGATCTTAAAGGAATCCGTCCATAGCGCGCAAAACCTAGACGAGCTAAGCCGCAAATTGCTAGGCAGCATACGCTTAATTTTAGAAGACGAAGAGCAGCTTTCATTCTCCATTCTCCACCTAAGCGCGGACTTGCAAACGCTTGATTACACAATCGGCGGAATGTATCCAGCGCTCATCAAAACAAGCGGCGGACTCATACGTTTACGCGCTAATTGCCTACCGATTATGTCTTTCACGCAAGGGCTAAAGATCTCCACGCAGCGCATAGACGGCTTTGAAGCAATGCTACTTTACAGCGACGGCTTGGTAGAAGAACGCTTTAACAGCTTTGACAAAAACGCCGAAGAATTCTTATACCAAGATGATCTAATAGATAAATTCCAAGCCGAGCTTGCCAGCAAAAAAACCGGCGACGACCTTAGTTTAATTAAGATCTTTAGGCGCTAGATCTTAGATCTAGGCTCTGGGCGCTAAGATCCTTGCCGCTATTTAGATCTAGATCCAAGATCTAAGCCACCACTAGATCCGTGCCAAAGATTAGCACCAAAGCGCACACACGGATCCGCCTTAGATCTAGCGCCAACTGCCAAGATCCTAGCGCCGCCAAAGATCTAGATCCAAGATCCTAGCACCACTAGATCCGCGCACAAACAAGTTTTAATTTAAATGTTTTTGGATATAATTACCAAATCGTAAAAAAAAGGATAAAAAATGAAACTTCTAAAAGCCACGTTTGGCTTGTTTGTGCTAAGCGCATCCGTTTTTGCGCACAGCCTTTGGGTGAATTCTTTTGAAAGCACGGCGCACAAGCCCGGCCACGCAATTGTAAGCCTTGGTTGGGGGCACGAGCTTCCGCTTGGCGATATGCTAAATAGCCCAGGCGCTAGCGTTGCGGTGAGCGATTTTTACATCTTGGATCCAAAGGGCAAAAAAATCGCGCTTTATAAACCAGAAAATGCCGCGCCTAGCTCGCATTTTAAAAACGAAAGCCTAGAAATTTACAAAGCCGATTTTGCAACGCAAAAGGTCGCCCTAAGCGACAAACCCGCAAAGGGCGTTTATGCCGTTGCCGCGACTTCACAAAAGGCTTATTACACAATTTATTTAGATAAAAATTCTAAGCAGCACTTCAAGCCAAAGGCAAAGGACGAGCTTCCAGACATTGCCACGCTCATCACTTCTACTGAGTATCAAGCCTTTGCAAAAAGCTACTTTAGCGTGGATAAATGGGACGAGCAAAAGCCAATCGGTCACGCGCTTGAGATTATTCCGCTAACAGATCTGAGCAACGTAAAAGCTGGCGATTTAGTCAAATTTAAGGTTTTGTTTAACGGCAAGCCGCTGAATGTGTCTTTTAAATCCATAGAATACTTAACCGCTACAAGTAATTCGTTTGGGCAAGAAGACGGCTACCAGCTATTTTCTTACATCTTAAACGGCGTCGCGCAGTTTAGATTGCCAAGCAAGGGGCAGTGGCTTTTGAATATTTATCACACCGAGCAGCTAGACCAAAGCGCAAAAGAATACAAAAAATTCAATACGCAAATGACGTCGGCTACATTGACCTTTAACGTAAAGTAGGCGTTTCTAGGGCGCAAGCTGGCGTAGCGCAAAAATTAAAATTAAGGTAAGAATTTGAAAAAACTCATTTTTTTAGCGGCGGTGTTTGGGGCGATGTGGGGCGATACCCTAGATGACGCCTTGCAAAACACGCAAAACAATAATCAAAAAAGCGCGGTGTCGCAAGAAAAAATCGACGCCCTAGACGAAAAAACGCAAAAAATAATCGACGAATACAGAAGCGCGATGAAAGAGCTTGAATCTTTGGAAAATTACAATCGCGACGTAGAAAAGATGATCGTTTCTCAAAACGAGCAGCTAAGCGAGCTTGAGCTTGCCATAAAAGAAGCCGAGCTTGCAAAGCACCAAATTATGCCGCTTTTTAATAGTATGGTCGTTGCGCTTGAAAATTTGGTGGCTGTGGATCTGCCGTTTTTGCAAGACGCAAGAAAGGCGCGCACAGAAAAGCTTAGAGCCATTGAGAGCAAAAGCGACGTTAGCGTTTCTGAAAAATTCAGAACGCTGTTTGAAGCGTATTTGATAGAAGACGAATACGGCAATACGATAGGTAGCTATGATGGTTTTGTGAATGAAAAACCGGCAACTTTTTTGCGCGTGGGCAGGATCGGGCTTTGGGCCTTAAGCGGTGATGACGCCTACATTTGGAATAAAAAAACGCAAAAATGGCAGCCTTGCAAGCAGCGAGACAGGATTGCAAAGGCTATAAACGTGGCAAATAAAACCGCCGTGCCAAACCTTTTAATATTACCTTTTCTTAAGGATAGCGATAAATGAAACCTATAATAGCCCTATTCTTAGCGATGATCTTTTTGCACGCAAACGAGTTGGATAAGCTTTTGCTACAAACAAAAAACGAGCTAAAAAAGCAAGAAAGCGTCAATAAAGAGCGCGAAGCAAATTTCCTGCAAGAATACAAGCAAAATCAAAACGCCCTAAAAGCTTTGAAAGAGCGCTTGGCGATTGTTAGGGCAAGATCCAAAGAGCTTGAAAAAACGCTAAATCAAAACTACAAATTAATAGATGAAAAACAAGAGCAGCTTAGAAACGCCAACGGCGATTTGCAAGATCTTTTCAGCATTGCCAAGCAAAACGCGGGCGAATTTTTGGCGTCTGTGCAAAACAGATTTAGCATAATGCAAGACGCGAACAAGACCGTTTTTTTGAAAAACATCTCTGCCGAGCGCACGAATTTAAAGATAGACGACATAAAAAATCTCTGGCTGGCAATATTAAATGAAATTATGCTTAGCTCAAAAATGAGCGTTTATAAGGAAGATGTGTTTTTTGGCACGGGCAAAACGAGCGCAGAAGTGGTGGCGATTGCAAACTTCAACGCCTTTAGCAACGGGCTTTTTTTGAAAATCCAAAACGACAAACTCATAGAAGCCAATCAGCCATACAAGCGCTACAACAAAATCGTGAGTGATTTCCTAAACTCAAAAGATGAGATTGCAAACCTTGTGATTGACCCAAGCCGCGGCAGCATTCTAGACTTGCTCTCACGCAAACCGACGATGAAAGAGCGTATAATCCAAGGTGGCATAGTTGGCGGGATTATCATTTTGATAGGGCTCATAGGCGTTGCGTTTTCATTTTATAAATTTTTCACGCTTTACGTGCAAGTTAAAAAAATCAAGGCGCAGGAGCAAAATTTATCCGCCCCAACGAGCGATAACGCGCTTGGCAGGTTCATCTTAGATCTCAAGTCTTCAAGCGCCAAAAGCCTTGAAAACGCCGAGCTAAAACTAGACGAGATCCTAGACAAAGAAACGGACAAATTGCAGTCTGGTATGGGAATGCTAAAGGTTTTCATCGCCACCGCGCCGCTTCTTGGCTTGCTTGGGACGGTGACCGGTATGATCCTAACCTTCCAAACAATCACGCTTTTTGGCACGAGCGACCCAAAACTAATGGCAAACGGCATTTCGCAAGCCCTAATTACCACTATGCTTGGGCTTAGCACGGCTATTCCGCTGCTGTTTATCAAGGCGTTTTTGGATAAGACAATCAAAAAGGTAACAAGCACCGTAGAGCAAAACGCGCTTGGCTTGCTCGCAAAGGAAAAATTTGATTAATCAATTCTTTTTTTTCGTATCGCAGGGCGGTTACGTGCTGGTGTTTATATTTTTAGTCAGCACGATTATGCTTAGCGTTGTGCTAGAAAGAATTTGGTTTTATTTTTTTGAAGCGGACACAGCGGCGCAAAAGATCTCCAACCCGTATCTAAAACGCATAGACGAGATAAGCCGCAAGGATAAGATCTTTGCCAAACTTTACATTTTAGACGTGATTATAATCGCCACGCCGCTTCTTGGTTTGCTTGGCACGGTAAATGGAATGATAGAAGTTTTTGACGTCATCGCGATATTTGGCAACAGCGAGCCAAAAATGATGGCAGGCGGCATATCAAAGGCAACGATCCCAACAATGACGGGCATTAGCCTATCTTTAATAGGGATATTTTTTAGAAGCTTTTTGCAAAAGAAAGCCAAGAAAATGCTAAATAAATACAAAGAAAACATATGAGACGACGACCAAAACAAGACGAAGAATCAACAATCGATATGACGCCGATGCTTGACATCGTGTTTATTATGCTGATTTTTTTCATTGTAACGACCTCCTTTGTAAAAGAATCCGGGCTTGACGTCAATCGCCCCGTTGCAAAAACATCGCAAAAAAAGGACAAGGGCAATAACATTATGATTGCCATCAGCAAAGAAGGCAACATTTGGCTTGATAGGCGCATTGTGGATATTGACGCTGTGAAGCCAAACTTGCAAAGGATCTCAGCCAATATGGCAGATCCTAACGTGATTATCCAGTCCGACGCTGATTCAAAAACCGGGATCTTAGTGGAAGTGATGGATAAGGTCAAACTAGCTGGCATTCATTCAATCTCCATAGCGGCAAAAAACCCCCAATGAAAAACATCTTTTTTATCCAAGCGGCGTTTTTTCTAAGCTTTCTAATCTTTGTGGCGCTTAGCTTTGGCATTAGCAAAAATCAGCTTGGTAAAAAGGATAAAGACGATTACATCGTGATTAATTTTTCGCAAACGCTAGAAGATACGGAAGTCCGCAGAAAGCTTAAAAAGCCAGAAATTAAAAAGCCGGTAGAGCAGCAGATCAAGACAAACGTCAATGAAATTTCGTCGCAAAGCTCTGCAGCGTCAATCAGCCCGCTTAACCTTAACTTAAGCTCGGCGATAGACACAAACGCTATGGCGGTTTCTATGTCGCCATCGCTCATCGATAAAGCCGTTATGCCGATTGTCCGCATTCCGCCAACCTACCCGCGCCGCGCTAAGATCTTGCGCAAGCAAGGCTACGTGGTGCTTGAAATTTTAATAGACAAAGAAGGCAACGTCGTAAAAGCGCAGGCGATAGAAGCCGAGCCCAAGGGGCTTTTTGAAGAAGCGGCGATCGCTAGCGTGCTTAGGTGGAAATTTTCGCCCAAAAAAGTTGATGGCAAGGCGGTTTCTCAGGTCGCAACCCAAACGATAGAGTTTCAATTAAAATGAAAAAAATACTGTTTTTTTTAGCCCTTTTTGGCGCAGCATTGGCAGCCGAAGTTTCGCCGCAAATGTATAACGAGCTAAACAAAGTCGGCGAGCAAATCACCAAAAAAGACTACGCCGCCGCGCAAACAAGGCTTGAATTTCTGCTAAAAAACGCGCGCCGCCCCGTTGATCGCGCCTATGCGTATCAAACGCTTGGCTTGCTATACCTAAGCAAGGGCGACAACGCAAAAGCGCTAGAAGCCCTGCTAAAAACCAAAAGCTACAACGCACTAAGAAATGAAAAGCAGGTTAATTTGCTCCTAAACATCGCGCAACTTTACCTAATGCAAAAGGATTACAAAAAGGCAAAGGGCGTCCTAACCGAGCTCTTAAATAGCGACCCTAAAAAGGCCATTGCGCTTTATTTTTTGGCACAAATATACGCCCTAGAAAAAAATTACGCAAAGTCAATAGAGCTTTTAGAGAGTGCGCTTGCGAACAATCCCACCCCGCCAAACTCTTGGTATGAGCTGCTTTTTGCCGACTATTACGAGACAAAAAACTACCCAAAGGCGCTTGACGTTTCAAAAATGCTGATAAACAAAAGCCCAAAAGAAAAGAAATATTGGCGTTTTATGCTTTGGGTTTATTTTATGCAAAATGATATGAAAAACGCTACGAGCGCGCTAGAAACGGCTAAATTTCAGGGCATTCTAGATGACAAAGATCTTTATATGCTTGCAAATTTGCTATACACTATCAAAGTGCCATACAAATGCGCCAAGGTTTTAGAGCTTGCCGTCAACAAAACCTACAAAGAAAACATCTTGCATTTTCAATGCCTAAAAGCCGCGAGAGAGCACAAAAAGGCGCTAGATCTCTTAACGCAAATTGAAAAAACGTCCGACGACCCGCGAATTTCCTTGCAAAAAGCGCGCCTACTTTTTGCAGATTACAAGCTCCAAGACGCCGTCGCGGCATACAAAAACGCCATCAAAAAGGGCACGGACAAAAAAGACGACTGCCTGTTTGAGATGTCTTATTGTCAGTATTTGCTGAAGCACTACAAAGACGCCAAGCAAAATCTCCTAGCCATAAAGGACAAAACCTTAAGGCAAAAATCCAAAGAGCTGCTAGAAGCCATCAAAAAAGAAAGCACCTAACCCGCCTTACGCTCGCGGAGCTTTGCATTTTGCTTGCACCAAGATCCAAGCGCCAAACCGCAAAGCAAGATCTTTGGTGCCGTCAAGATCCTTTACAGTTATAGGCCCACTAACTTTATGCACCATTTAGCAACAAACACACAACAAGCCAAGATCTAAAGCCAACCATCACAAACCATCTAACACCAACGCTAGATAAGACAAAGATCTTATGAGCGTGGAGCGAGCAAGAAGATCTTGGCGAGATGCTGAATTTTAGGCACACACAAGATCTCAGAGTGGTGGCGTTGCAATACCAAAAATCCTAGCCTAGCAGACAGCTAACTTAGATCTTACAAGATCTTGACGGCGCTTTTGATTTCGCCGCCTAAAGCTTTGCACGTGCTTTGGTATGCCAGATCTACCAAGATCCAACGCGCAGTGGGGGCTTAGACCTTATAGCGGGTGCGCCAAAGATCTAGCGCCAAGATCCAAGCCTTGCTTAGATTTTAGCTCCGGCAAAGATCTAACCCGTGCGGGGGGGGCGCTCAAGATCTAAGATCTTGGCGCAGATCTTAGCGCTGGCGCGCAAACGTGCCGCTACTCAACGGTCAGGTTTTCATACGTGCTGAAGGTTTGGTTGGCGTCGTGGATTTCTAGCCAAAGCGTGTATGTGCCGCTTTTTTTGAAGTGCAAGGGGCGCAAATACTCAAGTTTTTTGCCGTTATTGACCCTAAAAAACACCGTCATTTTGCTTGCTGGCTCGATGTGAAAAACGGTGTTTTTGGGGTAGGCCGCGCGCCTAGAAATAACCGCGCCTGCGTGCGTGAAGTAGTGCTTAAAATTTAGCGGAGAGTTGTCTATTTTTATGGTGTAGCTTGCGCTTGCTTCGTTTCCTAGCACGTCCGCGGCGGTTATCGTAAGGTTTGCGTCGGCATCCAGCAAAAGCGCTCCGGGATTGGCTTGCTTGCCGTTTATGTAGTATAAAATTTTAGAAATTTCGCTCGCGTCGTTGCACGTGGCGTGAATGTTTTTGCCAGCCCTTGCGTAGTAAAAATCCCCCGCCTTAACAAGCGCAGGCAAGCAAACGGGCGGGTCGCGGTCAAGCGTAACGCGCACAAAGCCTTTCTTGACGTTGCCGGCTAGGTCACTCGCTGTGTAGCTA
Source organism: uncultured Helicobacteraceae bacterium (assembly GCA_963542625.1). Classification (GTDB taxonomy): domain Bacteria; phylum Campylobacterota; class Campylobacteria; order Campylobacterales; family SZUA-545; genus CAUTXO01. Next base: position 59,817 of record CAUTXO010000002.1, on the reverse strand, counting down.
AGATCTAGGCTAGGCTCAAGATCCGAGCTTGCGTTAAGGTCGCTGGCGCCAACTTGCAAGGCGCGCTTGCCATTTGCGCCAAAGGCGGCGTCTTGCAGCGCGGTTTCGTCCGTGCATTCTAGGGTAAAGTTGGCGTCTCCTGCCATAAAAAACTTGCCGTCCTTGCCGTAAGCGGTGGCTTTTACCGTGCAAACAGGCGGCGTGGCGTCTATGTAAAAGCTCTCCGTCTTAGCGGGCTCCCTGTTGCCAAGCGCATCGACGCCAAAAAAGCTCACGGTGTGGTTGCCCTCTGCTAGCCGCGCTAGATTTACAGGCGCCCTATACTCCTTTTGCGACAGGATCTTGTAGTAGATCTTAGATGTTTTGTCGTCGCTTTCAAGCTCTAGCTTTTGCCCGCGCGCTAGGATCTTGGCGCTTGCAAGGCTAGTAACTGGCGGCGTGGTGTCAAGCCGGGCTGAAATATTGCGCTCGTAAAAATTGCCGACGTTATCAAACGCCCAGATGCGCAGGTGATTTTCGCCCTCGCTTAGGTTAAGATCTGCTCCGCTTGCAAACGCCACCGCCGGCGCGCCGTTTAGCTCGTAAAAGCTTTGCCACACGCCGCTTGCACTATCTAGCACCTTGATTTTCACAGCCGGCGTGGCTGTAATGGCGCCAGCACTAAGCGGCTTTTTTGCACTATATATGTATATCTTTGGCGCAAAGGCATCGACGTATAGCCGCAAGAGTCTTCGTGAAGCATTGCCCTCGGCGATGAAAAGCGTTTTGTAGCCGGGTAGCAGCGGCGCAAGCGGGGCGCTAAGCCTTTGGCTGCCTAGATCTAAGCTGATGTTTAGATCTTGCTTTGGCACAAAAATAAGGCTTTTTGTAGCAAAGATCCGGTAAGCGGGGTGGCTTGGATCTTGGCGCAGATCTTGGTTTGGAGCTTGACTTAGATCTTTGCGCGGATCTTGGCTTGGATCCTGCGCCGCAAGAATAAACGCGGGCTCAAAAAGCGCCATAACCCATAACACAAAACGAAAAAACTTCATAAAACGTCCGATTTTTTGCCGCATTATAGCCTTGTTTGTTTTAGGCTTAAAGGCGTTTTTATATAAAATCCCAAGCAAAAACGCCTATGAAAAATGCACTTTTGTTTCTTATTTTTTTTGCCGCCGCTCTCGCGCAATTTGACGCGGATAAAATTTCAGCGGCAATTGTGAATATCTCGTCAAACGACGCGCAAAGGGATCTTAGACCCTTCTCGCTTTCTAGCTTTTTTGAGGATTTTTCAAGCTCCAAATTTTACGGCATTAGCGCGCAAGATTTTAAGAAAAATCTAGGCTCGGGGCTTGTCATAGACAAAAAGGGCTACATTCTCACCGCCTACAGCAACATTGAAAACGTCAAGAAAATTTTTGTGCGGTTAGACAGCCAAAAGCTTATCCCAGCTACGCTCGTTGGCATAGATAACGCCGAAGATCTTGCCGTGCTAAAAATCGCGCGCGAAGATCTTAACGCCTTTGCCTACTCAAAAAACGTGAATTTCAAAACGGGCGACGGCGTGTATGTTTTATCTAAGCCAATTGGTGACAAACCCTTTGTTTCTAACGGTTTGGTGGCGTTCATCACAGCTGATGCGGACACAAACGGCAGAAACAAATACATCATTTTAAACGGCTCCATTAACCCGCTTGCAAGCGGCGGCGCCTTGCTTAGCGCAAACGGCGAATTGCTTGGAATGATAAACGCAAAATTCTCCAAAGAAAACGGCGCAAAGGGCTTTTTCATCGCCACGCCGATAGACATCATCAGAAAATCCGTAAGCAAAATTTTAGCCGGCGAAGACAAAGAAAACGTCTGGTTTGGCATTGCCATTAGCGGGCTAGAAAAGCAAGACGCCGAGTATTACAAGCGCGATAAGGGCGTGATTGTGATCTCAGTAGAAGAAAATTCGCCGGCGCAGCTAGCTGGAATTAAGCGTGGCGACTTGATTATCTCCATTGACGACGTCCCGATTGACAACCCGCAAGATCTTAACTACCAAATCAGCTCTATGCGCCCGGGCGACGCTAGGATTGTTGAATTTCAGCGGGATCTTAAGACGATGGAAGCCGTTGTGACGCTCAAAAGCCCGCCGGGAAAAATTCAAAATATTAATTATTCTTCGTCGGTTGATGGGCTGATTTTAGAGCCTCTTTCAGCGCAAAAACGCCGGCTAAGCGGCATAGAAAGAGATATGAACGGCGTTGTGGTTAGATCCGTGCTAAGCGCCACGCCTGCGGCAAAATCGGGATTTATGGTCGATGATATTATCATTAAAATTGATGGTGCCACCTTGAGCGGGATTGACGAATTTAAAACGCTAGTAACGGGTAAAACGCAAACCGTTACGGTGTTTAGAAAGGGCATTATTAAAGACATCGTGTGGGAAAAAAATGAATAATATTTTTAAGGAAAACAGGCTTTTTTTCATAGGCGGGCCTTGCGTGATAGAAAGCCGCGAGATAACGCGCCGCATTGCTGGCGAGCTAAAGGAGCTTTGCGCGCGGCTTGACGTGGATTTTATTTTTAAGGCGAGTTTTGACAAAGCAAACCGCACTAGCATTAGATCTTTTAGGGGGCCCGGGCTTGATGAGGGCTTGAAAATCTTGCAAGAAATTAAAAATGACTTTGACGTTTTCATCACAACGGATATTCACGAGCCAAGCCAAGCCGCGCCCGCTGGCGAAGTTGCGGACGTGCTCCAGATCCCGGCGTTTTTATGCCGGCAAACGGATTTGCTAAGCGCATCGGCAAAAACGAGCAAGGTGGTGAATGTGAAAAAGGCGCAGTTTTTAAGCTATGAAGATATGGAGCACGTCGTAGGCAAAATTAGGGAAGCCGGCAGCGAAAAAATCGCGCTAACAGAGCGCGGCTCAATGTTTGGCTATGGAAATTTGATTGTTGATTACCGCAACATCATAGAGATGAAAAAACTAGGCTACCCCGTGATTATGGACGCCACGCACTCCACGCAACGCCCTGGCGGCAAGGCGGGCGTGAGCGGCGGCAACCCAAGCTACGCGCCGTTTTTAGCCAAAAACGCCCTTGTTTGCGGCGCCGACGGCGTGTTTTTTGAAGTCCATCCAGACCCAAAATCCGCCCTTAGCGACGGCTCAAATATGGTGCGCCTTGCCGATTTCCCCGCCATTTTACAAGATCTTAAAAATCTTTTTACCTTTTTGCACGCAAACTAGAGAGATTTCGCGTAAAAACCATAGAAAATTAAAGCCGTAGGCAGACTCGCCTATTAAACTTTAGGTAGTGCGTGGCAAATAATATAAAGCTTTAAAAAATCTATTAAAAATTAAAAAAAGTTATTCATAAAGGCTTAGGGCGAAAGACCAGGCGGTGCAACAAACGTAATGATTAATTGCACCGCTGGGATATATAAAATAAAGGAGCGTCGGAATACTACAAAATGCAATCTTAATAAAATATCAAGAAAAATAATTAGTTTACCGGCGCCAAAGCCTTTGGTAAGCCGCAATAAAGGTAAGCCTATTTAAAGCGCATAATTTTATAATACAGCATCCAAAGGCAAAGAATGAAGCTACTAGATATGATATACAAACAGCAAAAACTCATCACTTTGCAGGTGCTGATTTTTTCTTTGGTTTTTTCTGTGATTTTGGTCGTGAGCGTTTTGGTGTACAAAAAAACGACCATTTACGACGAAGCAAAAGAAGCGGTCAGGATAAAAAAGATTGATAAAAACAAGGTTTTTGAGCAAATGCATAGCGACGCAAAAGAGCCCGCCCTAGACAAAAACTAATGCAAGCAGAAACACTAAGCGCGCTAAAAAAATTCCAAAATGACGCAAGGGACGCAACGCGCAAAAAAGTGCAAGAAGCCATTGCGGCGCTTGAAGCGCGGGGCGAGGCGGTGGGCTTTTCTGCCGTCTCGCGCGAGTGCAAGATCTCACGCAAAACGCTTTATAAAGTGCAAGAATTTAGAAGCCTAATTGGCGAGAGAAAGAAGCTCAAAACGCAAAAATCCTACGAAGAAGATCTTGCGGCAAGGGATAGGGTCATCGACTTTTTAAAACAAGAAAACAGCCGCCTAAGGCTTTATGAGAGCGAGTTAGCGCGGCTAAAAAACGGACTTTTAGAAGTAAAAAACATACTAAACAAGGCAGAATATGAACCATTCTAATAGCATTTTGGCTTTTAAAGACGCGCAAAGCGTGATCCCAGGCGGCGTGAATTCACCCGTGCGCGCCTTTGGGGCAGTTGGCGGCACACCGCCCTTTATAGCGCGGGGCGAGGGCGCATACATTTTTGACATTGATGGCAACAAATATCTGGATTTTGTGAATAGCTGGGGGCCGCTGATACTAGGGCATTCAAACGCCGCGGTAAAAGAAGCGGTGAAAAACGCGCTAGATCTTGGGCTGGGCTTTGGCGCGCCGACGCTTGTAGAAACGCTCCTTGCCAAAGAAATACTCAAGATCTACTCGTTTTTAGACAAGATCCGCTTTGTAAGCTCTGGCACGGAAGCCGTGATGAGCGCCATTCGCCTAGCGCGTGGCTACACGCAAAAAGAGGACATCGTGAAGTTCAAAGGCTGCTACCACGGGCATAGCGACGCGCTTTTGGTAGAAGCTGGCAGCGGTGCGACGACCTTTGGCGCGCCATCTAGCCTTGGCGTGGTGAAAGATTACGCCAAACACACCCTGCTAGCAACCTACAATGACATCGCGTCGGTTGAGCGGTGCTTTAGCCAAAGCAAGGACATAGCCTGCGTCGTGATTGAGCCGCTTGCTGGGAATATGGGCTTTGTGCCTGCTAGCGAAGAGTTTTTGAGCGCCCTTTTAGATCTCGCTCACAAAAACGGCGCGCTTGTGATTTACGATGAAGTTATGAGCGGCTTTCGCGCGGCGCTAAACGGCGTTTTTGCCTTCACGGCTACGCGCCCGGACATCGTTACGTTTGGCAAGGTCATCGGCGGCGGCTTGCCCGTGGGCGCTTTTGGGGCAAGCGGCGAGATTATGAATAGCCTTTCTCCGCTTGGGGGCGTGTATCAAGCAGGCACGCTAAGCGGCAACCCCGTGGCGATGGCGGCTGGGCTTGCGACGCTCAAAGAAATTCAAAAAGACGGCGTTTATGCGGGGCTAGAAAAGCTAGCAGCGCGCCTAACGGCGGGGCTAAACGCGCTGGCAGAAAAGCACGGCGTGGCGTTTCGGGCAAGGCACAGGGGCTCGATGTGGGGGTATTTTTTCAACGAACGCGACGTGCAAAACTTTGACGACGCCCTAAAAAGTGATACAAAAACCTTTGCGGCATTCCACGGCGCGATGCTTGACGCGGGCGTTTATTTGGCTTGCAGCACCTTTGAGACGGGCTTTGTCAATACCGCGATGACGCCCGGCGACATTGATTTTGCGCTTGAGTGCGCAGACAAAGCCTTTGGGCAACTGGCGTGAGCGGGTTTAAGAAAGTTTTTGAAGGCGCGCAGCAGCTAAGCCTTGGCATTTCCGTCGTCGTGGCGGTGCTGCTTGGCGTGGGGCTTGGGCTTGGTTTGCGAAAGATCTTTGGCTATGACTGGCTGCTTTGGCTAGGCGTTTTCTATGGCGTGCTAGCGGCTGGGCTCAACATAAAAAAGGCTTACGACGCCTTGAAAAAAGAGCTTGACGAGCTAGCTAACGACCCTAAATACAGCGTGAAAACTAAGGGTGCGGCGGGGGGCTTGGATCTTGCGCGTGGCGGGGGTCTTAGGCAAACCCGCACAGATCTTGACGGCAACTTAGATCTTGGGCGCGCCAAAGATCCAAAGCACGGCAAAGATCTTAAAAGCGGTTTGGATCTTAAGCTTCGGCAGGATCAAGTTCTAACACAAGACAAGGATCTTAACTGTTCGCAAGATTTAACGCGGGTTCAAAATCTTAACACCAGCACGGATCTTGACAGTGGCGGGGGTCAAGATCTAGGGACAGCACAAGATCTCACGGCAAGAGCAGATCTTAGATATTCTAAAGATCTAGCGCCTAGCAAAGATCTTAGCGGGAGCTTAGATCTTGAGAGCACCAAAGATCTAGCACAAGGTAAAGATCCAAACCGCGCCAAGATCCAAGATCTAAGCATAGCACAAGATCCACGCCAAAGCTGGAAGCGCGCTTGAATAGGTTTTACTACTCGTTTTTCATCGTCAATCTGCTAGCGATGGTGCTTTGTTTTGTGTGGGACGATTACAGGCTTTTTATCAGCCTTGAGCTTGCGGCGCTTGGCGGGCTCACCATCACGCTTGGCAGCTTTCGCGGATACAAAAAAATCATCGAAGCCGAGGCGAAAAAAATCCACGATTTTAGCGACGAAGAATACGAGCCCTATGACGCAATTTCTGGGCTAAATGAGCCGGCAAAACCGCAAAAAAAGGACTGGGCGCTCATTTTTAAGACTTTCAAGGGGCTTATTTCTTTTTTTAGGATCCTTGGATACGCTGTGCTTGCGTTTTCGGTTTTTTACCTTATAAACAAAGGCTTATTTTCGCCAATTGGGTTTATTTTAGGCACTCTTTTGGTGCCGTTTTCTGCGCTTGTTAGCATAAAAAAGCTGGTGTAGAAACTCTGCCTACCTGCAGCGGGTTTTGAGAAAAATGCTGACGTTGTCGTCGAATTTTATGCCCCTAAAGGTTAGCTCAAACTCGTGAGTTTTGCCGGGTGCGATGATGCCGTCTATGAAAACTTCGGCTCTAGATCTTGGTCTAATGAGCCCAAAAAACTGTTTAAAAACGGAATTTGTTGCGCCGAATGCCTTGCCGCTTAGTTTGCAATCGGCTATTTTTTTGCCTGAAGTGTTTGTGAGCTCGCCGGTTAAAACCGCGGAATTTGTGAAGTAAAGCTTTTTAAGGCGCAAGGCGTCGTAGCTCACGCTCTCAAATTTTGATGAAACAAAGTTGTAGGCAAAAAATGGACCGACGACGATTGAAAAAAGCGACAGCGACAAAAACACGAAAGATAGGATTTTTTTAGCCTTAAACGCCACGTAAAGGATTAAAAATATGAAAAAAACTGCCAAAACAAGCCCAAACGCCACGACTAGCTCGTTTGAGTAGGAGTAGATTAGGGCGTCGCTAAAGTCGTTTAACAGCTCCAGTTTTTTAGAAAAAACCGCTTGAATGTTTATTTTTTCCGTCCTTGTTTTTCCGCTATGCCGCTTGTCCCCTCACGCCTTAAAAGCTCGGCGCGTATCCTATCAGGCGCGATGTTAAAACCCGCAAGCCCGACCATAGAATGAAACAGCAAATCACAAGCTTCGTGGATTATTTCTTGCTCGTTTTTGTCTTTTAGCGCAAGCAAAAATTCGCCAGCTTCTTCGGCGATTTTTTTGTATATGGCGTTTTCGCCGCCCTTAAATAGTGAGCTTACGTAAGAGTTATCGCCGCCGCTAAGCTTTCTTTCTTGGATTGTTTCATAAACCCTATCGACCGCGCCATAGATCTTTGCCACATCAAAACTTGGCGCAAAAAGCGGCGCGCCGGTGGCAAGATCTTGGAAAAAACAAGATTTTCTGCCCGTATGGCAAGCCGCACCCGTTTGCTCCACAAGATACAAAACGGCGTCGTTATCGCAATCAAGCCGCGCCTGCAAAATTTTTTGCGTGTGCCCGCTTTGCTCGCCCTTTTTCCAAATGCGCTGCTTGGAGCGCGAGTAGTAATGCACGTAGCCGCTTTTTAGGCTTAGATCTATGGCTTCTTTGTTGCTAAATGCAAACATCAAGACTTCTTTACTCTTTGCGTCTTGCGCGATTGTCCCCACAAGGGGGGATTTTTGCCAGTCTATCCTTTCTGCAAGGCTCATTGAGACGACGAAACCTTTCTGTCTTTAGTGTCTAGCCAGATGTTTGGCGTGGCGCCGCCGGGCGTTAGGAAGATCCTTGCGTCTTTATTTTCGCGCAATGCTTCGTTAAATTTGCCTTGCACTTCAACCTGTCTAAGCCTTATAAGGTTGTCCGTTAGGGATTTTGAGATGAGCTCGTTTGCCCTAGCGGCGGCTTTTGCTTCAATTAGCGCCTTGTCCGCGTTACCCTGCGCTTCTATTCTCTTTGCTTCTGCTATACCGCGTGATTCTTCTTGCTTTTTGATAGCTTCTTGCTTTGTGCGCTCAACTTCGTTCTTGGCGCGCTGCTCTTCTTGCTTTGCAATTTGCACGCGCTCTATTTGCTCCGTGATCTTAGGCGGCAAAATGATCCCGCGTAGCTGAATGGCTTGCAAAATAATCGGCTTGCCGACGATGTGCGAAAGTCGCTCCGTCATTTCTTCTTCTATGATCTTTGCAATTTCGTTTCTTTTTGTCGGCAATTCTTCTGCCATAAAGTTACCAATTACGCTACGCACAACGTCCATTGTGTTTGGCACGATAATTTTGTCTTCCCACTCATCGCCTATGCTAGAAAAAGCTTGCGGGACGGTCTCTTGTTTTAGGCTGTATTGCACGGTTAGCTCAACTTCTACGGGCAAACCGCGCTTGTCTATGATTGAAATTGCCGACTGTTGCCTTATGCCTTCGGATTTTTTCATCACTTCGGATTTAGAAAAGTTAGAGATCCTAACCTTTATATCCACCACCGTAACCTTTTGCACAAAAGGCATAATCACGTGAAAGCCCGCGCCCAAAGGCTTTTCGTCGTATTTACCAAAGGTGGATTTTATCCCCACTTCGCCGGAGTTTATTATCACAAACGGCTTGGCGATTACAAAAATAATCAGCACGGCAATTGCTGCATAAATTAGCCCCGCCTTTTTGCCAAAGTCTTTTATGAAGTCTGGCGTGCCATTACCGCCGCCATTACCGCCGCTGCCGCCACTAGATCCGCCATTTTTTTTGAAATAGTCGTTCATATCAACCGGCATTTTTGTCCTTTAAATGTAAGTTAAATAATGTTTCTTGGCTGGATTTCTGCCATAAACCATATCAAAAAACTCTTTTTGCAATCTTTTCGTCATCTCGCCCGCGCTGCCGCTGCCTATTATTCTATCGTCTAGCTCGCGGATCGGCGTAATTTCTGCCGCTGTGCCTGTGAAAAACGCTTCATCTGCTATGTAGATCTCGTCCCTTGTGATGTTGCGCCTTTCTACGGTGATGTTTAGATCTTGCGCTAGCTCTATAACGCTTGCTTGTGTGATGGATTCTAGCGACCAAATATTAGGCGGAGTGATGAGTTTGCCGCCGCGCACGATGAAAATGCACTCGCCGCTGCCTTCGCTAACCGTGCCATCGTCCGCTAAAAACAAGGCTTCTTCGTAACCGCCTTTGAAAGCTTCGTATTTTGCCATTTGAGAGTTTAGGTAGCCGCCAACGGATTTTGCCCTGCCGAAGTTTGAGCGAATGGAGTTTCTAGTAACCGACGCCGTCTTTACGCGAATGCCTTTTTCCAAGCCTTCTTCGCCCAAATACGCGCCCCATTCCCAAGCCGCGACGACGCTCTCAACCGGCGCTTGCGCGTGGAATAGCCCCATCACGCCGTAGCCTAAAAATATAATCGGTCTGATATAAACATTGCCCTTAAAATCATTCTTTTGCAAAAGCTCCACTTGCGCTTTTAAAAAATCATCTTGCGTGAAGTTAGGCTCGATGGCAACGATTTTTGCTGAGTCAAAAAGCCTTTTTGTGTGCTCTTGTAGCTTGAAAATTGCCAAGCCGTCTTTTGTTTGATACGCTCTCGTGCCTTCAAAAACGCCGTTGCCATAATGCAAGGTGTGGCTTAGCACGTGTGTTGTTGCATCTTTCCACGCGACAAACTCGCCATTTTTCCAAATAAATTTTGCTTCCTTTAACATTGCCTGTCCTTAAGAAAAAGCTCGCATTATATCAATAAACTATTTATGTCCGCCCCGCCCGCGCCCTTTGCCAGCGCCCTTAAATCCGCCGCCGCGCTCTTTTTTTGCAAAGCCGGTGTTAGATCCTGTGTTAGATCCCGCACTAGATCTTGCTCCAGATCTTGCGTTAGATCCAGCATCAGATCTTGCCCTAGATCCTGCCCCAGATCTTGTGCGCGGCGCGCCCTTGCTAGATCTTGGCGCTCGCCTTTGCGCGCGGTTTTTGAAGCGCTCCTTTTTTTGCTCCTTGTCTTTTAAGCTGTTTGTTAGGCGGTTTATGCACTCCATATCAAGCCCGATTTTATCCGGGCCATCGACCCTAATATCTTCAAGAAGCATTGACAAAAGCTTGTAAGAAAGCTCCTTAGCGTCAAGATCTAAGGAGAGCGTGTCTATCATCTTTTCCGCTTCCTTGCTGATGCGCTGCTCTAGGATCTTAGAAGCAAATTTTTCACTCAAATCGTTATAAACATCGCTGCAAGTTGGAATAAACTTGTGCGTTATGTTCGTGCCGACGATTTTTTTAATCTTTTGAAGTTCGCGAAATTCAATCGGCGTTACAAGGGTGATCGCCACGCCCTTTTTGCCCGCGCGCCCCGTTCTGCCAATGCGATGCACGTAGCTTTGCGGATCAAAGGGAATGTGGTAATTAAAAACGTGGCTTACGTTGCTAATGTCAAGCCCGCGCGCGGCAACGTCGGTGGCGACTAAGATCTCCACCAAACCGCGCTTAAACGCTGAAATTGTTTGCTCCCTGCTTGCTTGCTCCATATCGCCGTGGAGCGCTTTGGACGGATACCCCTTGGCTAGGAGCGTGTTAGCTAGGAAGTCGGCTTCTTTTTTCATACGGCAAAAAATAATCGCGCGCTTTGGGTCGTAATAATCTATGAGCCTAATCGTCGCCGCTTCGCGCTCCTTTTCTTCTACCACGTAATACTCTTGGCTGATGTCTTTGTTGGTAGTTTCTTCTTTTGTAATCTGCACCACCGCTGGCTCGTTTAGGAATTTATCGGCGATTTTTCGTATCGGCGCTGGCATTGTGGCGGAGAAAAGAAGCTTTTGCGCATCGCGCGGCATATGCTTTAAGATCTTTTCCACGTCATCTAAAAAGCCCATATCAAGCATTTCGTCGGCTTCATCAAGCACGATAAAACTAGGCGAGATCTCTATTTGCCCCGACTGCAAAAGATCCAACAAGCGCCCGGGCGTTGCTACAAGAATGTTCGCGCTGCTTTTAATTTGCTTGACCTGCCTTGAATACGACTGCCCGCCATAAACGGTTACCGTTTTTGCGCCCTTTAGTTTGCCAAGCTTGTAAAGCTCGTCGCTAATTTGCATTGCAAGCTCTCTAGTTGGCGTGATAATTAGCGTTTCTATGCCTGCATTGGCTTTCATTAGGCTCATAATCGGTAGCCCAAAGGCGGCGGTTTTGCCCGTGCCCGTGTGCGCTTGAGCGATAAGATCCTTGCCCTTTAAAATAAGCGGAATTGCCTCTTTTTGCACGGGGCTTGGCGCTTTAAACCCAGCCTGCGCTAAGCCTTGTAAAATACTCTCGTCTAGTCCTAGTTCTGAAAATTCGTTCATTGTAATCTTTTAGTTAAATTCTTCATCAAACCACTTCGCAACTTCGCTTCTTATCGTCTGCGCTAGGTGAATTCCAGCGACCATATCGCTTTTTGCCGCCTTGCTTAGTAGCGTAATTAAGCCGTTGCGCTCCTTTGTTAAATACGGGTGGTCGATTTGCTTCCAATCCCCCAAAACCACCAAGCGGCTATCCTTGCCCATTCTTGTGCCGATGAGCTTTAGCGTGGCGTTTGAAACGTTTTGCGCTTCATCGAAAATGACGAACTTTTTTGTAATCGTCGTGCCCCGCGCGTGCGCGATATCCATCATCTCAATATTGTGATTGGCGATGAATTTATCCGTTGCTTCTTGGCGCGTGATGGCGTTTGTCTCTCCCGTGTATTCTTGCGCGTTATCCCAGCTTTCCTTGCGGATCTTTTCTATCGTGAAGTTAATCACCGCGTAAAGCGGATACATAAAAAAGCCTAGTTTTTGCCCTTGATCCCCCTTGCGAAAGCCAAGTTCTGCTTCTTTATCGGCTGAAGTTACCGTGTTTCTGATATACACAATCCCATCGACGATGCCTTGCTTTTGCAAGTATAGCCCCGCTTGAAGCGCAATGAGCGTCTTACCGCTACCCGTGCTGCCCGTGCAAACGGTGATTTGGTTTGCGGGGTGGATAAGCATTGAGTAAAAAAACTTTTGCTCTAGGTTAATTGGCGCAATGTAGGGGTTTGTCTGCGTGATGATGTCGTCTAGATCTAGCTCTTCAAAGCCGTTTTGCACCTTTAGCCCAAAGAATTTTTTGCCGCTTTCTATCTTGCCATCAAGCGTTTGCGCGGCTTCAATCATCGTCCAGTTGAAAAGCTCCTTAAACTCCTTGCGCGCGGCAAGCTCGCTTGTGTCCTTGCCTATTTTAAAGCTTTTGAAAAACTGCAAGCTCGTTGGATCTTTCTCGCTGTCTTTGTAAATGGATTGCGTGTTTATGCCCTTTGTGAGCGAGCGGATCTTAAAGGCTATGTCGTTTGTAATGAGCGTAAAGCCGTAATCTTTGGCAACTTCGCCGATTTTTTCGTCGTTTGTGGCTTGGTGGTGCTTGTAATTCGTGCGGTAGATCACGTAAATTGGTATAGCGCCGCTATCAAATTGCAACTCCATTTCGCGGATAAAATCGCCATCGACGCTCTTTTGAAACGGGCTTTTGCTTAGATCTTTGCCCTCACTCGCGGCAATGAGCCTAAAAAACGTGCGCGCAAAATACGAGCTTTCCGCCCTGCCTTCTTTGTGCTTGTCAAGCTCGGCTAAAATAACGTTGGTAACGATGACCTTATTATTGCCGTCTTGGTAAAGGTTTAGTATGTTTTGCGGGTCGTCCAAAATGACGCTAGTATCAATCAAAAACTCTTTTTTTCTAACCATCTTTTTTCTCCCTAAAAGGTTTGTAGTGTGGCTCGTGCGCTAAAGCAAGCATTGGCAAATCGCCTTTTGTGTCGCCGTAGGCGTAGATCTTGTCGTATTTGCTTAGGTCGTAATGAGAGCGTATTTTAGCCACTTTTTCATTGCCCCAACAATTTTTGCCGATGTATTCGCCCGTGAAAACGCCGCCGCTAAAACTAAACTCGCTAGCTAGCAAGTCATACCCCCGCGCTCTCGCCCAGTCTTGCAAGAGATCTTTAAGTGAGGCGCTAACGATAACGATCTTTACCCCCCGCGCCCCTAGATCTTGTAAGTGTTCGCGCGCGGCGGATCTTACAAGCCCTTCAAGCCGCGTGCTAGCCCAGCCGCGCACTAGGGCGTCAAATTTTTCTTTTTTCATACCGCCATAGTAAAACTTTAGCACCATTTTTTTTGCCGCGTCGTTTTTAATGAGCCCCAGCTTATACAGCAACAAAATAGGCAGCGTGTAAAAAACCCCGCCTAAGATCTTGCCCGCACTTGCTGTGTGAATGATGAAATCTAGCATACTATCTTTGTGCGTAATCGTGCCGTCAAAGTCAAAAAACGCAATCTCTCTCACAGCGCCCCTCCTTGCTTTTTGTAAAGAAAAAACGTCGTATCGCCGTTTAAGTAGCCGTCTTTTATCACCACCCGCCCAAGATCTAAGCCTTTCAAAAAGAACAAGATCTCGTCCTTTTCCATATAAAAAAAGCGCTTGTCGTTTTGCGGCTTAAAAAGATTAAAGCCAAGCCCACGCACGGCGAATTTTAGCGCGCGCTCTAGCGTCTCAAAAAAGAAGGTTTTATTACCAAAGGCAAAAAGCCCGCTAGCTAAGATGTAGTCAAAGCTTGCCTTGTTTTCAAAGATACTTTTTGCGGCAAAGCTTGCTTCCCCAAACTCACGCGCGGCTTCGTTTATAAATTCTTGCATCGTATCGTAACCGGTGTAGTGGCAATGCACCCCAGAGCGCTTTAGGTAGGCGTAAAAATCCCCAAACCCGCAGCCTAGATCTAAGATCTTGCACCCGCCCAGCTCACCAATTTGCGCCAAAATTTCAAAGCGCTTTTCTTGATTTTGCGGGCTCGACCAGTGCAGCGCCTTAAAAGAATGCCCCCACTTTGCGTAAAGATCCGCGTAGATCTTAGCTTGCTTTTGTGTGGCTTCTTTTAGCGCTAGTTGCTTAAACATCAAAGGATCACGGTCTTATTGTTATGCACGAAAACGCGGTCATCAAAGACAAGCGCCAGCGCGCTAGCTAGCACGGATGTTTCTATCGCCTTGCCTTTTAGCGCCATACTCGCGGCGTCGTCTGTGTGGCTCACGCGCTCGACGGCTTGGTAGATTATCGCGCCTTCGTCAAGATCATTGCTGACAAAATGCGAGGTCGCGCCGATGATTTTCACGCCCCGCTCAAAGGCCTGCTTGTAAGGGTTTGCGCCAACAAACGCCGGCAAAAATGAGTGGTGAATATTGATGATTTTGTTTGTGAAATCATTGACAAATGAAGGCGTTAGGATCCGCATATACTTAGCCAGCACGATGTAATCAAAACTATGCGCCGCGAGCGCCTTTATAATTTGCGCTTCGTGCGCTTCTTTGCTTAGATCTTTGGCGTCGATGAAGTAAAACGGAATGCCGAATTTTTCTACAAGATCCTTTAGCACCGCGTGATTGCCAACAACCGCCTTGATGTTTGCCCCAAGCGTGCCAAAATGGTGCTTAATTAGCAGATCGCCGATGGCGTGCGGCTCCTTTGTTACAAAAACGACGATGTCTTTTTTTTGCACTTTTTTTAGCGTGAGCTTTGCGTCTTGGAGCTGGCGCTTAAGATCCCCTAGCAAGCGCTCTTCTTGGATCTCGCCCATTAGGCGCGAGCGCATAAAAAAACGGTTACTCTCCTTATCCACAAACTCGCTGTTTTGCTCGATGTTTATCGAATGCGCTGCTAAAATGCTGCTTATTTCAAAGATGAGCCCCTTTTTATCCTGCATTTCTATTAATAGTGTAAATTCGTTCATTCGTCTCTCATTGTGAATTTATTTTGCAAGGCTTTTTGCGTGGAATTTAGCGCCATCGTGCTAACTTCTTGCGCGATTTGCTGCGTTTGCGCCGCCGCATTTGCGTTGTTTTGCGTGATTTCATCAAGCTGGCTAATGGCTGAATTTATTTGCGCTAGCCCTTCAGTTTGTTCTTTAATTGCAACGCTTATTTCATTAATGCTTTGCGTTAGGAGATTTGTGTTTGTTTCAATCTCCAAAAGGCTTTGCGCCGTTTTTTCCGCTAGCTTTCGCACTTCATCGGCAACGACGGCAAAGCCCCGCCCGTGCTCGCCCGCGCGCGCGGCTTCAATGGCGGCGTTAAGCGCTAGCAAATTCGTTTGATCCGCAATATCTTTAATGATCCCAAGCACGGTTTTTGTTTGCTCGGCTTGCTCTATTATCCCGTTTGTTTTTGCGTTTATGCTAGACATCGACTGGCTCATCTCTTCAATCGCCGCCGCGCTTTGCTCCAAAGACGCCGCTTGCGAGCCCGTATCGCGGCTTAGCTTATCCACAAGCGCGCTTAAATCGCCCGCCTTGCTCTCAAGCGCCCGCCCGCTTGAATAAAAATCCCCAAGCATAGCGTTAATGCGCCCGTTTCCAAGATTGTTTATGTGCCCAGCAAGCGTAGCGTCATCGTCAAGCCGCACGGTAAAATCGTTGTTGCCGTATGATTTTAAAAGCGCCATTAGATCTTTGGTGTTTTTGCAAACGTTGTCTTTTAAAAAATCGCGCACGTCTAGGAGCGTGTTTTTCAGGCGCTCAAGGGAGTTGTTGCTGCTTTTGATGTCGATGTCGGCTAAAAAATTGCCGTTTTTAATCTCGCGCGCAAAACGATTGACCTTTTCTAGTAGATCCTTTTCGTGGCTTAGGTTTTGCTCGGTTGTTTCTATGTTTTTATTGATGATTTGCGCCATTTGCCCGAATTCATCGTCAGTTTTTAGGTTTATAAGCGCGCTTGATTTTGTTTGATTGTTTAAAAACAGGAAAAAATCCAGCAAACCGCGCTTAATTAGGCTGATTGGCTTTAGATAAAACTTCACCGTCCCAAGCACGACAAAGCCCATCACCACAATAAAGATCAAGGAATTTACTATCTGTTTGAACTTTAGCTTTTCAAGGCTTGCTTCGTAATCGCTCACAGATCCAGAGTCGCAAACCGTCCAGCCGCTAATGGAGCACTTTTGGCAAATGGCGATTTTTTCTTCGCCATCAAACGTAAAGTTAAAGATCTTGCCGCCATCGGTGCCCGCGGTTACTAGCAGATCTACAACCTTAGAGATCTTAGGATCTTCGCTCATAATGAATTTTTTGTCCGGGTGCGAGATTATGCGCCCGCCCTTGTCTATGACAAAAACCGCGCCGGTCGTCGTCGATTTTATCTTTGCTATATCGTTTTGAAGGCTCGTTAAAAAGATGTTTGCGCCCACGACGGCAAAAAGCTCGTCGCCATTGTAAAACGGCGAATAAACCGTCGTTGTTAGGTTTTTCGTCGTTATATCGCTGTATGGTTTGCTAAAGCCGCTTGCCCTTAGATCTTGCGCTTCTTTAAACCAATTGCGCGTGCGCCCATCAAAGCCTGCGATGTCTTTTGGCGTGTTTTTGCCGATGTGATCGGTCTTTACGGTCAAGCCATCGGCGGCAAAGCCCACAAAAAGCGCGTCAAATGGCGTCATCGGAAAGAGTTTTTTTAGCTCTAGGCGCAGCGCTTCTTTTGAGCTAAACGCGCCGCTTTCATTCATTGATTTTGTCGCTTGCTCTATGGAATTTACGCGCGTTTTGAAGTATTCTTCTATGAAAAGCACGATGGTTTTTGTGTTGCTTTTTTTGCTTTGGATAAACATATCGTAAGTGCTTTGTTTGATGGTGTTGTAATTTATGATGGAATACATAAGCAAGCCAAATAGCATCAGGGTTGAAGTTATAAACGACGTTTTGTTGGCGATACTCATCACAAAGCCTTTAAAATAAATAAGCGCGCTATTTTAGGAAAAGAGAGCTTGTAAAGTTGCCACTGTTTTGCGTTTTTTGTAGTGGCGCATAGCGCACGGATCTTCTAGGCGCGCGGTTTGGGCGTGCGCTATGCGTGCATTTGGCTGGCTTAGATCTGTTAGCGCAAAGGTAAATAAGCTAAAATCCGCGTTTTATAAAGGATTTTTATGAAAAAAACCTTACTTTTTTTGCTTCTTGCGGCGCTTTTAGGGGCTGAGCTTTTTGACTATAAAAAGCTCACAAAGGAGCTCCTAGAGGACAAAAAGCCAAAAACAACCACGCTAAAAGATGGCACCATAAAATCCGGGCTCAAAGAGGCACTGGATTTTAGCGCGGATTACGCCATTAAAACGCTTGGCAAGAAAGACGGCTTTTTAAATTCGGCTGTGCGGATACCGCTGCCGCACGAATTTAGTGGTATAGAAAAGGTGGCAAAAAAGCTCGGGCAGGAGAAATTAACGCAAGATCTTGTCGTTTCTATGAATACAGCGGCAAGCCAAGCGAGCGCAAAAACGAGGAAGATCTTTGCAAAAGCCATCAAAAAAATGGATATTGACGACGCAAAAAAGATCCTATTCGGCGGCGACGCGGCGCTTAGCGATTACTTCAAAAAAACGTCCTACGCCGAGCTCGAGCAAGAAATAAAGCCCGTCGTTAAAGGCACGGTTAGCAAAAACAACGTTGCAAAATACTATGAAAAATTAAATGGTTTTTATAAGGAAAAAATCAAAAATTCAAGCTACCTAGAAGGCTTTAAAAAGCTTGGGCTAGACACGCAAAAGCTTGACGGTGCGCAGGATATTAACGATTACGTTTGCAAAAAGACCATCGACGGCTTGTTTGCGGTCATCTCCGAAAAAGAAAAAGAAATTAGAAAAAACCCCGCCGGGCAAACAAAAAGCATCGTCAAAAAAGTCTTTGGCGAATTAACGAAAAACTGAGCGGCGGGGGCGGGGATCTTGGCTTGGATCTTAGGATCTTAGCCTAGATCTTAGCGCGCTAAGATCTTAAATGGCGGCGGGGTGGGCGCAAGGAACGCCCAAAATTAATCTGTTACCAGCAAAATGCCAAAGCCTGCGGTTGGATCTGTGGATTGATCTGGCTCTTGCGGATCCATAATGGATCCATTAACGCTGGTAAAAATCAAAATGTTGCCCGTGTCGTCGTTAAAAACTGGCGTAGAAGTCCAAAAGTAAAACGCCGACTTGTAAAAATCTGACTCGCTTACGTAATCTATCGGAAAATACACGCTATTTAGCGCTGGCTTAACGCAAGAAGCTTCTAATATGCTAAGCATTTCTTTTGCATTAGGGAGTCGCCAGGTTTTACCCATCGCTTTTGCGGAGTCGGCGTTAAACTCTTGCACCTTTTTCAGAGCTTCTTTAAAACTTTTTACGCCCATTTGAACGTAATTTGCATCAGCCTTGCAGGCAGAGTTTTTCTCATCAAAAGTTTGATTCAGCGGGCAACGAAGCCAGGTTAGCCCCGTGGCTAGATCTTTAACAATTTTTTTATTTGCGCCGTCTATTTTAAAACGAGTGTTCGGTGCTGTTTTTTCCACACTTTCTAAGCATTCTTGAGCAACGCCAGCGTGCAAATAAAGCGCGGCAAGTAAAAAATAAAGCGTTTTTTTCATTTTTAATCCTTTGCTACCATTCTCACAGGTAGTGCTGTTTTGTATAGGCATAGATCTTCTTCTTTTTGGTCTTTAGAGACCCTTTGGCAGGAGCCAAAACCGCTTGTTCTAACACTTGATGGCGTTTTACTAAGAGCGTTAAAAGAGTTTAAAACACGAACTAAAGTAACGTTTTCTGGGTGATCTTCGTCTTTGCTTTCATAGCTAACGCTAAAATCGTCAAGCCAGTATGCAAAGTAGTCTTCAATCCCAATAAAACCTTTTATGTTTGCCTTGTATAATGAATCCAAATATGGCTCAATGGCTTTCTTGCATTCTTCCTTTTTATTCTTGCAACCGTCTTCCTTGCCTTGATTCGATTCTAAAAGCTTCTTTAAGCCATCGCTGATTATTGACGGATTCACGTCAGCTTTTGTGGGAAGATCTTTAAAAATAGCTGGCAAACTTCTGTAAAGCGTTGTTTTATCCTTTCTTATGCCGTAATCGTTGCTTGATCTAAACTCAACGGATATAAATTCAAGCGAGTTTGATTCATCAGCTGTTAGGCTAAGATCTGCGATGTTATAAAACTCAGCCGTCCTTGGCAAGCGCCAATTTTTCTTACCACAATAACCCTTGCCACCGTTATACTCATTAAGATATTTTGCGTAATTTTGCGTCGTGCATTTCTTAACATCATTGCCACCGTTTAAATTGCATTTAATGACAGAGATCTTGTTACCGCTGCTGTCCTTTTTAGGCACGGATACAAAGCTCAATTTTCCGTCTGATAATTCCTTAACTTCTTTTGTGGTCTCGTAATTTTCAAACTCTTGGTCATTGCCCCAGTAATATTTGGTGCGCAAAACAAAGGTGCTAAATTTATAGTTAGGGCTTGCTTCGTCGTCTGATTTTATCTCCCAAATAAGCCCCGTTGCCTTGTCTTTAACGCAAGCATAATCCATAGCGTTATCAGCCAAAGGCTTGCCGTCTTTATCCAGCTTTTCCCACACAAAATCTTTCCCTTTCTTAAATGATGCATCTTGCCCTTTATATTCATCTGGTTCGCTATCTTTGCCGTTATCCGTCTCAGCATCATAAAATTTCGTGATGCCAGTTTTATGCAAAATAAGCGAATTTACCGCTGCATTTGCCCGCTCTGCTATGCTTTTGCTTAGCGTTTTTAGGCTTGCTTCGTCTAAATTGCTCATCATTTTTTTAAGATCTTCTTTTAGCAAGTTCGATAGTTCATATATGGTTCTTTGCTCCTTGCTAAGCAATTTAATCAAGCCCTTTAGGTTGCTATCAAAGGTCGCGCCTGGGTTAATTTCTTTTAAAATCATTTCAAGCTCGCCGTCCTTGCCCTCTGCCTTAAAAGCCGCCCTTAGCGTAGAGCGAAAACTAAGCACGGACGTCGTGCCATCGGTCGCTGGCGCGTGAGAAACGGGATAGGAGCTGCCGTCTTTGTCCGTTACCACAGCAAGGAGCGGATAGGTTTGCATACGTTTATCCGCCGAAGTAAAGCGCACCGTTTGGTGCGGGTCTAGCTTTTTGGCGTCATACTCATTGCATTGCGAGTTGCTGTCTTTATCAACGCAAAACACCGCCTGCTTTGCCCCGTTTGCTATTTGCTCGTCTAGCTTAAAGCTTAGCGTGTAGTCTAGGCTTTCTTGCTTGCTACTAGAGCCGCCGCCACCGCCGCAAGCTGAAAAAATCAGCATCGCAGCGCCTAAAAAAAGCACTTTTTGCATTTTTTATCCTTTAATTGCATTTAATATCCTTTGCTATAAACCAACTTTTTAAGCTCCCCGTGTTACCGTGCGAGCTGTCATAAACTCTAAGTTTCCACTTGCCCCCTGCCTCCTTGCCCCTTAGATCTTGCAAACTATCCAAGTTTAAAACTCTTTTAAACTCACGCTCCCCCGTGCCGCGCGCTAGCTCGTAGTCCTTATTGCCAAAGCTATCAGGCGTGGTTAAAGTAACCCTTAGCTCGCTTGAGTCCTCGTGCTCTATATCAAAGCCCACGCTAAAAAATTCGCCTATCACACCGCCTGGGATATCTAGCTCAAAGCTCGTAACGCCCGCTCTATCGGGCGAGAGCCTGGATTTTGACTTTTGCGCGTCTTTTAGCTTTTGCGGCGTGTTATATTCCATTTTCTCGGGCTCGCCCTTAAAAAACCTAAACTCCTGCTCTTGCCTAAGGGCTATTTGCCCGCTAGCCTTTGCGCTTAAAGTTACCTTGACGTCTTGCTTTGCCTTGCACGCTAGATTTTGCATATCCGCCACGTCAAGGCTTTTAGTTTCCCCACGCGCAAGAGTAAAAAATCTTTGTTCGCCGTTAATTTCCGCCTGCACCGCTAACGGTTCAAAACTCATATTTTTAAGGTTTAGCTGCGCCTTTTGTAGCGCGTAAGCACTAGGCGCTTCAAGGCTTAATGGATCTTGCAAGCTGTTGTTTTTCTTGTAGTATTTCTCGAAAATCTTGGCGTATGGCTTGTCTGGGTAAAGCCGCCTAGCAGTTTCTACGATAGATCTTGCGTATTGATGAGACTTTGTGGCGTATCCAAGCCCCGCCGTGCCCTCTAGCACGCAAGTTATCATCTCGTCGTAAGCTTGCTTAAAACGAACGGCGTCGTAAGATCTAAAGGCGTATGCGCTCACGGCTTCTTTTAAGCTTTGGAATAGCGGGTAGGAGTTGATTTGGTCGCCCTTATACAAATGCGCGGGGTAGTCCTTGTGCGGGTTATAAAGCACCATCTCATCAAGCCGCCTTCTCTCCACGCCCGCTTCCAAAAAGAAGTGGTTATCAAACAAAAACATCGCGTCAAGCTCGTAAGGCTCGACGGCGTCGCGTTGCGTCCAAAGGTTATGCGCGCCCGCCCAAAAATCCGCAAAGCCTTCAGATATTGCGCCCGTGTCGCCTGCTTTAAAATCGCTTACTAAATGGTAATTGACGGCGTGGCCGAACTCGTGGCGGATAATGGACGCATCAAGCGCATCAAGCGAACCACGCACGCCGTATAAAATCAGCTTCAAAGACGGATAATAAACGGACGTTTGCGCGCTTGCGTCATAAAGTAGCGGGCCGTTAAAGATCTTATAGCCTAGGCGCTCTAAATAATCCATCGAATCGTTAATATGCCAAAACGCCATTTGGTCGCCAAAGCTCTTGCCGCCAACCTTAGCGCGAAACTCTGTTTGCAAGCCTTGACAATTTTCATCGGGTTCTAGCGCTTCGTTTGGGGCGCGCTGAAGCCAGTTAAGATCTACGCCAATGAGCCGCTCGTTTGCAAAATACAGCTTGCCGCCTGCCCTACTTGCCGTAACGTCTTTTTCTAGGTAGAGATTATCCGCTATCACGTCTGCAAAAGACGCTGAATCTTTAGGCCTAGCAAGCGCACCGCGGGTCATCGTAAGGGCGTCTGGGTCAAAAATAAGGGTTTTTGTTTTTTCTGGCTTGCCACGTGGGGGCATAAGGGCAACAAACTCAGGCGGGTATTGCTCGTATTCTGTGTGCGCCTTGCAAGTTTTCGTGTCCGCCACTAGCGCGTAGATCTTAAAGGGCTTGCCGTCTATTGTGGTTAAATTAATGCTAGATCCGCAAGCCGCGCTC
This sequence comes from uncultured Helicobacteraceae bacterium, assembly GCA_963542625.1. Lineage (GTDB taxonomy): Bacteria > Campylobacterota > Campylobacteria > Campylobacterales > SZUA-545 > CAUTXO01. The sequence goes on along the minus strand of CAUTXO010000002.1, from coordinate 37,721 downwards.
GTGCCCCCTTGCGTGAATTTATACGTCCTAGCCTTTGGCGTGGCAAGCTCTGAATGAAACTCAAGCGCGGGCGCTAAGCCTAGCGCGTCAAACTGATAGCGCAAATGCTCTAGCAAAAAGGCGCGCGCTTGCTCCTTATTTTGCACGCTAGCCGTGCTACTTGGAAACTCTAAGATCCCATAAAAGCCATCAAACTTCATAGCCGCCGCGTAGCTTTTTATCTCGTTTTCAGCGGGCGCTATTTTTCTGTGCGTAAAGGGTAAGGCGGGTTTAAAGCCGCTGCCCCTGCACCCTTTTGGTGTGTTTGCGTCGCTTTGCGCGCTGCTGCTAGATCCACCACCGCCGCAAGATCCTAGCAAGGCAAGCGCCACCGCCACGGGTGCTAAAACTCTCAAAACCATACGCGCGCCCCTAGGTTAAAATACCTGCTTGCCATATTGTCGTAGGCGGTGTTCTCGGCTAATTGGCCCGCTATTTCTTGGTAACGCAAATATTTTTTGTCTAGCACGTTGTAGGCGGATAAATTCACTTCAAAGCTCTTGCCCCTAAAGCCCGCGCCAAGATCTAGGGCAAACCAGCCGCTAGCGCCGCTGCACTTTAGCCCGTCTTCTTTTGTTTCAAAGTTGGAGCAATTATGCGGGACGCGCGTCATTTCGCCCGCAAAATTCCCCTGCAAAAAGCCGTAAAAACCGCCCCGCTCGTATTCCGCGCGCGCGTTACCCTCAAGCGGCGTGATTGTGCGCGCGTAGTTGCCATCGTCTTCCTTGCCATCAACTACGCCAAGCGTAAGGCTTAGGTTAAAATTATTGACTTTAGTGCGCGCGGAAAGCTCTGCGCCGTAAATTTCTTGCCCTGTGATATTGACAAACTGCACCACCCAGTAGTTGGTAAATTGCTTGATGTAGCGCGGGGCGATGAAGTCTTGATATTTGGAGTAAAACAGCGCGATGCTTAGCGAATTATCGCCCGCGTAATACTTCGTGCCAAGCTCCCAGTTGTGCGATTTCTCCGTTTTTAGGCCAAGATTTGGCTCAATGACAAAATCCGCTATAGGGTTTCCCAAAAACAAATGCGGAATGTAGCCATAGACCTTGTCGTAAGAAGGACCTTTAAAGCCGTATGAATACGTAATGTAATAGTTTAGCTCATCTGTTTGATTGTATTTTAAAGACGCCATCGGCGAGATCTCACGCGAAGTTAAGCTGCCGTTGTTATCGTTTTCTTTGTGCTCTTGGGGCTCTAGCCGTGTAATTTCCGCGCGCAAACTAGGAGAGAGCTCAAAAGCGCCAAGATGCGTATTGACATCAACGTAAGCGCCCGTTGTAAGCGTTTTGGCTTTGCGGAATGGCTCTTTAAAAACGCGCTTGGTTTTTTCGTCGTCTTTTGTGTTAATGCGCACGGGGCGCTCAAAGCGCGAGGCCTTAAGATCTAAGCCATAAAGCACGTCAGGCGCAGCTGGGGCGGCGTCTGCAAACTGGCTTTTGCCATTTATTTTTAGCCCCACGGATCTATCCGCAAAACGCCTTGTTTCTACCTGACGCTTCTTTTCTATGACGTTATGCGCGCCTATTTTGTTGCGCTCCATCAAGATGTTTTTGTCTTGATCGTTCGTCGTTTGCCTGTAATATGCAAGCGTTTTGATGTAATCAACATAAGGCGTGGCGGGCTCGTAATGCAAAGCCCCACGCGCGTAATGCGTAGTCGTGAATTTCTGCTCCCAAAACGAGCGCTTTCTCCACTTGCCATCGTATTGCGTAGGCACAATACCATCTTTACGCCTGGCGTATTCTTTGTAAGTCCCCACGGCAAGTAGCACGTAAAAATCGCCTAGCTGCGCGCCTGCTTGAAGATCAGCATTATAGGTATCAATCCAGCGCTCATACACGTTTTGTTCGTAATTTTTCGTATGCCTGCCGTATGAATACCCGCCGCTAAGGGAGAGATCCAAAGCGCTTGTGTTTGCATCGCTTGTATAGAGCTTTCTTGCTAGGGCAAATTCGCCCCTGTGCTTGTCGTTTATGCTGTGGAATTTATAGCCAAGCTCGGCGTAAGAATCCGCCCCGCCTAAGTAATCAAGCGGTTCTTTGGATTCAAAGCTAACCACCGCGCCAATAGCGCTTGAGCCGTAATGCGAAGTGGAGCTAGCGCCTTTTATGATCTTAACTTGCTTTAGATCGTTTATGTTAAAGGTATTCATACCAAGCACGTCATTCACATCGTCCGCGCCAAAGCCGTCGCTAACAGCCACGCCGTCTTTTATCACGGTGATTCTATTGCCCGTTAGCCCGCGGATCTTGAAGTTTTGCACCCGCCCTGAGCCGCCATTAACATACACGCCCGGCTCGCTCACAAAGGTATCAAAAAGCTCCGTCGTCCCGCGCTTAGCAAGATCTTGAGCCTTAAACAAAAAGACGGTCGATGGAATGCGCGCGATTTTTTCTTCTTCTGATTTTTCGCGCACTAGCACGCTCTCTAGCTTTGTTTGCGCCCTTGTTGCGTTTGTTTCTTGAGCCGTGCTTGGATTTTGATTAAGATCTCGCACGGCGTTTGGCTTAGGATCTTTGGCAAGATCTTGCGCGGGATCTTTGGCGTTTGAATCTTGGCTTAGATCTTGCAAGGCTAGCCCTTGCCTTAGATCTTGCACAGCGCTTGGCTTATTGCGTGGCGTGGCAAAGCTAGAGAGAGCACGCGCGGGCAAAGCCGCGTCTGCTAAATATTGCACCCGCACGCTAGGAGCGCGCTCCCCTAGATCTTGCCCCAAGATCTTGCCCCCTTGCAAACTCTCCCGCGAGATTTTGCGAGCGCTAAGATCCCCGCCTTGTGCCCTTAGATCTTGCGCGGTGCTTGGCTTAGGATCTTTGGCATCTTGAGCCGCTTTAAGCCCTGCGCTCTTGGCAAAATCGCCATAAAAGGCTAAGCCGTTTTCACCACGGGCGCTAAGATCTTGTGCGCTTTGCCTTAGATCTTGCGCCGCGCTTGAATCTTGCGTGACGCTTGAATCTTGCCTAAGATCTTGAGCGCTCAAAACACCACCAGCGCCCGCACTAGTGAACAAAAGCCCTGCAAATAAAAGCCGCTTCATAAATTAGCAGCCTATTTTGTCATTGTCCTAACGCAACGCGCTTGCCAGGCCTTATATTTTGGCTCGTAAGAAAGCATAGGATCTATTGATGTGTCAAGCCTAAAAACCCAAACAAGCTTGTCTTTTGTGTTGATAGTAGAAGACGCGTAAGGCGCCTGCTTATATTCCTTAAAGTTTTTTAGGTTTTTAAAGCCTTTTTTCAAGGCTTCGGGCATATTGCTTCTTAAATTTTCCTTTTGATTAAACTCAACAATAGACGCTAATTCCATAAGATTTGGCAAACGCCAATCTTTGTAGCCGCCAAGCTCAAGACTTTCACAATAATCAACCGCCGCCTGATATGTTAAGCCGTCCTTATCTTTTTGCTTTTTGTTATCCGCCATACTCGCGTCATCTTGCCACATAAGCCCAAGATCCTTATCCAAAACAACATCTTTTGCGTCATCTCTTGTAAGGTGGTTTCCAAAATCCCACACATCACCCTTTACGCAACGGGCATACATTCCAAAACTTTCACTAGATTGTTTGCCTGTTATCCAAGATTTTTTAGGGTCGTAAGCCCAAGGTTGCCGGCAAAAAGTTCCAAGCTTACCCTGCCCATCAAGAGAAACGTCGCACGTTTGCGTCCAGTAATCACCGTCTATTTTGTCTTTAAAGTCATAAATATAGCCCTTGTCAAAATCCATAAGGCTAAGCGCTTCAACAAGCGTTGGTAATCTCCAACCCTCGCCGAATTTCTGTGAGCACGCAGAATTTAGATCAGTAATTTGCAGCGCCGTTTCTTCTACTTCATCTTTCCACGTGAGCTTTGTATTTGGGTCGTAAATATCGCCATCTGCTTGTTTTACCAGCGGCTTTCTTTGCAAACCGCTTTGGTAGTAGCCATCTAGCTTTAGCGCTTTTTCTTTGTCCTTGGTTTCTGCAAATTTGCCATCAGTGGTTATTGTAAATAAGGTTTTTTGATTGGTTGAAAAAACTTTTGAATTTGGGGTTTTTTGCTGCTGTTTGTCTTTGTCTAGATCTTGATCTTTTTCTTGTTGTTGCTTATCTTTTTGCTCTTGTTGCTTATCCTGTTTTGCCTGTTTGTCGTTTGTAGAGCTCATTGTGCCCCCCCCCCCGCAGGCGTTTAGCAATACACCCAAAGCCACCAAAAATTGAAATTTTTTCATAAATGAACCTTTAATTGATTTTTATTTTAAAGCGGAAATTCTAGCAACATAAATTTTAAACTAACGAATAATGATAGAAATTTTTATTTCAAAACCGGTAAGCCCTAATGGGAAAATTTTGAAAAAAGATTAATCACAATAACGCCAAGAACGATGAGCACAATGCCTAAAATACCAGGCTTATCTATGCTTTGTCCTAAAAAAATCACGGATACAAGCGCAATTAGCACAATCCCAAGCCCAGACCAAACAGCATACGCAATCCCCACTGGAATATGCTTAAAAATTAGTGATAAAACATAAAAAATAACGGAAAACATCAAGATAGAAACAACGCCCCAAACGGGTTTGCTAAAACCCTCGCTTAATTTCAGAAACGAGGTCGCGACCGTTTCTAGCACAATGCAAACGCCAAGCAACAGCCAATATTTCATCATCTAGCCTTTATTTTTGCGCGCATTGTAGCCAAAACCGCCGCGCTAAATCAGCTTTTAAATAATTTTTTGCTTAGATCTTTTATTATTTTTAAAGAGTAAGAATGGACGGCAAAAAATACAAAAAGGCAGTAGCGGCGGCGGTTATCGGCAACATTTTAGAGTGGTATGACTTTGTTTTATACGCGTTTTTTGCGGTTTATATAAGCAAGAATTTTTTCTCAAGCGTCTCAGATCTTGACGGCATTATCAAAACCTTCACTGTCTTTGCCGCCGCATTTTTGGCAAAGCCTTTGGGCGCCTTTGCCATCGGCGCTTATGCAGACAAATACGGCCGCAAAAACGCCCTTAGCCTTACCATAATCTTAATGGCAGTTGGCATCGCGATTATGGCGTTTAGCCCAGGGGCGGACACGATTTGCATTTTTGCCCCGCTTGCGCTTTTAGCCGCAAGGCTCATTCAAGGCTTTTCAGCCGGCGGAGAAATCGGCGCGGCAACGGCATTCTTAGTGGAATACGCGCCGAAAAATAAGCAAGCGTTTTTTGCCTCGCTCTTTCCGTCTTGTATGGGGATAGCCGCCGTGCTTGGGGCTATGTCTGGCGTATTCATCACAAGCGTTTTCACAGAAGAAGAGATCTTTGCCTTTGCGTGGCGGCTGCCGTTTATCTTTGGGCTTGCCATTTTGCCGGTGGGGCTTTACATCAGGCGCAGCATAGATGAAACGCCCGAGTTCAAGCAAAGCCTTGAAGCGCGCAAAACGCCCGGCGCGCCCTTAAGGGAGATCTTTGCAAAACACAAAAGGCCGCTTGCGCTTGCGGTGGCTTTTAGCCTGCTTTGGACGGCGACGCCATACGTGTATGTGATGTATATGCCAACGTTTTTTATGAAGCTTGGCTTTGACAAAAATCACGTTTTCTGGGCGTCCGCGCTGGCGAATTTTTGTATGATGGTGGCTAGCCCGCTTGTTGGCGCGCTGGCGGATAGATATGGAATTAAGCGCTTGCTTTACGTCTCCATTGCCGCGATGGCACTTGGCAATTTCTTTTTTATGTGGTTGCTAAAGGGCGGGACGGATCTATGGCTTGTGCTGCTCGTGCATAGTGGCTTGCTGCTTTTTGGCTCGTTTTTCATCGGCAACGCGCCGGTGGCTGTCTCAAAAAGCTTCCCGCTTGAAGTGCGCTCAAGCGGCGTCTCCATAAGCTACAACGTGGCGTCTTTGCTGATGGGCTTTACGCCGGCATTTTTGTCGTGGGCTTTTGCGTATTTTTACGCCCCGCAGATCCTAATTGCCGCCGTTGCGCTTGTGTCTGTAACCGCTGTTTATTTTATGAAAATAGAGTAGCGCCGTGCTTTAAGATCTTGCGCGTTGCTAAAGATCTAAACGTCCGTCAAGATCTCCACATTCGCAAAGATCTTACCAAACAAGCAAGTGTTACGGTTGCAATTGCAAGCTTGGTGAATGCGGCTAGAAAGCGCGGTTAAGAGCGCACGGGCGGCGCAAGATCTTCGCGAGCGCCTAGAACCAATCGCCGCAAAGATCTAAGCCCCTGCATAAGATCTCGTGCGTTGCTAAAGAACCTGCTCCGCTCTAAGATCTGAGCTAGGATCCTAAGCACGCCAAAGATCTTGGCGCCCGTCAAGATCCACGCACTCACTTTAAGATCTAGGCTAAGATCCTAGAGCCCGCCAAAGGTCTTACGCGCGCCTACCCCTTGGATCTTTGCGCCGCCAAGATCTAAACGCTCCAAGATCTCAGCGCCAACCAAGATCTTGCAAGCGCCAAAGACCCGTGCCAGCTATAAGATCTAGGCTAAGATCCTAGAGCCTGCCAAAGGTCTTAGCGCCCTGCGCCCCGCAAAGATCTTGCACCCGCCAAAGATCTTACTAATCACAAGCATTGCGGCTGCCGTTGCAAGTTTGGTAAGCGCGGCTAGCAAGCACGGTTAAGCGACGCACGCCGTAAGATCTTCGCGAGCGCCTAGAACCTGCGCGCGGCTAGCTTGGGCGCTTAATTTTATCCAAGATAGCGTTGATAAGGCTCGGCGCTTGTTCGTCGGCAAATTCTTTCGTGATTTCCAGCGCTTCGTTTATGATGACGGCGATGTCTGTTGCGGTGTATAAAATCTCGTATATCGCAAGCCGCAAAACCGCCTTTTCCACCTGCCCTAGGTTTTCTAGCTTCCAGTTGCGAAGGTTTTGCGCTATCAGGGCGTCTATTTCTTGCCTTTTTTCTAGACTGCCAAGCACAATTTGCCTAGCAAAATCCAGCTTTTCGCCCTTTAATTTTTGCGCCCCAAGGCTTGTTTCTAGCATTCCAGCCGCGCGCGCGTTGCCCATCTCATAGGCAAAAATCGCGTTAAAAGCGGCTATTCTCGCGTCGTGTCGTCGTGCCAAATTAAAGCTTTTTAAAAAGATCTATCATTTCTATGAGCGTATTCATCGCTTCAAAGCCCTTGTTGCCAGCCTTAGATCCTGCGCGCTCAATCGCTTGTTCTATCGTATCCGTTGTCAGCACGCCAAAGCTAACGGGCACGCCTGATGATAGCGCAACGTTTGCAATGCCCTTTGTCGCTTCTGCGGCAACGTAATCAAAATGCGGGGTCGAGCCGCGTATGATTGCGCCTAGGCAGCAGATCCCGCTGTATTTTTTGCTTTGCGCCGCCTTTTGAAGCGCTTGCGGTAGCTCAAAAGCCCCCGGCACCAGCGCAAAATCAAGGTTTGCCGCGTCCCCGCCGTGGCGCTTGAAGCTGTCCGTCGCGCCCTCTAGCAGCCTATCTGTAATGATGTGGTTAAAACGTGAGTTGATGACTAGGATCTTATCGCCCGCGGCTACCCGCAAATCGCCTTCCATTAGCATTGATCTTCCTTTAAAAATGGCTCGTATTGTATCAAAATGACTTAAAAAGCCCGTAATTTTGCCGCAGCGCTTCATACGCCACGATATTCACGGCGTTTGAAAGGTTAAGGCTTCTAAACTCTTTTTTCATCGGAATGTTAATCGGCGTGCCAGCGGTTTCAAACAGCCAAACGGGCAGCCCCGCGTCTTCGCTACCAAAATACAAAAAATCCCACGCGTGAAATTCGACGCTAAAATAGGGCTTGTCCGTTTTCGTGGTGGCGAAAAAATGGCGGCTGTTTATCGGGTGCTTTTCTAAAAATTCATCAAGGCTATTATGCACCACCAGATCTAGGCTATTCCAGTAGTCAAGCCCCGCGCGGCGCAGGCGTTTTTCGTCCAGCAAAAACGGAAACGGCCGCACCAAATGCAAGCGCGCGCCTATGCTAGCGCAGGTTCTGCCGATTGTCCCCGTGTTTTGCGGGATCTTGGGGCTAACTAAGACGATGTTAAACACGCTACTCTAACATCATACCGCGCAAGACGTAGAAAATTACCGCCGCCATTAGCGCCGAAAGTGGGACGGTAATAAACCAAGCCGCGATTATCTTGCCGATGGCAGATCTTTTCACCAGCTCTTTTTTGTAGGCTTTTTTGATTTTTTTGCGGTCGCGTTTAGAAAAATTAAGCCCTTGCTTGGCGCGCTCTTGTTTGTCGCGGATAAACTCCATCATAACCGTTTTGCGTTTGAATGACGCCTTTTTAAATTTGCGCAAAAATTCTTCTAGCTGCTTTTGCTCGTGCGCGCCGTGAGCGTCGATGATTGTTTGCTCCATTTTTGCGTAATTGCTTTTGATGTATTCGCGCAAAAATCCCACGCCAAAAACCCCGCCGACGGCAATGTGCGTGGAGCTAACGGGCAGCCCAAGAGAAGTGGCAAAAATCACCGTAAGCGCCGCCGCCATCGCAATGCAAAACGCGCGCGCCTTGTCAAGATCTGTGATCTCAGATCCCACCGTTTTAATTAGGCGCGGCCCATAAAGCGCAAGCCCGATGGCAATGCCAAACGCGCCTATTAGCATTACCCAAACGGGGATAGCAGGGCTTGCTACCACTTCTTTAGAAAGCGCGTCGTTAATCGCTGCAAGCGGTCCGACGGCGTTTGCCACGTCGTTTGCCCCGTGCGCAAAGCTAAGCAAGGCGGCTGAAAAGATAAGCGGAATGGTAAAAAGATTGACGATTTCTTCTTTTTTGTTTTCTATGCGCCGGATCTTTTTCGTTAGCACCGGGCGCGAGATGAAAAACACAAGCGCGCCAAGTAGCACGCCCGCTAGTATGCTCCCCCAAAAGCCAATGCCCGTAAGCCTTTGCAAGCTTTTTTGAAAAAGATACGCCGTAAAGGCAAAGGTCATAATGGCAAGCAAAAAGGGCATAACGCGCAAGGCGGCTAGCTTCATATTGCTTTTATACATTATTGTGCGTTTGATGATATACAAAAAAAGTGCCGCTATCGCGCCGCCAAGCACGGGCGAGATAACCCAGCTCAAGGCTATTTGCCCTACAATGCCCCAATCCACCGCGCCAAAACCGCCCGCTGCCACCCCAGCGCCAAGCACGCCGCCTACGATTGAATGCGTCGTGCTAACAGGCGCGCCGATTGCCGTTGCGATGTTTAGCCAAATGGCGCCGGCTAAAATGGCCGCAAGCATTAACCACACAAAGGTATCCTTATGGCTAAAGGCTTCTGTGCTGACTATCCCGCCTTTTATGGTATTGACAACATCTCCGCCGGCAACTAGCGCGCCAAGCCCTTCAAAAACCGCCGCGATGAGTATGGCAAGCCCAAGTGTGAGCGCCTTAGATCCAACCGCTGGGCCTACGTTGTTTGCCACGTCATTTGCGCCGATATTCATCGCCATATAGCCGCCAACGGCTGCCGCAACGATTAAAACCGTCCCGTTTGAAACGCCGCCGCTTATAAAAGAAACATAAATTAAAATAGAAACGATGAATAAAAGCGCAATTCCGAACTTCAAAAGGCTCTCTCTAGCGTGTTTTGTTGCCTTTTCTATGCCTTGCACGTCTTGTAGATTCAAAAAAAATCCCTTTAAATTTTGGTCGGAGTATAATACAACTTTATTTAATTGCAAGGTTAAGCCCTGCGAAAGGTATCTATGCAAAATCGGCTCGCACTAAGCCTTAGCTTGCTTGCGCTTTCTAGCGTTACGCTTATGTCAAACGTCGCCATCGTGCCATCGCTGCCGTTCATCGCGGCAAATTTAGGCGGTGAAAAAATAGATTTTTTATCAAAACTGCTCGTTGTGCTGCCGTCTTTGGCGGTTGTGCTCTCTGGCGCGGCGGTTGGGCGGTTTATAGAACGTTTTGGCAAAAAAAATTCGGCAATAATAGCGCTTGTCTTGTTTTCTGCCTTTGGTAGCACGGGGCTATATTTAAATTCCATTGAATGGCTTTTGATCTCGCGGTTTTTATTCGGCATTGCCATAGCCGCGCTTATGATAGTTTCCACAAGCTTAGTTGGCGATTATTTTTCAGGCCAGGCGCGGCAAAAATTCCTAAGCATACAAGGCGCGGCGATTGCCTTTATGGGCGTTGTTTTTGTCGTTAGCGGCGGGATCTTGTGCGGCATAAACTGGCGTTTGCCCTTTGGCGTTTATCTGTCCGGGCTTCTTATTTTAGTGCTTGTGGTATTTAGCATAAAAGAGCCCCCGCGCACTAGCATAGCGCAAGGTGAGAGCGTGAGCGGGCGAACGTATCTGGTGTTTTTGTTTGGCTTTTTATATATGATGCTATTTTTTATTTTGCCTACGCAAATGCCATTTTTGCTGATAGATATTTTTAAAGCAAGCCCGCAAACGGCTAGCTTTGTGATTTCATCGGGCTTTTTAGGCACGGCGATTGGCTCCATTCTTTACGTCAAGATCAAAGCAAGGCTTAGCTATGGCGCTACGCAGGCGCTTGGGTTTTTCATTATGGGTGCGAACTTTTTTGCCATAGGTTTTGTGTCTAATTTTGCGCTGTTTTTTATGACGTCTTTTGTTGCGGGCTTTGCCGGCGGGATTGTTATGACAAACATCACGTCTTGGCTCCTTGCGCTAACGTCGCCGCAAACAAGGGTTAGGGCGTCTTCTTATCTTTCGTCAGCGCTATTTTTGGGGCAGTTTTTTTCGCCGATTTTTTCGCAGTGGTTTGTCGTGGCGTTTGGCATTCAGCGATACTTCCGTTTTGTCGGCACGCTTGTTGTGGCGCTGGTGCTTCTTGCGGCTTTGGTTTGGATCCTAGCGCAAAGGCGGGGGCAAAATGCCTAAGATCTTGGGCGCGGCGATGGCGCGGATAGCTAGGCGGAGCGGGCTTTGAAAAAGCTATCTGTTTTAGCACTATTTGGCATCTTTATTGGCCTTGCGCTCACGCTTTTTTACATACACGCGCCAGCTAGCGTTTTAGCGCTTGATGATACTTTTAGGGATTTTTACTTCTTAATTCGTGGCAAAACGCAAACAACAAACAACGTTATCATCGTTGATATTGACGAGCGCAGCCTTCACGCGCTTGGGCAGTGGCCTTGGCAAAGAAACAAGGTGGCTAAGATCTTAGAAAACCTAAAAAACGCAAACGTTGGGATCATAGGGCTTGATGTGGTTTTTGCAGAAAGCGACAACTCAAGCCCGTCTAAGATCTTGCGCGATCTAAACATAACCGGCGTCAAGGCAGCCGATTACGACAAGATCCTAGCTGGCACGCTAAGATCTACACCAACCATATCTGGCTATATTTTTGTTATGGAAGAAGACAACATAAAAGCCACGGGCGAGCCAAACACGCCGGCGGTTTTCATAGAAAAGAACAAGCCGCAAAACGTGGAATTTTTGCCGCAACCCTTTCGCGCAATTCTAAACGCGCCGCTTATTCAGCAAAGCTCCTATTCAAGCGGGTTTTTTAACACAATCATCGATGAAGGCTCAGGCGTGATTAGATCCGTGCCACTGGCGATGAAATACGATTACAGCATTTATCCATCGCTTGCTTTTGAAATGGTGCGCATTGCGATGGGCGCTGAGCGGATCTATATTGATTACGACAAAACGGGCATTTTGGGGCTAGTCATAAACGACAAAAAAATCGACACCGACAAGCAAGGGCGGCTCTACGTCAATTACCGCGGCGGCGCCTTTACCTTTCCGTATGTAAGCGCGCTAGATATTTACAACGACAACTTCAACAAGGTTGCCTTTGAGAATAAATTCGTGCTAATTGGCACAAGCGCCATAGGGCTTCTTGACCTAAGATCTACGCCCTTTAGCAGCTCGTATCCAGGCGTTGAGATCCACGCAAACGTCATCGACAACATCTTAAACGCGGATTTTCTAAAAAAGCCATCTTGGATCTGGGGCGCAAACGTCGTGCTGATACTATTTTCTAGCATTTTTTATTGCGTGTTTTTTGGCTCTTTTAACGCCATCTTGCTCTTTCCAGTTTTCTTGCTAACACTTCTTGGCACGCTTGGCGTGAATTATTTCATACTCTTTTACTGGGGCTATATTTTTAACAATTTGTTCTTGTTTTTATCCATCGCGCTTAGTTTTTCGGCCTCTCTTAGTTTTAACTATTTTTTTGAAGCACGGCAAAAAAACGCCATTAAGAGTAAGTTTGCAAGCAAAGTTTCGCTCAACATTATGGAAGATCTTCTAAAAAACACGGGCACGAATATCCTAGAAGGCAGGGAAAAAGAAGTAACCGTATTTTTTAGCGATATACGCAACTTCACGCAAATAAGCGAGAAAATAGGCAGCGCAAAGGAGCTCATCGGCTTTTTGAATTCTTATATGGATCCAATGACAGAAATAATCACGAAGCAAAAAGGCACGGTGGATAAATTCATCGGCGATGCGATTATGGCGTATTGGAACGCGCCGCTTGACATTCCAAACCACCCGCAAATGGCGGTTGATGCCGCGCTTGAACAATTGCGCTACATCTCCGTGCTAAATGAGAGAATAAGCCAAGATAGCGCGCTTGATAGCTTAAGGGCTTACTTCCAAAAGAAAAACGAGCCGGTTTTAAACATCGGCATTGGCATAAACACCGGGCTTGCAATGGTGGGCGAAATGGGAAGCTCAAAAAGATCAGACTACACCGTCATAGGAGACAGCATAAATCTTGGCTCAAGGCTTGAAGCGCTTTGCAAGTTTTACGGCTCAAGGCTCAACATCTCGCACTTTACCAAAGAGCGCCTAAGCGATGATTATATTTTCAGGTTTTTAGATCTAGTGCAAGTTAAGGGCAAGCTAGAGCCTGTGAGTATTTATCAAGTCATAGACGCTAAAGGTAGCGCGTGCCCGCTTTTTGACGTCGCGCAAGACAAGCTTTTTGAAGAGCTGCATTTTTATGAAAAAGCAATCGCGCTTTACAAAGACGCCAACTTTAAAGACGCGCTAGCTCTTTTCCAAGCCTTGCAAAACGACCCTTTAAAAACAACCCGCAAGCTGTATCAGATCTACATTCAAAGATGCCAAGAATTCATAGAAAATCCGCCGAAAAATTTTAACGGCGTTTATAAACTCACGTCAAAGGATTGAGCCCTGCGTTAGGGCTTTTTTGCTAGTATTTTCGTATGAAAATCGCGATTGTAAGACTTGGCGCGCTAGGAGACATAGTTCAATCTCTAATCGGCGCGTGGCTGATTAAAAAATACGTAAAAGGCGCGCACATCACGTGGTTTGTGGATAAGAGCTTCCAAGAAGTTACGGATCTTTGCCCCTTCATCGACGAAAGCGTCGGCATAAACATCAAGCACCTAAAAAAGCACTTTTCTTTTAGCGGGCTGCGCGCCGAGCTTGGCCTACTAAAAAACAAAAAATTCGATTACATCATCGATATGCAAGGCCTGCTAAAATCCGCCATCATCGCGCGGTTTTTGGGGCGCAACACCTACGGCTACACAAAGCACGGCGTGCGCGAAAAAATGGCGGTGTTTTTTTATAAGACAAAGATCTTATCGCCCTACGGCGAAAACGTCATAAAGCGTTACGTTCAGCTAATTGACGGCGTTTTTTCACTTGGCGCGGATCTGCGCCTAGCGCTTACTAAAGATCCGCTGCTATCCCCGCGCAAAAAAGACTTTGGCGCGCTTTTTTCAAAGACCAAAAAAAACGTCATCTGCGCCGTCGGGGCTTCGTGGGAGGCTAAGATCTACCCGCCGCAAAAAATGGCTAAGGTGCTAAAGGGGCTAAAGGCAAACTGCGTTTTGATCTGGGGCAATGAAAGGGAGAAGATCCTAGCGGGAGAAATTGCCGCGCTTGTCTCTAGCGCAAAAATCGCCCCGCAGCTAGGGCTTGCAGATCTTAGCGCCTTGCTAGCGCAAGCAGATCTTGTAATTGGCGCGGACACAGGCACGGTGCATATGGCTTGGGCGTTAAACACCCCTTGCGTTTTTATCTTTGGCGCGACGCCCTCTTTTAGAAACGCGCTTGCTAGCAAGGACTGCCTAGTTATCGACGCGGGCAAAAAAATCAACCCCTACAAGCTGAACAAAAAAGACTTTTGCATTAGGGACATCGATGAAAATAAAATCATAAAGCTTGCAAATGAAGTTTTAACAAGGAGTAAAAATGATTAAGCACATCGTATTTTTGAAGTTGCGCGAGCCTGGTAGCGCCCTAGATCTAAAAAAGGCAATCGAGGGTTTGCGGGGCAAGATCTCAGGGCTTGTGGCAATTGAAGCGGGGATAAATTTTAGCCCAGAAGACAGGGCTTGCGACCTTGCGCTTATAGCAGATCTGCATACGCGGGCAGATCTAGGCGTCTATGCCACTCACCCCGCGCACGTGGCGGTGCTAGACAAAATCAAAAAAGTGGCAGAGTATTCTAAGGTGGTGGATTACGAGTATGATTAAGCGGCATAAAACAAGGCAGATAAAAGTCGGCGGCGTGGCAGTTGGCGGCGACGCGCCTATTAGCGTGCAGTCAATGACGTTTTCCAAAACGCACGACGTCAAAGCCACGCTAGAGCAGATAAACAGGCTTTATTTTGCGGGCGCGGATATTGTGCGCGTCTCCGTGCCATACATAGAGGACGCGCGGGCGCTAAAAGCCATCAAAGAAGGCTCGCCGCTGCCAATCGTCGCGGACATTCACTTTAACTACCGCCTTGCGCTAGAAGCGGCGCAATACGTTGATGCAATCCGCATAAATCCGGGCAACATCGGCTCTAATGAAAAGATCCGCGAAGTCGTGCGCGCTTGCCGCGAGCGGGGCTTGCCAATCCGCATAGGCGTCAATGGCGGCAGCCTTGAAAAGCACATCGAAGCACGCTACGGCCTAACCCCGCGCGCGCTGTGTGAGTCGGCGCTGTATCACATCAAGCTGCTTGAAGATCTGGACTTTTTTGACATCAAAGTATCGCTTAAAACTTCTGACGTCCTGATGACCGTTGAGAGCTACCGCCTTTTGCGGAGCCAGTGCGACTACCCCTTTCATCTTGGGATCACAGAAGCGGGCACGACCTTTGGCGCGACGGTGAAATCAAGCATCGGGCTTGGCAGCTTGCTGATGGAGGGCATAGGCGACACTATGCGCGTTTCAATCACGGGCGAGCTAGAAGAAGAGATCCGCGTCGGCAAGGCAATCCTAAAAAGCCTTGGGCTGCGAAAGGAAGGCGTGAATATCATCTCTTGCCCTACCTGCGCGCGGCTTGAGTCAGATCTCGTCAGCGCCGTAAGGGAAGTAGAAGATCTCACGCGCGATGTGAAAACGCCGCTAAATATCTCCGTGATGGGCTGTGTGGTGAATGCGCTAGGGGAAGCCGCGCACGCTGATCTTGCCATAGCCTTTGGCAGAAAGGGCGGTATGATTATCAAAAAGGGCGAAGTCGTCTCCAAGGAAAAGGAGCAAAACCTAATCCCGCGTTTTAAAGAAGAGCTTGAGAAAATGATAAAGGGCTAGCTTTGCAGGCTTTGGAGTTGCAAGATCCGCCACGCAAACCGCAGGATATTCCTAAGATCCTTGATAAATTGCAACAGCAATGCGATGAAAATAACGCTAAAAGTTGCTTTTTGCTAGGGGAGTTTTACCGCACCAGAATGGGCGTGGAGATAGATTACAGCAAGGCTGTTTTGCTTTACGAAAAAGCCTGCGCACTTGGATACGCACAAGCTTGCACCAATTTAGGGGTTTTGTATGATGAAGGGGACAAAATCCCACAAGACTACGCTAAAGCGGCATTGTTTTACGGCAAGGCTTGCGAGCTTGGGCATATTAAATCCTGCACCAATTTAGGCTATTTGTATTCAAACGGCTTAGGCGTGGAAAGGGATTTTGCCAAGGCAAATGTGCTCTACGAAAAGGCTTGCGAGCTAGGAGACGGCATTGCTTGCCACAATCTTGGGCTTTACCACATCTACGCGCAGGGCAAAGAAAAAGACTACGTAAAGGCTGCCAAGTTTTTCTACAAAGCGTGCGAGCTTGATTACCACGAAGCCGGCAATTACCTTGAGTGGATATATTTTGAAGGTCTTGGCATAGAAAAAATAGAAAAAGCGAGCGAGCTAGACAGTGCATTTAAGCCGCCAAACAAAAGCCAAGCCGCCGAGCAAACCCCTCCAAGCCAGCCAGCGGCTCAGGGCAAAAGCCGCAGAAAGATGAAGTTTGCCTTTCTTGCACTTATCATCGCCTACACCGTGATTGTTACCTTAGCTGGATTAATTATTATAGCTCTTGAGCCGGATGTTTGACGGATCTTGCCACGCACTCAGACCGCCACCTTTAAAATCTCCAATAAAGCCCGTAAAGTTTAGATCTTAGCCATCACAACTCACGTTAAATCTTGGCAAAACCGCGCAATGCCAAGCGCGCGCTACCCGGCATTAACGGCAAAGAAATTCAGCTCGTTGATTTCGCTGTGATTTTTGATAAACGCGTTGAGTTCGGCGAGTTTTAGCGCCTTTATTTTTTCAAGCACGATTTTCGCGTCGTTTGGATCCTTATCCGCATAAACGGCTTGCAAGCTCCTAAGCAAGCGCTTTGACATCGTTTCTTCTTTTAGCGGCATACTGCCTGCGTAAAAATTCTTTGTCGTTTCAAGCTCCGCGGCGCTAGCACCCCCCTTGCTAAAGGCCGCAAGCGTTTGCCTGAGCGTATCTATCGCCTTTTGCTCGGTGTTTAGGCTCGTTTGCAAACCGCCCGTGAAATTTTTCAGCGCCTTGCCTTGAGAGATCTTAGCCCAAACGCTGTAAGCAAGCCCTTCTTTTACCCGCACAGCTTCCATCAGCCGGCTTCCAAAACCGCCCGAGAGCACAAAAGAAACCACTTGGCATAAGTATTCTTCGTCATCGCTAGCTTCAAAACCGCAACCAAAAGATATGTAGCTTTGCGTCGTTTGCTTTTTTAAAACGCCCATTTTGTCAGCTTTTTTTGCCCTTTGCGCCAAGATCGGGGCGGCTATCTCATCGCTCATCAAACCCAAAAGCGCCCTAGAATATTTCAGCGCTTCTTGCGCGCTAACGTCTCCGCCAAAGGCAAAAATCGCGTTATTTTTGCTGAATGTGCGCGCGTGCTTGGCGCTAAGATCTTCTAGCTTTATGGCGCTTAGATCTTGCTCTAAGCCCATTAGCGCCTTGCCCGCGTTGCCGTCGTAAAGCGTTGCAAAAAGCCCGTTGCGGCTTAGGTAGTTAAAATCCGCTTGCCTTTCTTGCAACCTAGAAAGAGCCATATTCTGCGCCCGCGCAAAGCCGCCAGCCGTGAAGTTTGGCTCCGTAATGACGCCCCCAAGAAGCGCCAAAGCCACGTCAAGCTTTTCTTTTAGGCAAGTAATTGCAACCGTCATCGTTTCAAAAGAGGGCTTAAAGCTTAGCTCAATCGCGTTTTCTTCAAGCCTTGCGTAAAATTTGACCTTGCCCCACCGCGCGCTACCCTCTTCTAGCATACGCGCGTAAAGGTAGCTAAGCGCGCCCTGTTTGTCGCTAAGCGCGCCGCTGTTTTTTAGCACCAAATACACCACAACCACCGGCAAGCTAGCGTCCGTTTCCACGATAACTGGCGTCTTGTTTTCGTAATAAACTTCACTCATAGGCGCAGATTATACACAAGAAACTTTAATAATTTCAGGTATAAAATCCGCCAAAACTTAAGGCAGATCTTGAAAAAAACGGTCTTTTTTACCATATCACTAGGCAGCGGCGGCGCCGAGCGCGTCATCAGCACGCTGTTAAACGAGCTAGCAAAAACAAGCCGTTGCTACCTGATTTTAATCCACAACAAAATCGACTACGCGCTTGATGAAAGGGTTTGCGTCATAGATCTAGGCGCCGCTCTCCAAAGCACGGGGCTAATGCGCTACTTGCGCCCGCTTTGGCTTACCTACAAACTAGCGCGCATTATCAAAAAAGAAGGCTTCAAACAGATAAATAGCTTTCTAGAGCGCCCTAATTTTATCAATATCGCCGCGTCGTTTTTCACTGGGCACAGGGCGGTAATTAGCCAGCGCACAATGCCAAGCAGCCAGCACGCAAAGGGCTTGCAAGGGCGCATAAACAAAGCGCTCATTCAGCTTGCATACCCGCGCGCGGCGGTTTGCATTGCAAATTCCAAAACGGTGGCGCGCGAGCTTGAAAAGAGCTTTGGCTTACAAAACGTCGTAACGCTTGCAAACCTTTTCAATGAGAGCAAGATCCGCCAAATGGCGGGGGAAGATCCAAAGCCAGATCTAAGGCAAGATCTTGGGCTAGATCTTAGCTTGGATCTTGCGCAAGATCCAGCGCCAAAGCCGGTGCAAGATCTAGCGCAAAGCCCGGCGCAAGACCCGGCGCCAAACCCGCCTAGCTTTGTGTTTGCGAGCGTCGGCAGGCTAGACGCGGGCAAAAATCACGCAATGATAATAGACGCGCTCAAAGGTCTAAACGCCGCACTATTAATAATAGGTAGCGGCGAGCTAGAGAGCGCGTTGCGAGCGCAAATTGCAGCACTAGGGCTTGCCGGGCGCGTGCGGCTTCTTGGCGCGCGGGCAAACCCCTTTGCCTACGTAGCGCGCGCGGATTGCTTTGTGTTTGGCTCAAATTACGAGGGCTTTCCAAACGTCATCGTTGAAGCGCTAATTTGCGGCGCGCCCATTATTAGCACGGATTGCCCGGGCGGGGTTAGAGAGATCTTAGCGCCGGGGACTGACCCGGATTTTCACATAAAAAACGGCATTGAGCTAGCCACGCACGGGATCTTAACGCCCGTTGGCGACGCTAAAGCGCTTCAAGCGGCAATGCGCCTGATGATGCAAGATGGCTCTTTGCGCGCAAAATACGCCGCGCGCAGCCAGAAAGGCGCTAGCAGGTATTTTTTGAGAGCACTCTTGCCGCGCTACGCGGATCTTTGCAGCTTTGAAGATCCAAGCACGGATCCAACGCCCGATAAGATCTAGCGCAAGCGGGGCGCCAAACGTGCAAGATCTTTGGCACTGGATAGAACGCTACAAGATCTGGCGCACAGCGTGGATCTAAAGCCCCAAGATCCAAGTGCGGATCCAAAGCGCAAAGATCTAACGTGCAAGATCTAAGCGTGCCACCAAGATCCCGAACAAGATCTAGGGGGCAGGATCTAAGCGCGCGCAAGATCCAAGCCCGCCAAAGATCTAGCGCAAGCGGGGCGCCAAACGTGCAAGATCTAACACGCAGCGTAGCTCTAAGGCATAAGATCTAAGCACGGATCCAGTGCGCCCAAAGATCTAGCGCGCAGCACTGATCCAACGCGCGCCAAGATCTATTGCGCCGTGCGGCAAGATCCGCACATCAAGATCCAAGCGCCGCTTAGCTAATCTTAACGCGCGGAAAACATCGCAGGGCGTTTGCGGTGGTAATTTCTTCTACCTTTTCAAGATCCAGCCCCAAGATCTCGGCGATTTTTTGCGCCACAATTTTCGTGCGCGCGGGCTCGTTTCTTTGCCCGCGAAAGGGCTCGGGGCTAAGATATGGGCCGTCCGTTTCAATAACTATCCTTTCAAGCGGGATCTTAGGCAAAATAGCCGGCAGCTCTTTGGCGTTTTTAAAGGTCAGCACGCCGCCTATGCCAAAGTAAAAATCATCGGCTAGCTCTAGCAGCAGCGGGCTTGCGTTAAAACAATGGAAAACCCCGTGCGCGCGGGCGCTTGCAAGCATTGCGTGCGTGTCCTCATTTGCCGCGCGGGAGTGGATAATAAGCGGCAAATCAAGGCTTTTTGCAAGCTCAATTTGCGCGCTAAAGATCTCCTTTTGCGCCCTTTTTTGCGCTTCGGCACCACTTGGTAGCCTAAAATAATCCAGCCCGCATTCGCCGATGGCAACGCATTTTTCATCGCGAGCGTGCAAAAAATCGCGGGTGGCGTCAAAATCGCTGGCGTTATCTGGATGAACGCCAACGGCAAAAAAGGTGTTCGCGCGCTCGTTTGAGATTTGCACCGCCTTTGTTATGTCCTTAGGATCCGCGCCGGGAATGATAAACCCGCCCACGCCGCTAGAAGCCGCGCGCGCATAAACATCGCTAAGATCTTCGTCGTAGCGCGCGTCGTTTAGGTGAATGTGCGTGTCGATTATCATCTAAAAACCTTTGAAAAAACGTCCAAAAAATTTCCGCTAAACGCCGCAAAGGCAAGCAAGCCAAGCGTGATTAAGATCTTTACATACGTAAAAATTTTCATTCAAATCCTTTGCCCGCTAAGATCTATAAAGCTAGTAAAGCCGTTTGAATAAAGCGTTTGTTTGTAATCATCGCCGCAATACACAAGATGAAAGAGCGTGCCAAAGATCTTGTGCGCCTTGATTTCTTGCGCAATTGTCCGCACGCGCGCTTGCAAAAACGCCTTGTTTTGCACGATTTCTAGCTCGCACATCTCAACTTCGTCCAAAATATCCACAATCAAACTGCCCGTGCCCCTTTCAAACAGTGCGTTTGCAAGGCGCGTTAGGTGCTTTGAATTGCGCGTGGAATTTTCATCGCTAAAAATCAGTGCAAGCTCTTTAGCGCCCGCTGGAATATCCGCGCGCGCTTGAACGGCTGTGCCGCCGGCTTTTAAAAAGACGATTTCTGAAAAATCCTGCGTCATTTTGCGCTCCTAAAGGTTTTTTAAAAAAATGTTTTTGTTATGATACCAATTTGTAAAGGAATAAAATGGCTAAAACAAATTGCGCGATAATCCAAACAAACCTTGGCGACGTAAAGGTTTCTTTTTTTGCGGATAAGGCGCCCAAAGCTTGCGAGAATTTTACGCGCCTTGTGCAAAGCGGCTACTATAACGGCGTGATTTTTCATCGTGTGATAAAAGATTTTATGATCCAAGGCGGCGACCCAACCGGCACCGGTAGGGGCGGGAGCTCAATCTGGGGCAAGCCGTTTGAAGACGAGTTTAGCGATGAGCTGCTGTTTGACAAAAAGGGCTTGCTTGCAATGGCAAACGCCGGCGCAAACACAAACGGTAGCCAGTTTTTCATCACCACCGCAAAAACGCCGTGGCTAAATAATCATCACACGATTTTTGGCGAAGTAACAGACGGCTACGATGTAGTTGAGAAGATCCAAGGCGTCAAAACAAACGCGCAAGACAAACCGCTTGAAAAGGTGTTTATAAAAGCCATTATTTTGGAGGACGCTTGCTAGATACAAGGAGACGAATTAGGCAACTAATAGATAAATCTTTTAAAGAGCGACTGGATACATCTTTTTTGAAGTTTTTTGCCAGCCTTGCTTTGGCGGCGATTGCGGCGTTTATACCAGAGTATGCGAATTTAGCGCACGAGGCTAGGCTCACGCTTTTTGTCTTGCTTTTTGCGGCGGGGCTTTGGATAAGTGAAGCAATCCCGGCGTTTGCTGTTTCGCTTTTGGTTATCGCGCTAAATATTGTCTTGCTTGGCTTTAACGGCTTTGATTTTAAAGACCCAAGCGCTGACTGGGAATATTACCTAAAACCTTGGTCAAACCCGCTTGTGTTCTTGTTTTTTGCCGGGTTTATTATGGCGGCGGCGGCGTCTAAAACAAAGCTTGACTTTTGGCTTGCAAAAAAGGTCATTTTTATCTTTGGATCTAAGCCCAAAAACATCGTAACGGGCTTTTTGCTGATAACTTTTGTTTTTTCTATGTTTATTTCAAACACCGCCACGACGGCAATGATGCTTACCATAATAATCCCGCTGCTACAAAAAAACGCCAGCGATGTTAATTTTGTAAAATCCGTTTTGCTTGCGGTGGTGGTAGGCGCAAACTTAGGCGGGATAGGCACAATCATTGGCACGCCGCCTAACGCCATTGCGGTCGGTTTGCTAGAAGCGCGCGCGCCAAATTTCTTGATGTGGATGTATTACGCGCTAGCGCCAGCTGTTGCTATGGCTACGCTGCTGTATTTTTACATCATAAAATTTTATCCATCAAGCGGCAAAAACATAGATCTAAAGGAAGTGGAAAACATCGACCACTACGACGATTCTACGACCAAATTCACTAAGATCCCGACCATTCCAAGCTGGAAAAAAATCATCACCGTTGTGATTTTTGTGCTGACTATTTCGCTTTGGATGACAAACGCCTTTCATAATATCCCGACGACGGTTGTTTCCCTCTTGCCCGTCGTTGCCTTTACGATGTTTAGGATCCTAGACGCCGACGACATCGCCACGCTGCGCTGGGACGTGATTATTTTAATCGTCGGCGGGCTTTCTTTGGGGCTTGCTGTTTCAAAAAGCGGGCTTGCCGTATGGTTTGCAAATCTCTTTCACACAGACGGCGCAAGCACGGTTTTTCTTGTTTTGCTCTTTGCTTACGTGGTGCTGATTATTTCAAACTTTATGAGCCATACCGCCGCGTCTAATATCATTTTGCCGCTTGTGATTGCGCTTGCCGCGTCTTTTGAGGGCGCAAACCACGTAAGCGCCGTCATCACAGTGGCGATAAGCTCCTCTTTTGCAATGCTTTTGCCAATCTCCACTCCGCCAAACGCGCTTGTTTTTTCAACGGGCAAGCTAGAAGGCAAAGATCTTGTAAAAATAGGTATTCTCACAGGACTTACCGGGCCGCTTGTAACCTACGCGTGGATTAGCCTTGTGGGGTAATCTTTGGCTTAGATCTAGCGATTTTAGAGTGAATTTCTAAGCCCAGACTTTATGAATGCCTGCTGGCAAGATCTTAGATCCAAAAGTCATCTGCCTTGTTTTCCAGCATTTGCGTATTATAATTTCACATTTTAAAGGATTGCAATGAAGTTTTCATATCTAAAAAATACGGTTGGGGGGGGGGCGATATTTAGCTAGCCTTTTGCTTGGCGCACTTATTTTTACTATAAGCGGTTGCTCGTCTGGATACCGTGAGTTTTACAAATCAAACCTTGACCGCCAGCAGTTTGAAGATCTAAAGAAAAACGAACGTTTCACGTTTTTGGCAAAGGGCGCAGAACCGATGTTCGTTGTCTCAAGCAACATCGACGCAGACTTCCAAAAAGCCTTGAGAAAGGGCTTTATGCCTATTGGCTACTCTTCTTTTAACGGTCGGTATGAAGCGCCTAAAAATGCCATTAAGGTTGCAAAGCTATTGGGCGCAACGCTTGTTTTGGTAGCCGAACCTATATTTGAAAGTTCGCGGACGGTGAATTCCACGCTTTATGTGCCAACTAAAGAAACGACTACATACAGCGGCTCGGTTACCACAAACAGCTTCAACACATACAACTACACAGGCACTGCAACAACTTCAACCACTAAGGCCATTCCGTATTCCTACACCATCAAGAGATACGATCATCTCGCGTATTTTTTTATAAGTTTTGACGTGCTTAGCTTGCCGATTGGCATTTGGGGTAATGACTTAACGCGTGAAGAAAGAATTGACATCGGTTCACCAGGCGTTAAGGTAGGGGTAATTTACGACGACACACCAGCTTATAATTCCGACTTGCTTGTTGGCGATGTGATTACCGAACTTAACGGCGTGCCCGTCAAAAACAGTCAAGATTTTCACAGATTAAGCCCTGCTTGCCACGATAACGGCTATTGCACTGCTACCGTTATAAGAAACGGCGAAACAAAGAGAATTAGAATTTATAGATAGGGCGGCAAGATCTTAGATCTAGGCTTAAGATCTCACAGATCTTGGCGGCTTGCGCTTAAGATCTTTGCCTAGCTTTTAGCCTGATTGCTGCGTGCTTGCGGGATTTTTTGATGACAATTTGCGCTTGAAAAACCTTTTTCATCTCCTCAATCGCAGCGATGTTGGCAAGCATTGCCCTTAATTCCGGCTTGCTTAGCTCCTTTAGGTGCGCAAGCCTAATTAGGTCGTTCGTGTAGCCTGTGATTTCTGCGTAAAAGTCCTTTAAATTCGCCTTGTGCCGCTGTTTTAGGCTCTCGAATTCATCGCTCTGCATTGTTTGCCTTAGTCGGTTTTTTGTAAAATTCATAGCAAAATTTAATCCAAAGATCTCGCTTGGCACAAAAAGAAATTTTTTACAAAAATGCGCGTTTTTTGCTATCTTATGAGATGTTAAATCAAAATATGAAAAAAAACATCTTGTTTTTGCACGGTTGGGGCGCGCAAAAAACCCTGATGAAAACAGCCTTTGGCGCGTATTTTAAGGATTACGCGCACATTTATTTGGATCTGCCCGGCTTTGGCAATTCAAGCAACGAGCTAAGCCTTACCACGCACGATTACGCGGCGATTGTTAGGGCTTTTTTGCAAAATCTTGGCGTGAATGTGTTTATGGCGGTGGGGCATTCCTTTGGCGGCAAAGTGGCGCTGCTACTAGATCCGCCGGTGCTTGTGCTGCTTTCTAGCGCTGGGATCTTAGAGAAAAAGCCCCTTGCCGTGCGCGCAAAAATCGCGATTTTTAAGCTCTTAAAACCCCTTGGTGCGCGAAAAATTCGCGAATTTTTTACCAGCCGCGACGCAAAAAATATAAGCCAAAATATGTATGAAACCTTTAAAAACGTTGTGAATGAGGACTTTAGCACCAAGTTTGCCGCGCGTGGTGCGGGGCGGAGAGCGCTCATTTTTTGGGGCAAAGATGACAGCGCGACGCACCTAGCAAGCGGGGAGAAAATCCACGCGCTCATTGACGGCTCGAAGTTTTTTGCGCTAGAGGGCGATCACTTTTTCTTTTTGGATAAGGGCGCGCAAATAGAAAGACTTGCACTAGAAAATTTAACAAGCAAGCGTGGCGGGTAAGACTGTCAAGATCTAAGGCGGCGCTTGGATCCGTGCAAGATCTTGCGCGGATTTTGGGCGCTAGATCTTAAAGCGCGCAAAACAAATTACATTAAAAGGTTTTTAAATGATACGCGACGTTACGTTTAGCAAGCTAGTAAATCCTAAGTTCGTCAAACCGGTTTTGATGCGCTACGAGCAAAGCGGCGTGAATAAAAGCTGGGAGCTTGTGGAAGTGCACGATAGTGTTGCCGTGCTGCTAGCAGACCCGGTGCGTAGGGAGTTTGTTTTAGTCAAGCAGTTCCGCCCGGCTGTGTTTTTGAAGCACTCAGACGGCTTTACTTACGAGCTTTGCGCGGGGATTGTCGATAAGGACAAAACGCTAGAGCAAATCGCCATTGAAGAAGTGTATGAAGAAACGGGTTACGCTGTGGATAGCGTGGAGAAAATCGTGTCTTTTTACACGAGCGTGGGCTTTGCGTCTAGCCGCCAGACTTTGTTTTTTGCGCACGTGAGCGACGCGCAAAAAAAGGGCAAGGGCGGCGGCGTGGATACGGAAGAAATCGAGATTGTCCGCGTAGGTTTTGACGAAATAAACGAGTTTATTTTTGACGAGCAAAAGCCAAAAACAACGGGAATTTTATTTGCCTTTTATTGGTATATGGATAAATTTGGCGGCAAGCAGGGCAAGTTGCGCGAGCATTAAGAGCTTCATATCCAGCTCGCTTAGCCTATGCAAAAACGCGAAGTGATCCGTTGCCGTAAAGGCCTCGCCCTTGCTTTGAATGCCAGCGATGAGCCTTGCAAAATAAATAAACGCTGCGCCAAAGGTTAAGTTTAGCGCGGCAAACGCCACGCTTAGTTTGGTCGTTTGTTTTGTAAGGATCTGCCAGATCTCAGCCGCGGCGATGACAAGCAGCACAAAAGCTAGCGCGTAAGAGTAGCGCAAAAATATTACCGTCATTAGCTGCCCGCTTTGAAAGTGTGTGAGCACGTCTTGCGGCAAAATCTTTTCATCAAAGAAAATAACGGGCGCGGTGAGTGCGCCAAGCGCTACTTCAACGCCGATTGCAACACCCAACAAAAGCAGATAAAAAAACAGGAATTTTTTACTCATTTTGGCTAGCCTTTTTGAAAAAAACCGCCAATTATAAGGGTTTAGGGCTTAAGAAATATTAGTTATAATTTGCCGCTCTAATTTAAAAACTCACTTTTTTTAGGGAAATAATGGAAGAAAATCAAAGACAAAAACGCAGGACGCACAAGCCAGTAAATGGCATCACCATTGAAGAATTAAGGACAAAACCGCTCAATGAGCTAGTGGAAATCGCCAGCAAATACGACATAGAAAATCCAAACGACTACAAGCGTCAAGATCTCATCTTTGAGATCTTAAAATACCAAGTAAATCAAGGCGGCTACATACTTTTAAGCGGGATTTTAGAGATCTTGCCAGATGGCTACGGCTTTTTGCGCGGGCTTGACTTTAACTTCTCAAACTCCAGCAACGACGCCTACGTATCAAATACGCAAATCAAAAAATTCGGCCTAAGAACGGGCGATATTGTAACCGGGCAGGTGCGCTCGCCCAAAGAGCAAGAAAAATACGCGGCGCTTTTAAAAATAGAAGCCATAAATTATTTGCCGGTAGAAGACTCCAAAAAACGCTCGCTTTTTGATAATCTCACGCCTATTTTTCCAAACGAGCAGCTCAAATTTGAATACGACACGATGAAATTAACGGGGCGCATTACGGATCTTTTTGCGCCCGTTGGCAAGGGGCAGCGTGGGCTCATCGTCGCCCCGCCAAAGAGTGGAAAAACAGAGATCTTAAAAGAACTCGCGCACGGCATAGAAAGGAACCACCCGGAGGTTATTTTAATGGTGCTACTCGTTGATGAGCGGCCCGAAGAAGTTACCGATATGCAGCGCTCCGTCAAGGGCGAGGTGTATAGCTCCACTTTTGATATGCCCGCGCAAAACCACGTGCGCACCGCCGAGCTTGTCATAGAAAAGGCAAAGCGGCTGGTGGAAATGGGAAAAGACGTCGTGATTTTGCTTGACTCCATAACCCGCCTAGCGCGCGCTTACAACACCGTTACGCCATCAAGCGGCAAGGTTTTAACAGGCGGCGTCGATGCCAACGCACTCCATAAACCAAAGCGTTTTTTGGGTGCAGCGCGCAACATCGAACACGGCGGCAGCCTTACGGTGATTTCTACCGCGCTCATTGAAACGGGCAGCAAAATGGACGAAGTGATTTTTGAAGAATTCAAGGGCACGGGCAATATGGAAATTATCCTAAGCCGCGCGATTGCAGACAGGCGGATCTACCCAGCGATTGATGTCGTGCGCTCGGGCACGCGAAAGGAAGAGCTTTTGTATAAGCCCGGCATTTTGCAAAAGGTTTGGGCGCTAAGAACGGCTATGGCTGGAATGACGAGCGAGATAGACGCGCTAAAATTCATTTACTCAAAAATGCAAATGACGAGCGACAACGCGGAATTTTTATCAAAAATGAACGAGCAATAACGCTTGGCGCGCAAGCCTTTGCCAGCAAACAGCGCGGATCCTAAGCCGGCAAATGCTAAGGATCCCGCGCGAGATCTAGATCTAGCGCAAACCCGCGCCACAAATGTCAAAGATCTTAAGCGCCAAGATCCACACAAGTCACAAGATCTTAGGCAAGGTGGCACTTCAAGATCTAAAGTTCCTAACCTTTTTAAGCTAGCAGATCTTAGCGCCGCAAACCACGCAAGCACCAAAGATCTACACCATTTGCAAGACATCAGATCCAAGTCGCCAAAGGCTAAAGATCCTAGCTCCGCAAGCCACCAAGATCCGGCGCAAGATCTAGAACTAGCGCAAACCAGCGCCACGAATGGCAAAGATCCTAGATCTTCAAGGCTTCAAGATCTGCACAAGGCTCAAGATCTTAGCTCCACCAACCTACAAGATCTTAGGCAAGCTAACGCTTCAAAATCTAAAGATCTACGCCACCAAAAACCAGCGGATCCAAATGCCAAAGATCCACACCGCGCCAAAGATCTTAGCGCTGGTTTAAACGAGCTAATCAACTCAATAAAGAGCGGCGCCAGCGCGCAAATTGCACCGTATTTTCAAAGCCCGTCAAGCGTAATTTTTAATGACGATTGTCTTGAAATCATAGCCCGCTTGCCAAATAACTGCGTGGATATGGTCTTTGCCGACCCGCCGTATATGCTCTCAAACGACGGTTTTACGTGCAAAAACGGCAAAATGGTGAGCGTCAATAAGGGCAAATGGGACAAAAGCGCCGGCTTGCTTGGCGATTTGGACTTCCACCGCGCGTGGATTGCCACTTGCCGCCGCGTTTTAAAGCCATCGGGCACAATCTGGATTAGCGGCACCTACCACAGCATTTACAGTTGCGGATTTTTACTTCAAGAAGCGGATTTCGTCATTTTAAATGACATAGCTTGGCTCAAGCCAAACGCCGCGCCAAACCTGAGCTGCCGGTATTTTACAGCCTCTCACGAGACGCTGATTTGGGCGCGCAAAGATAGATGGGCAAAGCATATTTTTAATTACAGCGCGATGAAAAACGGCAGCTTTTTGCAAGACAAACTCAAAAAACCAAACACGCAAATGCGCTCCGTTTGGTCTATTCCAACGCCGCCCGCGCGTGAAAAAACGCTAGGCCGCCACCCCACGCAAAAGCCGCTGGCTCTTCTTGAGCGCGTCATCGCTGCCTCTACAAACCCGGGCGACACCATTTTAGACCCCTTTAGCGGCGCCGGCACAACCGCGCTTGCGGCAAGCAAGCTAGGCAGGCATTGCATTGGCATAGATCTAAACCGCGACTATTGCGAACTCGCCAAAAACCGCTTGATTCACGCAACGTAACGCCTTTTCAAGCCTTTTGTGCTAGATCTTGCCTTGTGATCTTGCGCTGAGCCCCCCCTAAAAAAACAAACACGCTGAATTTTGCATTACAAAAAGTTGCAGCCAGCAAAAATACGCGTTAGACTTAAAATTTGATTGGCGGTATTATTTTATTTTGATGTTTGATATTGCCGGCAAATGCTTTGATTAAAAGGTTTAGTAGTGGTTTAGTGTGAAAGTAGCGTTTTTAAATTTAACTTTTATGGTGGTAGAATTCGGGCTTTAAATTTTGGAGGAAACTTAAAAAATATTAATAAGAATAAGCTGGGCAAAAAAATGAAACTTTCTACTAAAATTATTTTACTTTTTATTTTTTCAATCGTTACTACAAGTATTATTTTGGCGGTTTTAAACAGCCGTTTTTTATCTAATCAGATGGAATTTTTTGCTGAAAAATCATCAGATATGCTTATAAAAAACAAGAAAGAGCTCCTAAGAGACGCCGTTGATACGCTAAATGCTGTGATGTTTGAAATTTACACAAACGGCAAAAAGAACAATCTAAGCGACGAACAAATAGCGCAAAATATTTTTAGCACCATTGCGCCTATAAAATTTTTTGATGATAAAACGGGCTACATTTTTATTTACGATTACGATGGCAAGGTTTTAATGCACCCAGAAAAGCCTGCGCTGGTGGGAAAAAACCTAATAGGTTTAAAAGATCCGCACGGCTTGCCACTCATAAAAGAACTTATAGAAAAGGCTAAAAGTGGCGGCGGGTTTTTGACCTTTGGCTGGGCGAAAAAGGAAGGCGAAAAGCCCGTGGATAAGCTTGGTTACGCCGTTTCTTTTGCGCCTTATAAATGGATGCTTGGCAGTGGAATTTACATCGACGATATTGCCGCAGATGAGGCAAAAACCCGCACAACTCTTAAAAAGCAAAACTCAAAAAACACTGTGTCTTTCATTATGACGGGCTCTATCGTGACCGTTGTTTTGGTGGTTTTTGTGCTATTTGCTTTGGATAGGTTTGTGATTAAACTTTTGAGACGTATTGTCAAGATCTTAACTAAAATGTCCGCCGACATCAAAGACGGCAACGGGGATCTAACCGTCCGCTTTGACGACTCCGCCAAAGATGAAATAGCCAAGATATACTCCTCCATCAACGGGCTAACGGGCGAGTTGCGCCTTGTGATAGAGCACGCTAAAAAGCTTTCTACGGAGAATTCGTCCATCGCTGAGGAGCTTTCTTCTACGTCGATGAAAACTGGCAAGATAGTTCAAGATTCTGTTTATTACGTGGAGGCGACCACCGCGCGGGCGCAAAACATAAAAGCAGACGTTGCCGCCTCGCTTGAGGACGCGAAGCGAAGCAGCCAAAACATCAAGGAGACGAAAGGCTTTGTGTCAGAAATCAAGCTTTCAGCCTCAGAGCTCATAGAAAGCATCAAAACCGTTGCCGCAAAGGAAATGCAGCTTGCAAACGGTATGAAAAACGTAACGCGCGATACCGAAAGCGTTAAAGAAGTCCTAAACGTGATTAATGAAATTGCGGATCAAACAAACCTTTTGGCGCTAAACGCCGCGATTGAAGCCGCGCGCGCGGGAGAAGCAGGCCGTGGCTTTGCCGTGGTGGCTGATGAAGTGCGCAAATTAGCTGAGCGCACGCAAGCTAGCCTAAACGAGATAGACAGCACGATAAATTCTGTCGTTAAAGAGATTGTGAAATCTAGCAACGATATAAACGAAAACGCCAACAAAGCCCAAGATCTAGCGCAAACGTCCGATGATATCCGGCTAAAAATCGACAACATAGACGCCCTGATGACGACGACGCTTGAGCTAAGCCAAACATCGACCGTCAAATACGAAAAAGTTACGAACGAGCTTGGCGAGATTGTCAAGAGCGTTTCAAACATCAGCAATCTTTCGTCGCAAAACGCAAACGGCGTTGAAGAAATTTCAAGCGCAGCGTCCTACCTTAGCAAAATGACGGAAAATCTAAGCCAGAATTTGAATAGGTTTAAAACCTAGCCGCGCGGGTTTGGCGCGAAATCTTCGCGATGTTTTGCGCGAGCTTTTCCGATCTAGATCTAAGATCTAAAGATCCGCTGCACGCTTAGATCTAGGCTATCTTAAGCATTATATTAGCCGTTTTAAAAGCCTTTAATATGCTTGCATTAGGCTTTTAAGGGCTCACAGATCTAGATCCAAGATCTAGCGCGGCTTGGCTGTTTATGCGCGGCAATCTTTGCGCAGCGCGGTTTGCGGATTTTTGCGCATTTTGTTTAGCGCACAGTTGGCGCTTAGATCTGTTGATTTGGCGCGATTTACGCGCGGGCTGCGCGCTGTGGATTGCACCGGTTTTGCGCGCGGAGAAATGTTTGGCGTTTTTGTTTTGCGGGCTTTGCACCGAGCGGTTGCGCGGCTTTAGATCTTAGATCTAAAGATCCGCCGTGCTCTCAAACCTACCAAAATCTTAAGAATTTTTTAAAGCTTCTTGCCGCGTGGCTTGCGCAGTTTTGGATCTAGACCCACAGCCGCGCTTAGATCTAGGCTAATCCAAAACGCGTTAGGTATTCTAAAAGCTTTTAGCGTATTTGCGGCTTGATTTTGCGCACAAGGCTTACGCTAGATCTAGAATCTAAATCAAACCGCACTCCACTGCCAGGATCTTACGTTGCCAAAAGCTTATTAAAGCTCGTGTTTGCAAGCGTGGTTTAACACTTGGGTGGCTTTAGCTGCTAAGATCCAAAAGACCCGCGCGCGCGCAAAAAATCCAAGCTAGTCCACACCTTGATTTTTGCCAATCAAGCGCGCAAGCCGTGCAAGCGTGGCAAAAGGGCTAAAGAAGCAGCGTAAGAAGCGCAAACTCTAACGCGCCAAGATCTAAGCCCCTCCCCGCCGTAATGGATTGCTTTTTGCTACCGGCTGGGTTTGGATATTAAGGTTGCGTATGAAATCAATCAAGAGCAAAATAGTTGCCCTAGCTTTTGCCACTTTGTCCGTTTGCGCCCTGCTGCCGCTTTTTTTGGGCTACTCAGGGGCAAAGGAGCAATACGCGCGTGCCTACCGCGCGGGCGCGGCTAGCTCCACGCAAGCCCTAGCCGCAAAAATAGAAAATATTTTTGAAAAACACAAAAACACCCTTTTATTAATGTTAAGCGCGGCGGATCTAAGCGAGGCGCTTGAGAGCCCAGACGAGCTCGCCTTGCAAAAAACCCTTGAAAGCCTTGCGGCGCCTAGCGCGGATCTCTTTATTTTCAGCGCGCAAACTGGTAAATATTACACCACCAAAGCAAGCGGCGACATAGACGCGCAAAGCAAAGACGCCCTTGCTTACCTAGCCGGCGGCGCAGCGCAGGCGGCATTTACAGATCTTGGCGCGGGGGGGCAGCTAATTAGCCTTGCGCCGGTGACAAAAGGCGGCAAATTTTTAGGCGCGCTTGGGATGAGATCCAGCATCGAGCCAATCCGCAAGCTTTTGCTAGAGCAAGAAAACGAGTTTTTTGTAGCAGATCCTAGGGGGCTAATCCGCGCGCACGCTGACTCTTTTGCGCTAAAAACAAACATCGCGGATAGCTTTACAGGCGCGCTAAGTCTTTTTAGCCAAACCCAAGCCGCACAAGATCTAACGGATAAAAACGGCACAAAATACTTCCTTGCCGCAAGCCGCATAGGTGGCACGGAGCTTTTCGTCATCAGCAAAAGCTCATCTGGCAGCGCCAAAGATTTAGAGCGTCCCTTTTTAAACGCCGCCATTGTTGCTGGCGCGCTCATTCTTGCCGCAACGGGCGCGTTTTTTGCCTTTGCGCGCAGGGCGTTTGGCAAATTTGGGGCGTTAAAACAGCTAGCCGAGAGCTTTTTTGACTTCCTAAACCACAAAAAAAAGCAGCTTGAGCGCGTGGAGATGGCGCAAAAAGACGAGTTTGGCGCCTTTGCAAAGCTTTTAAACGACAACATCGGCACCGTGCGCATAGGGCTAATACAAGACAAAAACGTCCTAGAAGACACAGCCGGCGTGCTTGTTTTGGCAAGCTCGGGCGTGCTTAGCAAGCGCGCACAGCGTGAGCCAAACAACCCAGATCTTGAGATAATCAAAGACGCCGCAAACGCGATGATTGAGCGCTGGGAGAGCCTTACAGCACAGATCCTAGCCGCCGCGCAGGGCTTTGCAAACGGCGATTTTACGTTGGAGCTAGATCCAAGCGCTCTGCAAGGGCGGGCGCTTGAGCTTTATGAAAGCGTCAATGCGCTTGGCGAGAAAATGGCGCAACTTGTTTCATCGCAAGATGGCAAAAGTGAGTTTTTGCAAACAAAGCTAGACGGGCTTTCAAGGCTACTTGGCGCTGCAAGCCCCGCGGCGGCTGATTTGCTGGCACGCCTAAGCTCAAGCAGTGAACGCGCGCAAACTCTTGGCGCGGCAATGAACGACGCGCTCGCAAATTCAAACGAGATCCAAGCGCAAACGGCGGATATAACAAAGATCTTGCTAACTATTAAAGACATTGCCGAGCAAACGAACCTTCTAGCGCTAAACGCGTCCATTGAAGCCGCGCGCGCGGGGGATGCCGGGCGGGGCTTTGCCGTGGTGGCTACGGAAGTGCGAAAGCTTGCCGAGCGCACAGGCAAAAGTCTTGCTGAGATTGACGCGAGCGTGAATGTTTTGCTACAAGGCATTGCGCGCGTAGATCTTAGCGCCAAAGACCAAGCAAGCGGCGCGAACGCGCTTAGCGAAGAGCTCATCGCTACAAATGAGCTTGCCGCGCAAATTGTTAATGCCCTAAGCAAGAGCGCGGATCTTGCGCGGTAAGGATCTGGCAGTAAAAATCTAAACACCCCGCGCGCCAAGATCTTGCGCCTAAGATCTAACCAAGCCCCGCGCTCAAGATCTGGCGCTAAACGCCACCGCCGCGCGGTAAGGATCTTAGCAGCAGCTTGAGCGCGCCCTAGCCGTAAAGCGGGTTTAGGGTAGCATTGCGGAAAAATTTTGGAGCTTGAATGCCTAAATTTAACGACATAAAAACCGTTTTGCTGATTGGCTCGGGCGCAATCGTCATCGGGCAGGCTTGCGAGTTTGACTACTCCGGCACGCAGGCGGCAAAAACTCTAAAATCGCAAGGCTTTCGCGTTATTTTAATCAACTCAAACCCAGCAACCGTGATGACCGACCCTGAATTTGCGGACAAAACATACATCGAGCCAATCCGCGAGGACGTCATCGCTAGAATAATAGCGCAAGAGAGCGTCGATGCCATTTTGCCGACGATGGGCGGGCAAACGGCTTTAAACGTGGCGATGAGTATGTATGAAAAGGGAATGCTAGAGGGCGTGCGTTTTCTAGGCGCCGCGCCGCAAGCGATAAAAAAGGGCGAGGATAGGCGTGCGTTTAAAGAAGCAATGCAAGCAATTGGTATGGATCTAGCCCGCAGCGCGTATGCTTATAGCGTGCAAGAGGCGCTTACGGCTGTGCGGCAAATTGGCTTCCCGGCGATAATCCGCGCGTCTTACACGCTTGCTGGCGGGGGTAGCGGCGTGGCGTATAATATGGAAGAGTTTGAAAGCCTAGCCGCAAACGCAATCGCGGCGAGCCCTATTGGCGAGATCTTGATAGAAGAGTCGCTGCTTGGCTGGAAAGAGTTTGAAATGGAGGTCGTGCGCGATAGGCGCGATAATTGTATCATCGTCTGCTCCATTGAAAACGTGGATCCGATGGGCGTGCATACGGGAGATAGCATTACCGTAGCGCCGGCGCTTACGCTCACGGACAAAGAATACCAAACAATGCGCGATTACTCCTTTGCCATTTTGCGCGCAATTGGCGTGGATACCGGCGGGGCGAACGTGCAATTTGCCGTCTGCCCTAAAACCGGGCGTATGGTCGTCATTGAAATGAACCCGCGCGTGTCAAGATCTAGCGCGCTTGCAAGTAAAGCGACGGGTTACCCTATTGCCAAGGTGGCGACGCTGCTTGCCGTTGGCTACACGCTTGATGAGATCACAAACGACATAACCGGCACGCCGGCTAGCTTTGAGCCTAGCATTGACTATATAGTTACGAAGATCCCGCGCTTTACGTTTGAGAAGTTTAAGGGCGCTGATAGCACGCTTGGCACGAGTATGAAATCCGTTGGCGAAGTGATGGCGATTGGAACAAACTTCAAGGCGTCTTTGCAAAAGGCGCTGTGCTCGCTTGAAAGGGATCTAAGCGGCTTTGAAAGGCTTGACGTGAGCACGCCAGAGCTAAAAAAAGAGATAAAACGCCCAAACGACAGGCGGATACTCTTTGTGGCGCAGGGCTTTAGGCAGGGCTTGAATCTTGAAGAGATCTACGCGCTAAGTGGGATTGACCGCTGGTTTTTGAATGAAATACGGGAGATTGTGGAGCTAGAGCAGAGCGTGGATAGGGGCGTGCTTGATAGCGCCGCGCGGCTTAGAGAGCTAAAAATTGCGGGCTTTAGCGACGCAATGCTAGCCAAGCTGATTAATGCTAAAGATCTTGAGAATGCCAAAGATCCAAGCGCCGCGCAAGATCCAAGCCGCGCCAAAGATCTTAGCGATGAAGATCTCTTCCTAGCTAGAATGCGGCTTGGCGTGGATTATGAATTTAACGAAGTCGATACTTGCGCGGGCGAATTTTTAGCGCGCACGCCGTATCTTTACTCAAGCATTCCCTTTAGCGCTGGGGATCTTGGATTTTCCAAAGATCCAAGTGCCGGGCAAGATCTTGGGAGCGCTAGGGATCATATTGCCGGGCAAGATCCTAAGAGCGCGGGAGATCTTAAAAAAGCCAAAGATCTTAAAGCCAGCCTAGATCTAAGATCTAGCGCAGATCCTATCGCCGCGCAAGATCCAAGCCGCGCGCGCGTGCTTTTTAGCGCCGCACAAATCCAAGCCTTGCAAAACAAAACCGCGGACGCGGGGGGCGCAAGCACGGGCGAAAAAACCGCGCAAGAGCAAAATCAAAGCGTGCTGATTATAGGCTCGGGGCCAAACAGGATAGGACAGGGCATAGAGTTTGACTACGCCTGCGTTCATTGCTGTTTTGCGCTGCGCTCGCTTGGGCTAAAAACGATTATGTATAACTGCAACCCAGAGACCGTCTCAACCGATTACGACACGAGCGACGCGCTTTATTTTGAACCGATTGACTTCGAGCACGTTTTGGAAGTGTTGCGGCGCGAAAAGCCAGGCGGGGTCATCGTGCAATTTGGCGGGCAAACGCCGCTAAAGCTTGCCGCAAGGCTAACGGCTGCGGGCGTGAATATAATCGGCACGAGCGCGGATACGATAGATCTAGCCGAAGACAGGGAGCGCTTTTGCGAGTTTGTGCGCCGCAATGAGCTTCGCCAGCCGCCAAGCAAGACCGTCACAAAGGCGCAAGACGCCCAAGCCGCAGCGGCAGCGGTTGGCTACCCCGTGCTTGTGCGCCCAAGCTACGTGCTAGGCGGGCGCGGAATGCGGATTGTGTATGATGAGCGCGAGCTAGCAGACTACCTAAAAAGCGGGGCGCAAGTAAGCGCTAGTGCGCCGTTGCTAATTGATAAATTCCTAGTAAATGCGGTGGAGATTGACGTCGATGCCATTTGCGACGGGCGCAGCGTTTATGTGGCGGGCGTTATGCAGCACATTGAAGAAGCGGGCGTGCATTCAGGCGACTCGGCTTGCTCGCTACCGCCTGTTTCTTTGGCGCCAGCGGTGCTAGCTGATCTTAAAAGCCAAACGCATAAAATCGCGCTAGAGCTTGGCGTCGTGGGGCTTTTAAACATTCAGTTTGCCGTGCTTGGCGATGAAATTTACGTGCTAGAAGTTAATCCGCGCGCGTCGCGCACCGTGCCCTTTGTTAGCAAGGCCACGGGCATTCCTTGCGCTAAGGTTGCGGCTAGGGTTATGTGCGGCGATGATTTGCTTAGCGCGCTTAAATTTTACGATAGGCGCGGCGCCGTAACCAAAGAAGGCGCGTATTACACACCAGCCGCAAGCACAGTGGTGGCGGTAAAAGAAGCGGTTTTTCCGTTTGCAAAACTTGTGGGTGCTGACGTGATCTTGGGCCCTGAGATGAAATCTACAGGCGAAGTTATGGGGCTTAGTAAGAGCTTTGGGCTTTCGTTTTTAAAGGCGCAAGCAGCCGCGGGCAATGAGATAAAGCCCGGCGGGCGGGTGCTACTCTCCCTAACGCAGGCGGATAAAAAGCACGCCGTAGCTATCGCAAAGGGCTTTATGCGCTTTGGCTTTGAAGTGCTTGCCACGCGTGGCACCGCGCTTGTGCTAAAAAACGCGGGCGTGGCGTGCAAGGAGGAGCTAAAGCTTAGCGAGGGCAGGCCGCACATCGGCGATAGCATTAAAAATAAAGAGATAGATCTTGTCGTAAATACAAGCGACAGCCACGCGAGCAAGGAAGACGCAAGGCTCATTAGGCAGGAAGTTTTGCGCGCGCGCTTGCCGTATTTTACGACCGTAGCCGCGGCGTTTGCTTGCATAAACGCGCTTGGCGAGCTAGACGGCAGGGCACTAGAGACGCCTTGTGCGCTCCAAGACTACCTTTATGAATGAGATTTTTTTGATCCAAACGGACACGACGGCTGGGTTTTGCGCTAAGGATTTTCGCGCGCTAAACGCCCTAAAGGGGCGGGCGCTAGAAAAACCTTGCATTTTGACGCTACCATCTTTGGCGGAATTTAGCAAGCGCGCAAGATGCCCGGCAAAGTTTAAAAACACGCTAAGGCGCGCGGAGAAAACAAGCTTTATCATCGGGAGCCAAAGCTTTAGGGTGGTGCGGCAGCCGGGAGTGTATCACGATTTTTTGGAGCGCTTTGGCGCGATGTATTCAAGCAGCGCAAACCTTACGGGCAAAGATTTTGACGAGCCTTTGGCGATTAAAATGGCAACGACTGTCGTTTATTCGCCCGGGGGGTTTAGATCTTGCGCGCCATCAAAGCTCATTAAGCTTTACAAGACCCGCTACAAAAGGATCCGGTAGCACAATCAAAATATAAAACCAAAAGCCCAGCAAAAAACGCCGAGAAAAACGGTGCGCCAAAGTCAGAGATTGGCTGGGGGCATCAGATCCGTAGCTATGTGCTTGCGCCTTACCGGCAAGTTAAAGACGGGCGCACAAACGAAGCGTATTCTAACGTTGATGACATCTTAGACGGCGACCTAGACAAAATAA
>CAUTXO010000001.1:0-107649 GCA_963542625.1 uncultured Helicobacteraceae bacterium | reverse complement strand
TCAATAGAAGAGCTCACCAGCTCAATGAATTCAATGACAAGCAAGGCTGACGAAGTAATCACGCAAAGCGAGGACATCAAAAACATCTTAAACGTCATCAAAGATATTGCCGACCAAACCAACTTGCTTGCCCTAAATGCCGCCATTGAAGCCGCACGCGCAGGAGAAGCAGGGCGGGGCTTTGCCGTGGTTGCCGATGAAGTGAGAAAGCTAGCAGAGCGCACACAAAAAAGCTTGACGGAGATTGAAACCAACACGAACCTTCTAGTGCAAGCCATCAATGAAATGAGCACAGGCGTCAAAGAGCAAGCCATCGGAATCTCTCAAATCAACGAAGCGATGGGCTTGCTGGATAAACTCACACAAGACAACACCGCCATTGCCAATGACACGAGCCTAATCTCCACAGAAGTCAGCCAAATGGCAAGACAAACCGTAGAAGATGTGAAAAAGAAGAAGTTTTAGGGAGCTGATACAAGATCTAAGCTCCAAAGAGCGGCAAGATCTTAGCCTAGATCTTGCCCTTAGAGATCTAAGATTTGATAGC
This sequence comes from uncultured Helicobacteraceae bacterium, assembly GCA_963542625.1. Taxonomy (GTDB): domain Bacteria; phylum Campylobacterota; class Campylobacteria; order Campylobacterales; family SZUA-545; genus CAUTXO01. Next base: position 107,102 of record CAUTXO010000001.1, on the reverse strand, counting down.
TTAGATTAGGCTGTGCTAGCGGTGGATCTAGGATCTAGATCTAGGGGGCTAGGATCTGATACAAGATTTTGCCCCGCTCCACGTTAGATCCTAGCCTAGATCTTGGATCTAATCTAAGATTTGGAGAGTGAGAGTTGGGGGATTGGATCCTAGTTTGGATCTTAGATTTTGCGCGAGAATAAGATCTTAGGAATTTGCTTTTGGCAAGATCTTTGACGTTTAGTGTTTTGGTGTTTGTGTGAGTGTTTGCCAAGACTGATGTTTAACTGAAAGCTTGGATCTTATGCGCTTTATGGAAAGCGAGGGAGTGAGATTTCGCGCTGTGGGTAAGATCTTGGGTGCGGTGAAACCGAGTGTTTTTGCAATCTGGTTTTTAGTGCTTAGATCTTGGGTGTGGTGGCGCGTAGGAGCTTTGGTGGTTTAATATCTTGAATGCTTGAAGCGTTGGATCTTGGTGCTTGGATCTCTGCAGATCCTAGCTTGCGTGCATTCGGTAAGCCTAGCTAAAAGCGCGTGGTGAAACAGCACTAGAGTTGAGCGGCGCAAAAAACAAAAACAACGCGAGAAGCGCGAGAACAAAACAGCGTAAGGGCAGAGCGACGCGCAAATAAAACAAGCGCGAGAGACGCGGGATTAAAACGCGAAAGTAAAACGTGGAATAAAACGTGGGGTGGGAAGCCTCTAAGATCTTAGAGGCTTTTTGAATTAAGCGACGCTGTCTTTTAGTTTTTTGCCGACTTTGAAAGCGACCGCTTTTTTTGCAGGTATCTTAATCTTTGCTTTTGTTTTAGGATTAATACCTGTTCTGGCGGCTCTTTTTCTTACTTCAAAAGTCCCAAAACCAACGAATTGAACGGAATCGCCCTTTGCCAAAGCCTCTTCTATGGCTGTAAGGCCTGCATTGATTGCCTTTTCGGCGTCTGTCTTTGTAAGACCTGTTGCGTCAGCAACTTTTGCGATAAACTCAGGTTTTGTCATCTTTTTCCCTTTTCTTAGAATTGACATCGGCAATTCTATACAATTCAAACTTTAAAAGAAGCTTTTGTTGCACCTAAAATTGGCAAAATCCGCAAAAACTTGCCTCTTAACGCGCAAGCTTTGCAAACCCCGCGCGCGCATTTTACGCGTTTTGCACTTTTGCCCGCATTAGCGCCGCCGCTAGTCCCAAGCCCCCTTAAGATCTTTGCTATTCTTTGGTATAGTTTTGATTTTTTAAAGGATCCGATTGAATTTTTTAGTGTTTTTTAGCGTCTTTGTTTTGGTGCTTTTATTTTTCTTTTTCCCCGCGTCCAAGACCATTCTAGGCGGCATTGGAATGTTTTATTTTGGAATGATGTTCGTTGAGCGGGGCGTCAAGGGCTTTTCAGGCGGCGTGCTAGAAACTTTCCTTAAAAAAACCACGAACAACCTAGCAAGCGCTATGCTCACAGGCTTTGTCGCCACTGCGCTGGTGCAATCTAGCACGCTTGTTTCGCTAATTAGCATTAGTTTTATCAGCGCTGGCTTGCTAAAGCTCTCCGGCGCCATTGCGATTGTCTTTGGCTCAAACCTAGGCACGACGGTCACGTCTTGGCTCGTTGCGGTTTTTGGGCTAAAGCTTAAGATCTCTTCATACGCGCTCTCGCTCGGGGCTTTTGGCGCGGTTTTTATGATCTTTGGGCGCCAAAGCCTAAAATACGCGGCTTACGTGCTCTTTGGGATTGGCTTGCTGCTGCTGGCTGTGAATTTTATTCAAGAGGGTTTTAACGCCTTTAAAGCAGACATCGACTTTTCAAAATACGCTATGACCGGTTTTGCCGGGCTCATTCTTTACACGTTTTTAGGCATTGTGGTAACGGTTATAGTGCAGTCCTCGCTTGGCACGATGGTGCTAATACTTTCAGCACTGATGGCGGGGCAAATTAGCTATGAAAACTCTTTGGCGCTGGCAATTGGCGCAAACGTTGGCATTACGCTAACGGTTTTGCTAGGCGGGCTCTCTTCTAACGCCGACGGCAAGCGCCTAGCCTACGCGCACTTAATCTTTAACGCTTTGACGGCGGCGGTGGCTATTGTATTCATCGAGCAAATCGCGTTTTTGGTTGAGTATTTATCTGGCGTTTTTCACATCACAGACGGCATTTTGCGCCTGACGCTTTTTCATTCCATATTTAACGTGCTTGGGATCTTGCTAATGACGCCGCTTATCCCGCGCCTTGAAGCAATGCTAAAAAAACGCGTGAAAGATACCAAGCTAGACAAGGCGCACCCGGCGTTTATTAATCTCCAGCTAACGCAAAACTCAAAGGCGTTTTTAACCGCCTTGCACCTTGAGCTTGAAGCGCTTTTTAAAAACGTGTATTTTGTTTTGGCTAAGATCTTGGGCTTTTCTAAGGCGGATATTAATTCAGGGCTTGAGCTAGATCTAAGCCGCAAAATTTCAAACATAGATCCGCAGGAGTATTACAAATTGCGCGTCAAGCCGATTTTAGATGCGATTTTAGAGCTATCAACGACGGCGCAAGTGAATATGAATGAAGACGAGATAAAAGAAACCTTTAGGCTAAAAAACACTTCAAGGCACATCGCGGAAGTGCTAAAAGACGCGGCGGGGCTTTACCCAAACCTAAAAAAATACGCCGCATCGCCGAACTTGGATCTGCGCCACCAATACGGCGTGCTCCGCAAGACCTTAGGCGAGATGATTAAAAGCGTCAATGGCGTGCATACGGGCACGGACGCGGCGGCGCTCATTGATGGCTTTGTGCTTTTGAAAGAAAGGCTGGCAAAAAACGACGACGAGATCTTAGTGGCTGTGGATAGGCTCATTAGAGATCACAAGATTATGCCGTCGTTTGGATCTTCGCTTATGAACGACAGCAACTACGTTTATTCCATAAGCGTTAAACTTATTTTGATTGTGGAGTCGCTCTATGTTTTTGGGAACGAAAACGCCAAGCAGATATACCAAGACAGCCAAGATCTTAGCAAGGACTAGACCTTATGAACTTTTTGAATGATCTAAACCCCGCGCAAAGGCAGGCGGTGCTCCAAACAGAAGGCGCGGTGCTTATTTTAGCGGGCGCTGGCACGGGCAAAACAAAGACAATCACCGCGCGGCTTGCTTACTTGCTTGCCAATGGGATCTTGCCGCAAAACACATTGACGCTTACCTTCACAAACAAGGCGGCAAAAGAAATGCGCCAAAGGGCGATAGACCTTTTAGAGCGTGAAAAAATAGAATTTTCCTACCCGCCTATGCTTTTTACCTTTCATAAATTTGGCTTGCTATTTTTGCGTGAGCATATGATGAAGCTAGGCAGGGACAATAATTTTGTCATAATCGACGCCGACGATAAAAAGCGCATTATAAAAACCTTAATGGACGGCACGAGCCTTGATAAGGGCTTTGTTAGAAACGAGATTAGCTACTTTAAAACACACCTAATTTCGCCCGAGCTTGCCCTAAAAAGCGACGTTTTTATGACGCAAGCGCCGGCGCTTCACAGGCAACTTTGCGCTGTTTATCAAAAATACGAGGACTACTTGCGCCAAAACAACCTTGTGGATTTTGACGATTTGCTAAAGCTTCCATACGAGATCCTAAGCCAAGATGACGAGTTGCGCCGTGAGCTAAGCCAAAAATACCAATACATTATGATAGATGAGTTTCAAGACACGAATGAACTTCAGTTTTTGCTGATTAAGGAGCTTTGCAGCACGCACAATAACCTTTGCGTCGTTGGCGATGACGACCAAAGCATTTACAGCTGGCGCGGCGCGAACGTGAAAAATATCATCGAGTTTGACAAGGGCTTTGCAAACACAACCGTTGTGAAATTAGAGGAAAATTACAGAAGCACCGCAGAGATCTTAAAAGCGGCGAACTTACTCATCGCGCACAATAAAAAGCGCCACCAAAAATCGCTTGTGGCAACGAAAGAAAACGGGCGCGAGCCGCTTGTGAATAACTTTAACGACGAACGCGAAGAGAGCGCCTTTATCTCAAAAAAGGTCAAAGGGCTTATTAATTCAGGCGTAGATCCAAAAGAAATCGCCGTGCTTTACCGCATTAACGCGCTTTCTAGATCTATTGAAGAAGGCTTTTTGGCAAACGGGATTAATTTTAACATCGTTGATAGCTTGCGTTTTTACGAGCGCCAAGAAGTAAAAGACGCCATTAGCTACCTTAGAGTGATTGTAAATCCTAGCGACGATTTTTCTTTCAAGCGCGTGATAAACCGCCCAAAGCGCGGGCTTGGCAAGGCTAGCCTTGAGCGCTTAGAAGAGCTTGCCGCGCGGGATAAAATTAGCCTTTTTGAAGCCGTGCGCGTGTATGGGGGGGAGATCTTAAACAAAAAAACGGCGCAACTTTTAGAGCAGCTAGTGCAAGATCTTTTGTATTTGGGGCTTGAAAAATCCGCACGTAGCGCGGAAGAATTCATCGAGCTTTTTGAAGAGCGCATACGGCTTAAAGAGTATTATTTGCAGAGCAAGGAAGAAGAGAGATCCTTTAACATCGAGGAATTTTACAGCGCGCTTATTGATTTTATTAGCCAAAAAGATCTTGGCATTGAGGATTTTTTGAGCGAAATTACCTTGCAAAGCGACCAAGACAAAGTAGCCGGCAGCCTTGTTAATTTGATGAGTATCCACGCGAGCAAGGGGCTTGAGTTTGACTACGTTTTTATCATCGGGCTTGAAGAAGGGTTTTTTCCGATGACGGGCGATGGCGTAGATCTTGAAGAAGAAAGGCGGCTTGGTTACGTTGCCTTTACGCGCGCAAAACGCGAGCTGTTTTTGAATTCTGTGAAATCGCGGCTGTTTCGCGGTAAGCGCCAGCCGATGGAGCAAAGCAGGTTTTTAAAGGAATGCGGGCTAGTTGAAGGGCGGCTAAACATTGAAAGCCGCGCGCAATTTAAGAAGGGGGATCTTGTCAAGCACAAGCTTTTTGGCATAGGCAGGGTGGTAGAAGTTGTAAAAATGTCAAAAGAATGCAAGCTAAAAATTAACTTTGGCGGGATTTTTAAAGAGATCTTGAGTAATTTTGTGGAGAAAATAAATTGAAAACAATTGCGCTTTTATTGTATGGCGTGCTTAAGTCTTGTGCTTTTTGAGTAAGAATCAAGTGCGCAGATAAGACCTGCGACATATTTTGCGTGGGATTTGAAATATACGAGCTCTTTTATGTTTAAGAATATAAAAATATCTAATTATTATGGGATGAGCGAAGTACTTCTCTACGCCAAATGGCAATATTTCTTGGAGTATTTTTACAGAGAATGAATTTGACTTTGAATAAAAACAAGGCACAACAATCAAAATTGCAATTAATTTTTTACGTATTGCTTTTTGTGCTAACTTCTTGTAGTGGCAATAGCAAAATTCAAATTGTTGAACTATCCAAAGATCCTAAAAATTTAGTGTTGAATGTTTTGGCAAATGATAAAATAATTCAAAAAATTGCCTATCAATACCCGCTAGAAAGCCAAAATGCGGTTTTTGTTGAAAAGAAATTTGAAATAATCGATGTAAATTTTGATGGTTTTAAAGACATATTAATTTATTTGGGGAGTTACGGAAATCAAGGTGTTGTTTATAAGGATTGTTTTCTTTGGAATGATAAAAAATACTTATTTGAAAATTATAGCCCTTTTAAAAGTATTCCAAATCCGCAAATAGATGAAAATGAAAGGCGCATTTATGGGAATTTAAGAAATAGTTTCAGCCATTATATTTATAAATTATATTCGTGGGATAAAAATAAATTGAACCGCAATTACGAAATTCACAAAATCCACTCTGCTGTACAATTGGCTGAAATTTATGAAATTGCTATTCCACAAGATAAAGACGCAGGCGAATATATGTTGGAATATTTTGGATTGGATAAAAAACTTTATGAATCGATCTTTTATGTAAAGAAGAGTTTCGATATGGGGAAAGTCTCAAGATCTAAGCCGACGACTAAAATATTTGATGAAATACCGCAAAAATTAAAGGATTTGCTGAAATGAAAAACATCTCTTAAAAATTTGATTAAGCAAGTATTGTTGCTGGGTTTTTTGTTTTGCGTATCTGGGTATGAAAAAAAATTCAAGTAGCCACAATGGAAGTTTAAGCGAGCAAATTTCAGTTGCGAATTATGGTGTTGAAAAAGCGGTTAATGAAAGCCAGTTTGACGATGCAAAATGCCACTACGCCCCACGCCAAGATCTTAGTGCCCTGTGGCGACACGTTTTGCATTGTCTTGGAGAGTAGTAGCGGGCATTAAAGTGCGTTATGATAAGAAAAGTTATAAGATCTAAGCCTTGGTTTGTATGGAATGGGGCAAGATCTTAAGATCTTGAGCTTATTTTGGAGAAATGTATGGAAGAGCCGTCAAAGCGTGCGAGCCTGCGATACGAAAAATTTTTAGACGCCGCCTTTGAAGTGTTTGTGGAAAAGGGTTTTGAAGGCGCGCAACTGTCGCAAATCATCAAGAAAGCAGGCGGTTCGCTAGCCACGCTTTACAAATATTTCGACAGCAAAGAAGGGCTTTTTGAGGTTATTTTAAAGCAAAAATTCGAGCACACTCTAAGCAAGATAAATTCATCTCAGATCTTCAAGCAAGCCACGCTAGAAGCGGCTTTAAAAGAGTTTGGTTGCATATTTTTAGATACGATTTTTAAGGACGAAGCAGTTGCGCTTTCACGTTTGTTGCTTTCAGAAGGCAGCAAAAATAACGCCGAACTTGGAAATATTTTTATCAAGCACCGCGTGTTTAATAAGGTTTTGGCGCGGATCTTTACCAAGCACGGCGTTTGCGTAGATGACGACGAGCACCTAGAATTTTTAAGCAACGCCTTTATGAGCTTGCTTGCCGAGCCTTACCACGTGCGCGCGATTGTTCTAGGGCATAAAATTGAGCTTAGCAAAACGCAAAAAGATCTAATGATACAAAGGGCTGTTAAGGTTTTCACAGGCGGTATTGATTTATTGACCGAAAATAAGTAAAATCGCCGCCTTAAGTGTAATTTGCATTACACTTTTAAGAAAGAATTTGGAGAAAAATATGAAAAAATACTTTATGTTTGCGCTTGCGGCTATTGTTTTTAGCTCTTGCGATAGCGCACAAAAGCCAAGTGGCGCGCAAATGCCGCCAAGCCGCGTAAATACGTTTAAAGTGGAGCTAAAAGAATTGCCCGTTTCCTACGAATACGCCGCGATTATTAAGAGTATGAAGCAAGTTGATGTGCGCTCTAAGGTGCAGGGCACGCTCCTTAAAAAGGCTTACGACGAGGGCGGTTTTGTGAAATCAGGCAGCGTGCTTTTTGTGATAGATCCAGCCAAATACAAGGCAGCCACAGATGCCGCGCGGGCGAATTTGCAGCTTGCAAAGGCAAAAGCAGCGCAAGCGCAAGCAGAATACGGGCGCATAGGCGGGCTCTTTAAAGAAAGGGCGGTTAGCCAAAAAGACGCAGACGCCGCGCTTGCAAACGCGCAAATCGCGCAGGCAAACGTTCAAAGCGCGCGCGCGGGGCTTAAAAACGCCGCCTTAGATCTTGACTACACGATGATAACCGCGCCAATTAGCGGGGTTACGGGTATGAGCGAGTTTGACGTAGGATCTTTTGTAAGTAGCGGCGCGGCGCTTATGCGTATTACGCAGCTAGATCCTATCTACGCTGAGTTTTCAATCCCTGACTCCCAGCGTATGGATAACACCTTTAACATCAAAGACATTCAAGATGGTAAGCTCCAGGCGCAGATTGTGTTTTCAAACGCGCAAAATTACGAGCAAAAGGGGCGGGTGAATTTTTTAGACGCCGTGATTGACAAAACAACAAGCAGCGTCAAAGCCCGCGCGGTGTTTGAAAACAAAGATCACAAGCTTTTGCCGGGGCAGTTTGTGCGCGTTAAGATAGTTTCATCAAAAACGCAAAAGGTGGTATCCATTCCGCAAATTGCAATCTTGCAAAACGGCTCAACGACGTTTGTTTATGTGGTGCGAGACGGCAAGGCAACCGTTGCGCCAGTTAAGATCTCAAGGAGCGTTGGCGATGCGTTCATCGTAGAAGCTGGGCTAAAAGCTGGCGATGAAATAATCATAGACAACCTTACAAAGTTGCGCCCCAACGCGCCTGTTGTTGTTGAAGGCAAGTGATGTTTTCAAAATTTTTTATTAACCGCCCGATTTTTGCGACGGTCATATCGCTTATAATCATTCTAGCGGGCGTGCTTTCTATGAATAAGCTAGCTGTTGAGGAGTATCCGCAGGTAACACCACCGCAGGTAACGGTTATGGCGCAATACCCAGGAGCTAGCGCCGCAACGGTGGCGCAAACGGTGGCGCCTGTGCTTGAAGAAGCCATTAACGGCACGCAAAAAATGCTCTACATCAAGTCCTCTTCTTCAAACGGTATGGTTAGTATGAGTATTTTCTTTGAGATAGGCACAGATGTTGATGATGCGACGATTGACGTAAATAACCGCGTTCAAGCCGTTTCTAAGAAATTGCCAGAAGAAGTGCAGCGGCTTGGCGTTACGGTGCGCAAGCGCGGATCTAACTTCTTAGAGATCGTTGCGCTTTCCTCGCCCGATGACACGCGCGACCCGGTGTTTTTGTCAAATTACGCGCTTATAAATGTTGTTGATGAGCTAAAAAGAGTTAGCGGCGTTGGCGATGTTATGCTTTTTGGATCTAAAGACTATTCTTTTAGAATTTGGTTTTATCCAGATCTTCTTGCTAAATACAACCTAACGCCAAATGACGTCATAGCCGCAATAAAAGAGCAAAACAGCCAGTTTGCCGCCGGAAAATTTGGCGAAGAGCCGATGAAAGGCAGCGTGGCTTTTACGTATTCTGTTAAAACGCCATCAAGGCTTGCGACGGTGCAAGAGTTTGAAAACATCGTTTTGCGCGTTAATGCTGATACTTCTTTTTTGCGCCTAAGGGATGTGGCAAAGGTTGAGCTTGGCGCGCAAAATTACGACTTTGACGCGCGTAAAAACAAAAAGGCGGTTATCCCCATTGGGATCTTTATGCAGCCCGACGCTAACGCCTTGCAAACCGCGCAGGGCATAGAAGCAAAAATGCAAGAGCTTTCAAAGAAATTCCCAAGCGGGGTTTCTTACGATGTGCCTTACGACACGACGCGCTTTGTCGAGATCTCCATAAACGAAGTAATCAAAACGTTTATAGAGGCAATCGTGCTTGTTGTGCTTGTGATTTATCTTTTCTTAGGTAGCCTTCGCGCGACGATTATTCCCGTTTTAGCCGTGCCGGTTTCTATCATCGGCGCCTTTGCTGGGATCTACGCGCTTGGGTTTTCCATCAACTTGCTAACGCTTTTTGGCTTGGTGCTTGCCATTGGGATAGTCGTCGATGACGCAATCATCGTTATAGAAAACGTCGAGCGCAATATTAGAGAGTTTAAAATCGGCGTAAAAGAAGCCACCACGCGCGCTATGAATGAAGTGGGCTCAGCTGTTGTTTCAATCGTGCTTGTGCTTGCGGCGGTTTTTATCCCCGTTTCTTTTATGGGCGGCTTTACGGGGCAAATGTATAAGCAGTTTGCGCTGACGATTGTTATCTCCGTTGCAATTTCTGGCTTTGTTGCGCTCACGCTCACGCCCGCACTTTGCGCCGTGTTTTTGAAAGAAAAAGAAGAAGAGCCCTTTTGGTTTATCAAAAAATTTAACGAGTTTTTCGACCTATCCACAAGGCTTTTTAGCAAGGGCGTTCAGCACATTTTGCGGCGCGGGCTTATCTTTGTGCTTATTACGCTCATCATTATGCTCTTAGGCGGCGGGCTATTTGGGCTCATTCCAAAATCGCTCGTGCCGTCTGAAGACAAGGGCAGCATATTTGCGCTTACGTATTTGCCGCCGGCGTCATCTTTGCAACGCACGGTGAAAGTGCGCGATAATTTTAGCGACGCCATTTTGCAAAACCCGCACGTAGAAAGCGTTATGGGGCTAGCGGGCTTTGATCTTGTAAATTCCGCGCTTAAATCTGACTCCGGCGTTATGTTTATTAAGCTAAAGGACTGGAGCCAGCGCACAAAAGCGGGCAGCTCATCGCAAGAAATTGCCGCGTCGCTAACAAGGCAGTTTTTCTTTAATAAAGAAGCAATGGTTTTTGCGCTAAATCCGCCGCCAATTGCCGGGCTTAGCATCACAGGCGGCTTTGAAATGTATTTGCAAGATAAGGGCGGCAAGGGTTATGAAGCACTTTATGCGATGGCGCAAAAAATCGTTCAGGCATCGGGAGAGAGCAAGATCTTAACGTCTGTTAGAACAAACCTAAACCCGCACATTCCGCAATACGACGTAAGCGTTAATCGCGAGAAAGCAAAAATGCTAGGCGTGCATTTGGCGTCTATTTTTAGCGCACTCCAAGCCACCATTGGCACGTATTACGTCAATGATTTTAACCTTTACGGGCGCACGTTTAAGGTCAATATCCAAGCCGATGGCGACTTTAGAAAAAGCCCACAAGATCTTGACAATATCTTTGTCCGCTCGGATAAGGGGCAGATGGTTGCGCTTAGCTCACTTCTTGAATTCAAGCGCACAACCGGAGCCGATACGCTTGAGAGATTTAACCTTTTTCCAGCGGCAAAAATAACGGGCGAACCAGCACGTGGTTATAGCTCCGGCGACGCTATGAAAGAGATAGAGCGCATTGTAAATTCCGTTATAGATGAAAATTACGCGCTTAGTTGGTCTGGATCTTCCTACCAAGAAAATCAAATTGGCTCATCAAGCCTAAACGCCTTTTTGTTTGCAATGCTGTTTGTGTTTTTGGTGCTTAGCGCGCAATACGAGCGCTGGCTTATGCCGCTTGCGGTTTTAACAGCCATTCCGTTTTCTATCTTTGGCGCGGTGCTTGCGGTGTATCTTAGCGGGCTAACAAACGACATTTACTTTCAAATAGGGCTTGTAATGCTGATTGCGCTCTCAGCTAAAAACGCCATTTTGATAGTTGAGTTTGCTATGCAAAAGCGTGACGAGGGTATGGATATAGTAAAAGCAAGTATAGAAGCGGCAAAGCTGCGTTTCCGCCCTATCGTGATGACGTCTCTAGCCTTTACAATTGGCGTTATTCCGCTTGTGCTAAGCTCTGGTGCGGGCGCGGCTAGCCGGCATTCAATAGGCACGGGCGTGCTTGGCGGAATGATTGCCGCCTCGACGATAGCCATATTCTTTGTCCCGCTTTTTTACGTGTATTTGGAGAAATTCAACAAATGGTTTAGATCCAAAAGGACGAACAATGCGTAAGTTTTTAATTGGTATTTTTGCCGCGCTTTTGAGCGGGTGCTATATGGCGCCAAGCCTAGAAAAGCAAGATCTAAACATCACGAGCACAGGCGCTCAAGCCTTAAAGGTGAGCCCCCTTTGGTGGCAAGATTTTGGCGATGAAAACCTAAACGCCATTGTAGAAGCCGCGCTAAAAAACAACCTAGATCTTGCCCTAGCGATGAAAAACGTGGAATTTGCAAGCGCTGCTTTGAGTCTTAGCACGAGCGATATGTTACCGTCAGTTAGCATAAATGCCGCCGGCGCTAGGCAAAGCACAAGCGGGGAGACCTTGCCAAAGGGGCGCGGCGCGCTGTTTAATAACTTTTCTTTTGGCGGAATGCTAAGCTATGAGCTAGATCTTTGGGGTAGGGTGGCTAGCCTAAGGGCTAGCGCAAAGGCTGAATATCTAGCGCAAGAAGCGTCGGCAAAAACCGTCCGGCTTGCTGTGATTGCAGGCGTTGTCAAGACCTATTACGGGCTTGTGGCGCTAAAAATGCAAGAAAAAATCGCGCAGGAGAACTTGCAATCTTTTGACGAGATCTTAGAATACCGCGCCAAGCAACTAAAATACGGCGAGATCTCATCGCTTGTTTTTTACCAAACAAAGGTTGAGCGCCAGAGCATAAAGGCGTCCTTGCTTAGCTTGCAAGAAAAGATAAACGCGGCGCAAACGCAGCTTGCGATTTTAACCGCTGATGACTTTGCCAGCGTGTTAAACAAAACCTTTAGCCTAAAGGATTTGCCAGCAAGTATGACCTTGCCAGCGGGGCTTAGCTCAGAGCTGTTAGAGCAGCGCCCGGATCTAATGCGCGCGCAGCACGAGCTAGAAGCGGCTAATTATAAAATCGGCGCGGCGCGGGCGGCGTATTTTCCGCGTATTTCAATCACGGGCGCGTTTGGCTTTGCCTCTAGTGAGCTCTCTAGCCTAGGCTCGTCAAACTCGCAAAACTGGAGCGCGGGCGCGGGCGCGTCTATGCCGCTTTTTGACTTTGGCAAAACGTCTTTTAATGTAGATGCAGCGGTTGCACGGAAAGAAATTGCGCTACTAAATTACCGCAAAACGATACGCACCGCGCTTGGCGAAGTAAAGGACGCGATGACGAAAAATGAGCTATCTATCCAGCGGCAGGCGCAAATTAAGGAGCAGCTAGGCGCGCAAAAAACCGTCCTAGAGCTTGCGTCTAAGAAATACGACGCGGGCTACATCAGCCACCTTGAGTTTTTAGACGCCAAGCGCGGTTGGCTAAACGTCCAGTTGCTAGACGTTGGCGCGCGGCTTGATGGCGTTTTGAGTATGGTTGATGTTTATAAAAGCCTTGGCGGGGGGTATAAGTAGCGCACGCGCAGCTTGGATCTTGGCGGGATTTAGCAAGGATCTTGAAAGGATCTTGCGTCCGCGCCAAGATCTAACCCGCCGCTTGGATCTTGCCCGCTGGGTTAGATCCAAATCTTTGACGCCCTAGCTTAGATCTAACGCACGGCGCAAGCTTTAGATCTTAGAGCAACCGCCAAGATCTAGCCTGTTGCCTAGTGTTAGATCTTTGCCTAAGATCTTGACCGTTTTTGCGCATAGATCTAACGCCCGCTACTAGTTGAGATCCTAGGCTAGATCTAGCGCTAACGCACGCTTAAGTCTTGCAAGGCTAGCGGTTTATCAGATCTTGCGTGATGGCGATTTTTTTATCCGCAAATTCCACAACGCCTTTTATTGCGAGCTTCTCTATAGCTTTTATAAAATCGCGCATAAAGTCGTAGTCGATCTCGCCATTTTTGGTCGTCGGTAAAAGGATTTTGATCTCTCTTGCGATTTTTCTGTTGAATTTGTTGCCGTAATTAAACTTTCCAAATGTAGCTTTTCTAAAAATTGCCACAAAATACATTAAGCTTAATCGCGCCCATTGCTTGTCGTATGGATACACGCCTTGAACGTGAGAGTAGCCTATAAAATCGTTAGGTTGATAAAAAATGCTTTCGCTCGTGGTCGTGTCGCTGAATGTTACAATGTTTCCTTTTTCAGTAGGGGCTAGATCCACATATCCGCCAACTCCATTATTTGCGCTTGAATTTACGATGACGGCAACGTTTCCCTTTGTTTCAAAAAGCTTTAAATTTGTTAAGCCGTAATTTTTTGTAGGGTGAATGTCAAACAAATCGCCGATTTTAAATTCCCCCACCGCTCCCCCCCCCCCCCCCCCCCCGTTTTTACTAATTTCATTAAACGTCGCTAGGGCGTCAAGCTCGTTTTGATTTAGCGCGTAATTTCTTAAACCGCTTGCCCTTAGGTAGGCGTCTAGATCCTCTATGCGTTCGCGCTCGAGCTCTTTAATAAAATTTTCCATAAAAGTAAAAGCTATCTCGCCACCTAGCGTCGGTAAAAGGATCTTGTGAGCCTCTAAACTATTCATTCTGTATTGCTTTCCGTATCCGAATTTATATTTATCCATACGTATTGTGGTTGCTATATAGAATAAGGCTTTATGGTTTATTGGATTTTTGCTTTGCAAAACTAAGATATTGTCATCACAGCAAAAATCATCTAAATGCACGAAAGCATTACAAAACATATCAATCGTGATTGCATTATTGTAAATTTCTTGTGTATCTGGTTTTATAAAACCCTTTACGCCTTGATTGAATTCTCCCGCTGTTACGAGCGGGTATTTTCCATCTTGCCTATTGCTTTTAATGAGCCTTGTTCCTCTGCTATAATTGAATAGATCGGTAAGTTTATACTCCCTAAACTCCCCGCCCATCGCTATAAATTCTTTTTCTAGGGTGTCTGTGGCGGCTGGCTTAGATCTTAGCTCTTGCCGGGCTACATCCTTTGAGATAATTTGCGCCACTTCCCAGCTTAGATAATCGCCCACGCTCTTTTTAAAATCGCTCAAAGTAGGCATTGTATCCACAGGGCGCGACTGGTTCCAATCCGCGCCGTTATTTGGGTCAATCGTGGCTTCGTAATATTCGTTTTGCGTGAAAATTTTAAGCTCTCTTGCGCCAAAACGCACCAAATTTACAAGCTCATCGTAGCGCTCATCGGCGCGGTCTGTGTTTTTTAGATTGTTGGCTGCCTTTTTACGGTTTGAGCGCGTAAAGCCATCGTTTGAAAAGTCAATGAATTTAACGGGTTGTGCCATCTCGTGGCGTGTGCCGACTTCAAAAACGTAAATATTTGTTTGCACGCTTGATTTGCCAACGAACAAGTCCGCGGGCATTTTTATGCTAGCAATTAGCGTGTTATGCTTTAGGATCTCTTTGTTTATCTCGCGCGCCTTGCCGCTGCCTGCTGAGTTTTGAATGATAATCGCCGCGTAGCCGTGATCCATCATTTCAAGCGCGGTTTTGACAAAGATCATTCCGTTTCCTTGCGCGGAGTAGGGCGGATTTAGCACAAACGCGCTAGCGGGAAATTTCGCGCCTGATTTACCAAAGCCGTATTCGCCGCGAAAATCGCTTAGGCTGTCTTTGTTTAAAATGTTTGAGCTCCCATCGCCCATCATTATCATATTTAGCACGGCAAGCATATAAACAGAGGGCAAAATTTCAAGCCCCAAAAGCTGCTCGGCCTTGATTTTTAGCTCTTTTTGCCTGAATTCATTAGGAGAGCTTACGTGCTTTTTGGCGTCTTTTATCATCTCATTCATCGCCGCAACCAAAAGCCCCGCAGATCCTGTGGCAAAATCCCAAACGTAGCTATCTTTATTCACGCGCGCTAGGCGCACCAAAAGCGTGGCGACGTATGAGGGCGTAAGCACGACGTCGTTTAATTTGTCTTGGCTAAAGCCTAGCCACGAATACATTTCGTTGAATAATTTACCTGTGAAATCTGTCGTAAGGCCGATTTTGTAGTAAATTCCAAGATCATCTACGATCTTAGAAAACACGCGTTTTAGCTGCGTTTCGCCGTTTGAAATTTTATTGATATTCTCGGCTAAAATAGTGTTAGAAAGTGTGCGAATGATGAGAGCTTTTTTATCCGCGGGGAGGTTTTTCTCATTCAAAAAATCCTCGACCTTATTCATCAAGATCTTGCCGTCTGAGCTGTTGCCGTATTGCGCGATGGATTTTAGCTCTTGTTTTTCAAGCGGGGAAACCTTGCCCGCAACACCTAGAGTAGCGATAATGGAGGCGGCGACGAGATAGACGCGGTCATTTTCACCTAAGCCTTTTTCGCTATTGTAAATATCGTTGTTTAGCCGCACGAGGCTTGCGTCTATCTCCTTTTCGCGCTTTTGCTTTGCCGCTTCTAGCTCTTGCGGGCTTAGGTTTAGCGCCTCTAGCCTAGCGGTAAATTCATCAAAATTTGCGGGGCTCAAGAATGAAAGATCGCTAAAATCGCCCACCTTTTGCCCGACGCCTAAATTCGATTTAGCAACGTAATAAACCCCAATTTGAGTTTTTAATTTGCCTTGCGCGTCCTTTTCGCCGCTGACGCCAATTGCGATGACGTCCGTGTAGTTTGTGTGGTGCAAAAGCGCGTTTGCGTAATGCACTGCACCATTGACGGCGTATGAATTGATGTTTTTAAAGTTCGGCTCATTTTTTGGCGTGGTGTTTTCTGGCAGGCCGCTTGCGTCTAGCTTTTCTAGCCTGTTAGAATGCCCCTTGTATTCAATCAGCACGGGGTAGCTAGCTAGGCGCGAGTTTGTTAGTAGCAGCTTGGCGTCTGGGCGGTTTGCACCCGCGCCGCCGTTTTTAGAAAAATACTCTCTTAAGGCGTTGTCTATTTCCGCGTTAAGGCTTTCTTGCTCTAGTTTGTAGTCTAATTTGTAGGATCTTAGCTCGCCGTTTATGGCGTCGGCTACATTTGGTTCTACGCTTTGCACCGTCATATTTTCCCCATAGTTTTGCGCGGGATTATATCCTTTGCCCGCTGGCGCTACTTGCGGCTAGGCGCTAGCTAAGATCTGCAAGATCTAAGCTCAAGATCTAAGCAAGATCCACCGCGCGCCAAAGGTTTGAGATCTTGCGCCACGCTCAAGATCTACCGCGCTGGGCGGGTGCTAAGATCCACGCCTAAGATCTAAACAAACCCTACGCCCCCTCGCCAAGGGCAGCGTGAATTAGCTCTTTAATCCTTTGGCTTTGCAGTTGCGTTTTAAACACGATTTTCACGCTCTCATCAATCGCTTTGAAAAACTCCTGCGCGTGGGCGATTTTGCGGCTTTCATCGCTCGTTAAATCGCGCGATTGCTTGTTTTTAACTTCCACAATCAAATGCAAGGTTTGCCGTGCGGCCTTGTCCTTTATCACGTAAGCAAAATCGGGGCTATAACTCCCGCCGCCGCTTACGGGGATCTTGATAGAATTCTTCGGGATCTTGGTAAAAACGCTGATCGTATCGATGTTTGAGAGAATGTTTTCTCTCTCAAGATCGGAGTCATAGTAGATCTCATCAAACATATAGCTTTGCACCGCCACGCCCGGCGCGTGCTCTACGCCTAAATTTGCCGCGTCGATGTGCGCTAGTGGCTCGCCCTCGGGCGTGGTAAAAGCACTCGCGCGCAAATTCAGCGAATTTTTTACGCCCCTATACGCGATAGAAAATTTCGCCACCGAGTTATCCAGCAGATACTTAGAAAAGCCCTGTTTAATCATTCTAATACTCTCATAGCTTAGATACGCGCCGATGTCAATGCCACTAGCGCAAAACGCGCGGTGGAGCGTGCTAGCCTTGGCTTTGAGCGCGCTTGAGAGCGCAAGCAAAAACTCGCCATAAGTCATATAAGAGTTTGCCAGCACTTCTACTTGCGCGCTCTCTAGCGTTTCAAAGTCCGCATTGCCAGCGCCACCAAACTTCATTTTATATTCTTTCAAAGCCAAGCTCGCGGGCTTAAAATTGCCCGCGTTTTCTTGCAAAAAGCCCACAAGCAAGCTTAAAAAATCATCCTCACGCTTGATGTTATATTGCAAAATAGCCTTTTGATTGATCTTCTCCCACAATTCGCGCAGCTCATCAAACTTGCCCGCTCTAATGTGCGCCGTGCGTGCTCGCTCGCCAGAGCCCAAGATCTTGCCCGCGCGTAGGCTCTCAAAGGCTAGCGGGTAGCGCTTTTTAAGCGTTTCTAGCCCGTTTTCTTTGAACTTATGGCTTAGCGTGATTACATCGCTAAGATCTTCAAAGAATTTTTCATTATCCAGCCCGTAAATATCGCAAATTTTGCGCGCAAGCTCATCGTTAAGCTTGTCGCTATCAGCCGTCGCGGCGGATTTTGCATTAATTTCGCCAGCCAAGCTCGCCGCAAAGCCCTTTTCTGTAAAATCCACAAAATAATTCAAGAAAAACTCCCCGCTTTTAACCCGCGCGCCGTATTCATTCACGGGCAGCCTTAGTCCCCGCCCGACTTCTTGGAGCTTTGACGTGGTGCTCCCGCTAGATCTTAGCTTGCAAATGCCAAAGACGTTTGGGTTATCCCAGCCCTCGCGCAGCGTCCATTTAGAAAAGATAAAGCGGCGTGGGTTTTGTAAGCTAAGCAGGCTTTCTTTATCGTGCAAGATCTCGTTAATTTCTTTCTCGATTTTCTCGTCGCTCTCGCTGTTATCCTTTGAAAAATACCCGCCGTGCGTTAGCGAGATATCAGCAAGCGAAATTTCTAGATAGGCTTTGTAGAATTCGTCTTGCTCGCCCCGCACTAGATCTTGCATTTTTGCGCGCAAGATCTTTTCAAAATACACTCTTAGCGCTCCATCACGCGCCCTGTATCCTTCGATGTCGTCAATAAAAAAGAGCGTCAGCGGCTTGATTTTATCGCTCCTAGCAAAAAGCTTGCGTTCAAGCTCAAAATGCGCGTCAATCGCGGCTTTTATCATCTTTTCTTGCAGCGTTTCGTTATACGAATACGGGTTTATCACGTCGCCCCTTTTAAGCTCTAAGCCATTAGAAAGCGCCACGATTTTTCCGATGTTCTCCACCCATAGTCCCGCAAGATCTGTATGTATCTTCGTCATCGCTTCTTTTTTACCAACGGCAAAATTTTTCCTTACGCCGTTTTCAAAAAGCTCAAAATTCGCTTCGTTTGCATTAAAGTTAATTAGCTTTAGCGCCGCCGCGCCTGCATTCGCACCCTCAAACTCGCTCACAAAGATCCGCACGCCCTTTACTAGATGATTATTAAAAGCCTGCACGGGCGTGAGTTTATAAATCAAATTTTCTTCTTCGCCATCAAAGGTCGCGCCAAACCTAAAGATCACTTGCGCGCCTAGCTTGCGTATGTTCTCAAATGTCTTGTTCGCCTGCTTGAAGCGGTGCGGCTCGTCGATTATCACCACTGGCGCAAGCGCGGCAATGGCGCTAAAGGGGTGGCTAAGCGCGTCAAAAAGCCCCCGCTCGTATTCTCTATCTAGCGCGCTTGAATTTAGCATTCCTTGATTAATAATAAGCACTTCAATCTCGCGCCCCGCCACAATCTGCTTGCTAACAAACTCGCTCACTGCCTGCGGCAAGAGCTCCTTTTTGTGCGCTTTGGTGCTTTCTACTACGTATAAATTTATCTCGCGTTCAAATTCCGCGCGAAAATGCCCCCTGCTAGCTTCTAAAAAGCTCACCACGCCTGCCTTAATGGCAAGCGTCGGGAGCACAATCACAAATTTACTCATTCCAAAGGTCTTGTTTAGCTCAAACATCAGCTTTGCGTAAGTGTAGGTTTTGCCCGTGCCCGTTTCCATTGAAAGATCAACGATTTTTTTGTTTTTATCGCCCCTTTGCGCTAGCCCAAAATGCCGCTGCACGCGCGCCACATTTTGCGCAAAAAGCTCGCTGTTACTCTCTAGATCTAGGCTAGGGTTAGCTATGGCCGCGGCATTAACATTCGCGCTTTTTTTCGCCGTAAAATTTTCAAAAACCCCTAACGCGGCGGCAATGGCGGCGCTTTGGTGTTCTAGGTTGTTTTCATAATTAAAGCTCATCACAAATGCCTTATAAGCGTTTTTACTTCGATGGATTTTTTGTTTTTTAGCACGTCTAGGTTATGGCAAATTTCGTTTTGCATTGCGCTGTCAAAATTCTCGCTGTAAAGGACGATGGTCTTTGGCTTGAAGTTTTTGTCATCGTCTAGCTTTTCTACTAAGCGCAAGAGATCTTCGTGCGTAAAGTGCGGCTCAATCAAATACAGTTTATCCGCGCCGTAAAACGCGGTGTAGTTTTCTAGGCGAATGGCTGCCAAATTTTCGTGCAATTTTATACCATCGTAAGCCTTCCACGTGTTTAAAACGGCGTTTGTGTCGTATGCCAAAAAGTTTAATTCTTGTTGCTTGTTAAAAGTCTTAAGATCTTGCGCGCCTTGCTCTTTGGCACTAACTTCGTAAATTTTAAAGTCAAGATCTAGACTTGCGCCTGCGCCGATGAGCTTTTCTTTTGCTCTAATTAATCTTTCTTTTGTGATGTCAAAAATGCTAGGCTCGGGGCTTTTTAGGGCTTGGCGGCAAAAATCGTAAGCGCTTTTGTTTTTCTTGCTATCGATTTTTTCATCAAGCTGCACGAGAATAAATCGCCGCGCCCCGCCATCGGCGGCATTTTGCGCCATAACCGCGTGCGCTGTCGTGCCAGATCCTGCAAAAAAATCTAAGATTATATCGCCGCTTTGCGGGGTTTGCCCCCCCCCGAATTTGGCGTGGTGGCGTGCTTGATTAATTCACGCATAAAATTCACGCCCTTTGGATATGAAAAATATTCGCCCAAACCTAGATCTAATAGCCCCTTTGTCGCATTTTGGTTCATAAATTCATTGTCCGTGAATTTTAAACTATCAAGTGTTTTTTGAGTTGTTTTTAGATCTTTTAAATAGCGTTTATAAATAAAGCCGCGCTCATTTTCTTTATGCTCTTTTTTAAAGCAAATTCGCCCTTCGTCGATGTGTTTTTGTATAGTTTTTTGTGAAAATAGCCAAAAACGCCCTTCTGGCGGATAATCAACTTTGCCTGTGTATGGATTGGTAACCGCAAAATATCCATTTTCCATCGTTCCACTTTTTGCGCTAGGATCAGTGCTCACCCACGCGCCGTTTGGATCGTTATCGGGGTTTGTGTATCTGCTTAGGTCTTTTTCATCGCCTATCAAATTAACCTGCGGCTTGGATTTAGCGTAGCAAAGCAAGAATTCGTGTTGATAGTTTAAGCCCGTTTTTGCGTCATTTGTCGTGCTTTTTGTCTTGCGTATGAAATCGCCGACAAAATTCGCTTCGCCAAAGATCTCATCGCAAAGCATTTTCAGCTGCGCTTGCTCGTTGTCATCGATGGAGATAAAAATCACGCCGTCATCTTTTAGCAAGGATCTTGCGATGTAAAGGCGCGGATACATAAACGTAAGCCACGCGCTGTGAGAGTTTGAGCCGCGCGCGTTAAATTCGAGTGTTTTTGCCGCTTCATCTAGCTCAATGCCCGCTTTTTGCGCTAGATCTTGCGCGGTAAATTTCCTATCGTCTTTGTAAATAAAATCATCGCCTGTGTTATAAGGCGGGTCAATGTAAATCATCTTAACCGCCTTGTAATAGGCGTTTTTAAGGTGCTTTAGCGCTTCTAAATTATCGCCTTTAATGAGTAAATTTGCGCTATCTTTGCCGGCGTTAAATTCCGTATTTTCGCGCAATACGCTAAGAGGCTTTTCGTTGGCTAGCAGGCGTGCGTAGGATTTTCCAAGCCAGCTAAGCGCGTAATTTTCTTTGGAGAAATTCACGCCCGCGGTGCTTAAAACCCGCGCGAATTCATCGCTTTTAAAATCGCCATTTTTGTCAAAACAGCTTGGCAAGATATTCTTTAGCGCCGCGATTTGCTCCGCATTTGCGCCCGTTTCTTTTGCGTTTGTTTGCATTTTTTGCCCTTGAACTTTTGCGGAAGTATGGCTTTAAAGATCTTAAAAAACACCTGCTAGCGCCAAGATCTACCGCAAAATGGCGGCGTCTAGCTGCTTGCCAAGTGGGCTAGTAAATGCAGCAGGTGGCGTAAGCTTTTCAACGATTTTGCCCGCTTCTAGCAAGATGATCTCATCGCAAAAAAGGCGCGCTAGGCGGACGTCGTGCGTGATGAAAAGAAACGAATAATGCGTTTTTAAGCGCGACAAAAAGCGGATAAACTTCACCTGCAAAAAGGCATCAAGCGACGAAAGCGACTCATCAAGAATTAAAATTTTAGGCGCTATGGCAAGGGCGCGGGCGATTAAAACGCGCTGAATTTGCCCGCCGCTTAAGTTTAGCGCGGGCTTTGAAAGTAGGCTTTCGCTTAGCTCCACAAGATCTAGGGCGGATCTTACGCGCCGGGCACGCTCGCTAGCACTAAGATCAAACAAATAATTTAGCGGCTCTTCTATGCACTCGCGCACGGAATTTCGCGGATTTACAGCGCCTAGCGGGTCTTGGAAAACGATTTGCATTTGGCGGTAAAGCGCGCGGCGTTTGTCTAGGTTTGGCGCAGAAAGTGGCTCGCCAAAAAGTTTTATCTCCCCGCTATCAGGCGCTAAGATCTGCATTAAAAGCGCGGCGATTGTGCTCTTGCCAGATCCTGACGCGCCCAGCAGCCCCAAGGCGCGGTTTTGCTCTAGCGCAAAGCTAGCCCCACGCAAAACGGGCGTTTGGCGGGTGCGAAAAAGAGAGTAGCTTTTGTAGGAAAAGTGCAGGTTTGAAACTTCTAGCGCATTCATAAAAGCTCCTTGCTAAGCGCGCGGTGAGCGTTTGCAATCTCTAAAATCGCCGCGTTTTGCGTGCTGTAAATCTCGCTTGGCTTGCCCTGCCACACGACCCGCCCGCCGTCCATCGCATAAACATCGTCGCAAAGGGCATTGATGACGCTAAAATCGTGCGTGATGAGTAGCAAGCCGATGTTTTCGCGCCGCGCTAGATCGCCTAAAAGATCTAAGATCTTTTTTTGCGAGATAAGGTCAAGATCCGTCGTTGGCTCATCGGCAATAATAAACGGCGCGCCCTGCATTAGCGCAAGGGCAATGCACGCGCGCTGGAGCATACCGCCGCTTAGCTCAAAGGGATAGCTCTCATAGGTTTTTTGGCTTAGGCCCACTTGGCTAAGGCGGGCGATGATGTTTTCTTTTTGCGCCTTTGCGCCCGCAGCTTTTAGCGTTTCTTTGGCGTGCGCTTTGATTTTTAGCACGGGGTTAAAGGCTGTGCGCGGGTTTTGCACGACGTTTGCAAAGAGTTTGCCCGCTTGCGTGGCAGCAAGCGACGCGCCGTCATAGAAAAACTCCGCGCTAGAGTGCAAGTTTGGCGGTAAAAATCCGCTTAGAGCAAGCGAGCTTAGGCTTTTGCCGCTGCCGCTTTTGCCAATTAGCCCCGTAATGCGCCCGCGCTTTAGGCGAATGTGAGCGTTTGAGATTAGATCTGCCCCGCCTTGCCAAACGCGCAGGTTTTTGGCTTCAAAAGTGCTCATTAATGCGCCTCTCGCCCAGCCTATCGCGCACGTAATCGCCGATTATATTAAAGCTCATCACGCTAAGAAAAATCGCAAAGCCCGGGTAGGCTAGGAGCTCTGGATGCGTGAAAATATAATCTTTCGCGTCGCTTATCATAATGCCCCATTCAGGCGTTGGCGGTTGCACGCCAAGCCCCAAAAAGCTAAGCCCGCAAACGTGTAGCATAATATGCCCGATGTCAAGCGTGGCTAGCACCAAGCATTGCGCCAGCACCGCGCGGAAAATATTTTTGCCGTAGTTTGCAAGGTCGCTAGCCCCGCCCGTGCGGCTTAGCAAGACGTATTCTTTGGTTTTTAAGCCAAGCACGATGCTTCGCACCATTCGCGCATACCAAGCCCAGTGCGAAACGGCAATAGCGATGATGACGTTTGATAGCCCCGTGCCTAAGATCCCGACCAAAAAGAGCGATAAAATAATCGTCGGGACGCTGAAAAAAACGTCGCAAAGGCGCATTAAGATTAGATCCGTTTTGCCGCCTGCTAGCCCCGCGTAAGATCCGATGACAAGCCCTGTGAAAATAATAAGAAAAAGCGTCGCAAAAACGGACAAAAGCGAAATTTTTGCGCCGTAAATGAGCCTAGCAAACACGTCGCGCCCTAGGTGATCCGTGCCTAGCAAATGCGCGTGGCTTGCGGGAGCGAATTTGTTTGCAAGATCTATTGTCTCCGCGCTTTGACTAATAAACAAATCCCCAAAAAGCGCGGTGGCAACAAGCACGCTCGCGATAAAAACGCTAAGAATTAAAAGGAGCTTTTTCATTTTAGCCGCACCCTTGGATCTATGTAGGCGTAGAAAAGATCTATGACTAAATTTGCCAGAATAAACGCGCTCGCCATTATTAAAATAAAGCATTGAATGACGGGGTAATCGTTCGTGGCAATGGCTTCAACGGCGTATTTTCCAAGACCTGGGTAAGCAAAAACGTTTTCAATTACAAGCGCCCCGCCGATTAGCTCGCCAAGGTGCATTCCAATGGCTGTGATAATGGGCAGCGCGGCGTTTCTAAAGATGTGATTTAGCACGATTTGCAGCTTAGAAACGCGCCGCATTTTTGCGTATAAAACGTGGCGCGCGCCCGCAATTTCTAGCATATTGGCGCGGATTAGGCGCGTATTGACGGCAATTGACATAAAAGAGATCGTAATGGCGGGCAGAATAAGAGACGCCGCGCCCTCGCCACCAAAGGGCGGCAAGAGATCTAGCTTAACGCAAAAAAAGATAATCAGCAAAAAGCCCAGCCAAAAATTAGGAACGGACACGCCGATGAACGCAAAAACTCGCACGGCGTTATCGACGAATTTATCCTTATAAACCGCGCTTAATATGCCAAGCGGAATGGAAACAAAAAGCGTTAGCAAAAGCCCCGCGCCAACTAGCTTGAGCGTGTTTGGCAGGTAGTAGGCTACATCTGCGCTAATATCGCGCCCCGTGATGAAAGACTTGCCAAAATCAAGCGCTAGCGCGCCTTTTATCCAGCGCGCGTATTGCTCCAAAATGGGAAGATCTAGCCCCAAGTTTTGCCGCGCTTGCGCTATGGCTTCTTGGCTTGGCGCAAGCCCTGACGCGATTAGATAGCTAGTAACGGCGTCCGTGCCATTTAGCCGCAGCATAAAAAATATAAGCGCCGACACCACAAAAAGCATAGGCGCTAGCAGCAAAACGCGCTTAAAAATGTATTTTTTCATTTCAAAAACAAGCGGTCAAAGGGCACGTAGCTTTTAAATGGCGTTGTTTGCGCGCCGCCTATTTTTTTGCTTGTGATGGAAACAATCGAGGCGTATGTGATAGGCAAATAAACGGCTTCTTCGTGGAAGGAAACGAGCAGCTTTTGAATGAGCGCGCTACGTTTTTTCTCATCAAAGGTGCGGGATAGCTCGCTAATGTCCGCGTCAATTTGCGCCTTGTTTGCTAGCCCCTTTTGCGCTTGATAGTCCGCGTGAGAAGGCAGGCGCATAGAAACCATAAACGCTATTGGATCAAAGGGCGCGCCCCAAGTTTCATTAAAGATCAAGGCAAAGTCGC
This sequence comes from uncultured Helicobacteraceae bacterium, assembly GCA_963542625.1. Classification (GTDB taxonomy): domain Bacteria; phylum Campylobacterota; class Campylobacteria; order Campylobacterales; family SZUA-545; genus CAUTXO01. The sequence goes on along the minus strand of CAUTXO010000001.1, from coordinate 82,402 downwards.
CCGTGCGCTGTTTTTTGTAAAAAATCGTGCTCTCATCGGCGCGCAAGATAATTCGCCCGCCTAGCTCTTTGAACTTGGCTTGCAAGATCTCAGCAATCGCCTTTTGTGCGGCGTCTTGCCCGATAAACACCAGCTCCATTTCAAGCGGTTTGCCGTCTTTGTAGCGCAAGCCGTTTTTGCTAAGCCGCCAGCCCCCATCATCTAAGATCTTAGCCGCCTTTTGCGCGCTAAATTCATACGGAGCGGCGCTAATGTTGCAATATGGCGTGCTGCGGTCGAACAAAAAATCCGCCCGCCTTTGCGTGCCGTAAAACACCGCGCGCGCAATCTCGTCCTTATCCAGCACATAATTCAAAGCCTTTCGCACCGCCACGTCGCTCGTTGGGAATTTTGCCGAATTTAGCGCCAGCGTGATGGTATTTACAGGCTCAGAAACAATGACGTCGTAGTCTTTTTTCAAGGCTTCAAGCACGTCTAGCGGAATTTCGCCCGTGCCGTAGATGTAATCAACCTGATGCGTTTTAAGCGCGATGATTTTCGTGTTTGGATCGGGGATCACCTTCACCAAAACGCCGTCAAAAAAGGGCTTTTTGCCCCAGTAATGCTCGTTGCGCGCAAAGGTATTGCTCACGCCTTGGCGGCTTTGCGTTAGTTTCCACGCTCCCGTGCCAATGGGCGCTTTGATGCCGTCTTTTGTGCCGCCGTTTTTCATCGCGTGCGGGGCGATGAAGCGAAACGGGCGCGGCAGGCTAAGCTCACGTAGCGTAGGCTCATAAGGCGCGCTAAGATCTAGGGCGACGTCAAGATCCCCTAGCACTTGGCAGGATTTTAGGACATTCACAAGCTCAAGCCAAGCGTGGCGGGAGGCGTTGGCTAAAATGGCATCGACGTTGGCTTTAACAGCGTGCGCGTTAAAAGGCGTGCCGTCGCTAAACTTCACGCCCTCTCGCAAGCGGAATACGTAGCGCTTGCCGCCTTGCTCTATGCGCCAAGAAACTGCGAGCGATGGCAAGATCTTGCCCGTTTTTTCGTCGTAAGCCACCAGCGCGTCATAGACCATATTTTGCGCGAACATCTCATTTGGCGAGTAAAGGTGCGGGTTAATCTCCCCGACGTTGCGCGAATTAGCAAAGCGCACGATTTGCTCTTTGCCTGTGGCGTTTTTTGCCCCCGCTCCGCTCGTTGCAGCCAAGCCGTTATTTGCCCCCACGCCACCATTTGCCTTTGCATCGCTTGTTGCAGTCAAGCTACCATTTGCTATTGCGCCACCTGTTACCCCCGCGCCGCTTGTTGCCCGCGCGCCGCTATTAGCCACCGCGCTAGCAAGCAGCACCAAGATCCATACAAAAACTTTCATTCAATCTCCTTTTTAGTTGCGCGCATTATACGCCCAGTGGGTTTAAAGCTCTTGGTGATTTTTGCTTGCGGCTAGTTATAAATGATATTTGTAATTAAGTTATGATAGAATTAGCGCCATTTTTTGGAGTTTTATTATGCGTAAAATAAGTTATTCTTTTTTAATTTTACTGATGGCTGTTCTTGTTTTAGGCTCTTGTTTTGGTAGGGGCTCGGGCTCAAAAAGCGGCGGCAAACAAGAGATGATTAGCCTTAGCGGCAGGGTTAGCAATGCAGACGGCGCAAATGTTTCTTTGTATTGCAGCGGCAAGTATTACTACGGGCAAAAAACGGATTTTAAAGGGGCGTTTGAAATCCCAGGCGTTCCAAAATCCCAAGATCTAACAAAATGCTTTTTGCGCTCAAACGGTGGTTTAGATGGCGCTAGCAAGCTTTTGCCTATGCGCGTTTTTTTGGCGTCAAACAAAACGCAGGGCTTAGAAGTTGATCTTTACACGTCCTTGGCTCAAAGCGGCGTAAGGCTTTTGCCAAATGCTAAAGATCCGTTGCAAAGGCAGAAGTATTCTAAGATCCTTTTAACCTTGCTTAGCACGCCAGCCCTAAGCGGCAAAAATTTAACAAACAGCGCTTTAGACGGCTTGGATCTTGAGCGTATTAGCGCTGAAAAATTGCGCGCGCTAGGCTTTGCGGACGCTCAAAAACTAAAGGATAAACTTGATTTTTACCTAAGCGCCCCAAGTTACGCAAAAATCCAAGAAAAAGACTTAAAAGAAGGCATTGAAGCAAGCCTTGCGGATCTTTACAAAACGCACAAGATCTCTTGCTCTGATGAGATTTGCAAAAAAACGGTAAGTGATAATTTGGCTTTTGTGGCCGCAAAAATAACGGACGCCTTGCAAGATGGCGCTGGCTATCACGCTGTGAATAAATTCAAGCTACGAAAGGCTTTAAGCCAGATGGATCTTGCCGCGCTTTTTAAAGATGATGGATCTTTAATTAAAGCTTTGGCGGATAAATTAAAAGACGCAAACCTTAAACAAACGCTCGCGGACGTTTCGCTTGACATTAAGAATATTGATGGCTTGATTATTCAGAATGTGGAAAAAGACGACAAGATCTTGCACACAAATCAAGAGATAATCGAGTATTACACATTTAGCAACGTTTCTTTTGTGGCTAAGATGATGGAGCTTACGGCGGATACTTACGATGACAGCGTGCTTGATCCAATCTTTAGCGATATTGCCCTAGCGCTTGCTAGGCTTGGGTTTTTCAAAGAAGCTGTGGATACGGTAAAAGATGATATTTTCAGCACTTCACACAAGCTTAACGCTCTTGTTTCTCTTGGAAATATATTTGTTTTAAATGCTCAAAACGCACTTGCTAAAAGGGCGCTAGATCTTGCTATGGAAAGCTTTATAGGTTATGTGAGAGCCGTTGGCGCTATGCATATTAGCGCCGGGGATTTTAATACCGTTTTGGCAATTCTCAAGCTTAGATACGCCATAAACGATGAGCCCGGTCAAAAGCAAACGCTGGAGTTTTTGGACAAAATAAGCGCAAAAATAGTTACGGATTCTACCGCCTACGGCCGCCTTGTTGTGGCGTTTAGAGATACCGTAAAAGAGCTGCTGCAAGCAGGAGAGATGGAGCGCGCTAAAAAGGTGTTTCTAGAGGCGTCTAATTTTGTGCGAAAAACGCCAGCAGATGACGCGGGGCAGGGCGTTTTAAACGCGTATCTTTTCTTAAAACAAGCCGCACTTTTTGCAGCCGGGGAGGGGGGAGAGTTTAAGGCTCAAGGCGAACTCCTAGTTAATTATGCAAAGAGTATTGATACGCTCGGAATGTGGGCGGGTTATTACGATTATTTTTTAGATGCCTTTAATCACCTAACCGACAAGCAAAAACTAAAAGAAGCGCTTGATGGGTTTGCTTCAACTCCTAGCTTAGACGATTCTAGCAATTTAAACGACGACAAAACAAAAGAATGGTATTTGATCCGTGGTTTAGCAACGGCTATGGTGCTAGACGGCAAGACAAAACAAGCCGTTGATTATTTAACGCAGTATTTTCCAGGCAAGTATTTAGTTAAAGACGGGGAAAAAGCTCCGGACGTGCTTAGGTATTACGCAAGCTTTGAAGAATACGGGGATCTTGACACCGCGGCTAGTTTGCTTGCCATTAATAAATCTAAACTTATAGAGTTTATCAAGGAGCTTTTTAGCAATATTAAAGCCGGGCGCAGCAACGTGACTTGGAAACCGCGCGAAGTTGAAAAAGACGGCGACTTGCAAGAGATCTTTTTTAATAAAGATCACGGCTTAAATACGCTTATTTATTATGCGCTTAAAGCTAGAGATAAATCTTTGGCGCAAGAGATCTACGCCTACGCGCTTAGCGTGCTTGATGAAATTAACGCGCCGCTATACAAACTAACAGGCTACTACAATTTGTTTTCTTACCTAGGCGCGGATTTTGACGCCGACTTTGGCGCGCTAAAGCCAAAGCTAGAAGATCTAATAAACCGCTTGAATTTAACGGCGAGCTCAAACTCATACAAAGACGGCGTGGCAAATCTTGTGTTTTTGAGCAAGTTTTTTGCAAAGAAGCGCCTTGAGGCTCTTGTGCGGCTCATTAACGACAAAATAAAAGCCGGGCTTAACTTTAGCGCTGGTGATATTGAAAGCGTAAAACTCCTTGTAAATACCGCGCTTGGTGAGATAGATCTTAGCGCTCGTAATGATAAGTTTGAGCGCGGGCTACTATCGGCGCTTATTGCAAACAAAGACAAGGCCGGCGCAAAGGATCTTTTAAGGCTGGTTAGCCAAGCGGTGGAAAAACTCCCGCAAACGCTTGATAAAAATCAGATTTTAGTGGTTTTGGCAAGATCTTGGGGCAGCTTAAATGAGCCTGGTATGGTTAAAAACGTGGCTGAAAAAATTACAACGGTTAAAGAAAGAAATCAAGCCCTTTACTTTGCATCAAGGGCGCTTGGCGCTTACGATGATTTTCCATACACAAACGCGGCGTTTTTAGATACAGATGGCGATTCGCGCCCGGATTTTTTTAACCCGCTTAGCAAAGACACGGGCGGCTTAAATGCCGACGATGACATCGATGGCGATGGCATACCAAATAAAGACGACAACTTACCATACTTTAAAGGAACAAAATGAAAAAGTTTTTACTTCTTGCGGTTTTGATTTTTGCTGGCTGCGGTGGATCTAGCTCCGGCGGGGGGGGGGGCAAAGATTTAGCCCTTATAAATGTTAAGGTTATAGACGGCGTGATAAGCGGTGCGGAAGTTTGCACGGCGGGGCTTGGGTTTGATTGCCAAGAAAAGCTTGGCTTAACGGACGAAAACGGCGCGCTAAGTTTTAAGTGGAAAGATGAGTTTGCGGGCAAAAGGCTTGTGGCTAAGGGCGGCATTGACCTTGACACGGGCGATGCTTTTAGCGCCGAGCTTCTTAGTTTGCCCCTGGACGCCACTCAAACGCAGGTGAATATAACGCCACTAACGTATCTTGCGGGCTTTGGGCGTGGCTCTAGCCTAGAGCGCGCGCTTGGTTTAAGCGGTGCGCAATTGCAGGCGGATACTCTCTTGGATCTTGTAGCGTATAAAAAGGCCTTTGCTTTGCAGAAAGTTTTGGAGATTGCCGCCAAAAAAGACGGCAAGGCGCTAAGCGCCTTGTATGAAGATCTTAGCGCCAAATTGCCCGGGGCGCAAACGCTAGAAGCAGCGCTTGATGCACTTGGCGCGCGCGGTGGGCTTTATGCGCAAATAGCAGATCTTGACGTAAAAAACGAGCAAGAAAGGCTGGGGCTTGTTAGGTACGTAAGCGCCAAGCTTAAGACGGGCGTGGATTTTGTCGTTAGCAAGGACGAGATAAAGCGCTTTAACACGCCACCGCAAATGAAAGATAAGGCGGTAGAAGCAACCGCCTACGCCGGGATAGAAAGCGACTTTTACGACCTAACCAAAAACGCTCAAGATCTAGTGAGCGCTGCTAGTTTTTATGGTAGCTTTGTGATTTCTGGCGGTAATGAAAGCGGCTTGTTTTCTGTTGTGAGTAGATCTGGGCGCGATTTTTTGCACGTGAAATCTAGCGCGCAAAAGGGCGTTTATAATCTTAAACTAAAAGCAAAAACTACGCAGGGGCTTAGCCAAAATGATGTTACGTTTAAGGTAAATGTGAAAGATCTTCCAAAGATGAAAGATGCCGAGCTTGAGTTTGCAAAGGGCGATAAGTGGCGCATTTACTACAAAACTGATGCGGATAAAAAATGGATTGATTTGTTTGGCGGTAGCTTGAGTGAAGCGGATTTTAAAGCAGCAGCGCTAGTGTTTGATGGGGCAAGCGATGCGTATGAAGTTAAGCCCGAAGCCAATTCGCAAACAGGGCGTGTGTTTTATAACATTGTTCAAAAAGATCCAAGCGCGCAACCGGCTAGCCAAACAATACAAGTCAAAGCAAAGCTTGCAAGCGGCACGGATCTTGGAAGCGCAACGCTAACTATTAAAGCAAAGGCGCAAGAGCCAAGCGGTGGCGCCGGTGAAACAGGCGGCAATGAAAAAACTTATACGCTAAAAAAAGAAGTCCCAATAGATTTTGCAAAGGGCGATGAATGGCGGTTTTATTTTGAAAAAAACAGCAACCAAAAATGGGTTAATGTTTTTGATTCTTCAATTAAACAGGAAGAATTTACCGAAGCGAAGTTTGTTTTTGAGATGACTTCTGGCGCCAATTATGAGATTTTTAGCAAAAAACACGAAGACTCAAACGATGTTTTTTATTACATCAAGCAAAAAGATCCTAGCCAAGAGCCAAAAACAGAAACTATCACGGTTAAAGTTAAGCAAGGCGGTAAGGATCTTGGAACGGTTAAAGTTATTATTAAGCCTAAAATAGAAGAAGATGAAGACAATGATTTAGACGACTTGTTCGGATCTTATAATCCAATGTTTAAGTATGGTTGGTTAGCGCCTATTTTCAGTTAAATTAAGCGCAAAATGCTTACAGGTTTTTGTGGCGCAAGGTGGCAAATCATCTTGCGCCATTGATGCCGTTTAGATCTAAGATCTTGCGCGCTAGATCTAAAGCTATCTGCGCGTAAGATCTAACGCTTTTTGTAGTAATACATTCCTTTGCTATAGATCTTTTCAAAGCCGTCGTGGTTTTCTGGGTAGTCAGCGTGCCCCATTATCAGCACGCCGCCGTCTTTTAGGAGCGAGTGGATAGCGCTTTGCGCCTTTAGCTTGCTCTCTTTGTCAAAGTAAATAAACAGGTTTCTGCAAAACACAAAGTCAAAACTCCCAAGCTTTGAAATGCCTGGGTCAAAGATGTTTTTTTGCAAAAATGTGATGTTTTTTTTGTAGATCGGGTGGATATGGTAGCCGTCGCTTTCTTTGGTGAAGTATTTGTCTTTGGCGTCGGCGCAGCCCTCAAAGCTCGGCTCGCCAAAAACGCCCGCCTTTGCCTTTTCCACCACGTTTGAGTCAATATCGCAAGCTGTTATGGCAAAGTGTTGCAAGCCGCGTTTGCGCAGGAGAATGTTTATCGTGTAGGCTTCTTCGCCGCTGGAGCAGGGCAGGGTGAGAATATCCACCTTGCGCCCCGTGTCTAAAAGCTCAAAAAACACGTCAAAGCCTTTCATCTCCCTAAAAAAGTAGGTTTTGTTAATGCTTAGGCGCTCGATTAACTCTTGCAGCAGGCTTTGCTTGGCGCGCAAAGACATTTCAAACTCTTCAGCCGCGCCAAAGCCCTTATCCGCTGCAAACTTGGCTATCTTAGCGCAAGCTGTCCGTTTGTTATCCGTAAAAACAATGCCCGTTTTTTGGTAAAAAAATTCAAAAAATCCGTCAGAAAATTCCATAGGCGGGATCATAGTAAATTAATACTTTACCCGCGCTAGATACAGCCCCTGTGGCGGCAGCGGTTTTGAGTGGGCGCGCCTTTTGCCATCTAGCTGAGCCCTTAGATCCCCCAAGGAGAGCCGCCCGCGCGCGCATTCAAGCACGGCCGCGCAAATTAGGCGCACCATTGAGCGCAAGAAGGCGTCGGCTTCTATGTTTATGACGATTAGATCCTTGTAGGCGTAGGCGTAGGCTTTGTGGATTGTGCGCGTTGTTGTTTTTTCACCCGAGCCGTTTTTTCTAAAAAGCGCGAAGTCGTGCGTGCCGCAAAAAACGCTAAGTGCGGCGTTTATGCGCCCTAGATCTAGCGCAGGGCAAAAAAGCGCGTAGTTTTGCAAAAAAACCGCCCCGCTTTTTGTGTTTAGGACGTAGCGGTAGATCCTAGATCTAGCGTCAAAGCGCGGGTGAAAATCCGCGTGCGTGAGAGTTAGCGAGCGCAGATAAATGCCATCAAGGCGTTTGTTTAAAAGCCCCCGCAGCTTGGAGAGATCTTGCCACACAGGCGGCAGAGAAAAGCTCACGACTTGCCTTAGCGCGTGCACTCCAGCGTCCGTGCGCCCGCTAGCTAGGAGATTTGTGCGTATGCCAAGCGCCGCTAGCGCCGCGCCCAAAGCACCCTCAACGGTTTGGCGCGTGTGCTTTTGCGCTTGGTAGCCGTGGAATTTTGAGCCGTCGTAAGCGATGACGGCGCGCACGTTTAAGGCAGCGGGCAAGGCAAGAAAAAGCAAATAAACGCCGCAAGGGCTAGAAACGGAATGTAGGGCATTTGCGGGTCTTTTTTAAGGGCGTATTGGCGCACCAAAATTACGGGCAGGGCAATAAACGCGCTTAAAAACACCGCCACAAACGCCGCTTGCACGCCAAGGAGCGCGCCAAGCGTGGCGGAGACTATCACGTCTGCTTCGCCCATCGCTTCTTTTTTGAGCGGATACGACAAATAAAAGCGCAGCAGGGTCATAGCGCCGGCTAGCAAGGCAGCGTTTTGCGCCGCTTGCAAGGGCGCGGGGCTTGCGGCAACGGCTAGCGTGAGCGTTGCTAAATTCAGGCTATCGTAGGCGACTAAATGCTTTATATCGATTACGCTTAGGGCTAGCAAAAACGCAAAAACGCTCGCGTAAAGCAGCGCGCTAGTGTTAAACCCAAGCTTTGCGTAAGCGGCTAGAAAAATGAGCGCGCCGGATAGCTCAATGGCAGGGTAGAGCAAGCCGATTTTTGCCCCGCAAGAAGCGCAGCGCCCGCGCAAAAAAATGTAAGAAAGCACGGGGATATTGTGCTGCGGCTTGATTTTTGCCCCGCAAGACGGGCAAGCCGATGGCGGGTAGAGAACGGATTTTTCTTTTGGCAGGCGGTAGATAAGAACGTTTAAAAACGAGCCGACGCTAGCACCAAGCAGCGTGGCAAAAACCGCGTTGTAAATTTCCATTTGCGTCCTTTGCGTCCTTTTGGCGCCGTAAAAATACCAAAATATGCTTGAGTTTTGCGCTAGGGGGGCTCTCTAGGATCTGCCAGCGCCGGCGCTAAGATCTCTGCCAAGATCTTGCCGGTGTTAGATCTTGCCGCTTGTCCTTGCTGGCGATAAGATCTTTGCCAAGATCTTTGGCGCTTGGATCTTTGCCGGCGCTAGATCTTGTCAGCGTTAAGATCCTTGCTAAGATCTTGCCGGCGCCAAGATTTAGCCCCAAGATCTAGATCTAAACCACCAAGCCACTAGATCTAAGCCGCTGTCAAACCCCAAGATCCTAGCTGGCAACCCCCCCAAGATCTAGCCACAAGATCCAGATCCTAGCTAGCCCCTAGATCCAAGCCGCCGTCAAGCCACTAAATCTAAGCCGCCGCCAACCCCAAAGATTTAAGCCCTAAAACGCCACGCCGATGTTTGCGCCTAGCGAAAAGAGATTGTTAAAGTTGAAAATTGTCTTGGTGCTACCGTAATTAATTCTGTATTCCATCTCTTTTAGGCTGTATCTAAACAAGAAGTTTGCGAATAGATACGTATTGTTGCTTAAGTTTTGCGCGGATCCAGCGCCAAGCCTTAGCACGGCATCAAGACCGAAATCCTCGTTAAGATCTATTTCTTTTATGCTTAGCTGGTATCTTGAGAGCCCCACGCCAAGAATGATGAAGCTATTTTCATCATCGCCTATCAAGGCGTCAAAATTGACTAAGTCAAGCATATTGTTTTGATATATTCTGACGTTGTCTTTTCTTAGCTCGCCGCTTTCAAAGGTAAAAGAAACAAGGAAGTTTTTGTATTTGTATCCGGCGCTAATGTTTGGTGCAAAGCCTGTAAAAGAGCTTTCTTTGCTTTTTTGGCGTATGTGGCTTTAGTTTTTAGCGTCATTGCTGCGTAGCCGTATCCAACGCTGGCAACAAAGCCCTTTTTTATCCATAAAGGACCTGCTACAAAACTATTACCTGCCCCCCCCCCCCAGCCTAAATTTTGAGCTTGCAGCGTGATAACAAAAAGCCCTGCTAGCAAGATCAGTTTCATTTTTACCCTTAAATTGAAGTGGCGGATCTTATAGTCTTTTGGTTTAAGATCCCCCACGGGCGCGTTCAAGATCTTGGCGCAGATCTTAGCGCTGGCGCGGGCAAGATCTTATCGCAAATCTCAGAGCAAGCCAAAGATCTTACGCCCGCTAAACCTTGCCCCAGCGTCTAGATCTAAGCGCAAAGTTATTCATCATTTCTTCTAGCTCAGCGGCGGTAAAGTCAGGCCACAGCGTCGGCGTGAAAAAAAGCTCAGCGTAAGCGGCTTGCCAGAGCAAAAAGTTAGAAAGCCGCAGCTCCCCGCCCGTGCGCACGAGCATATCCAAGGGCGGCAGCGCGGCGGTGTCAAGGTTTGCGGCGATTGTATCCGCGCTAGGGCTAGCCCCGCTTGCTAGGATCTTTTGCACGGCGCGGGTTATTTCGTCTTGCGCGCCGTAATTTATCGCTAGCACTTGCTGTAGCCCGCTGTTTTGCCGCGTGGCTTCTTTGGTGGCTTGGATCTGGCGCACAAGGGCGGGGCTAAGGCGGCTTAGATCTCCAATCGTTTCAAAGCGAATGTTGTTTTGGTGGTATGTTGCTAGCTCGCGCTTTAAAAATGAGCCAAGCATATTCATCAAAAATTCCACTTCTTCTCTTGGGCGCTGCCAATTTTCCGTGCTAAAGGCGTAGAGAGTTAGGCATTCAACGCCGCGCCCCGCGCAAAAAGACGTAATCTCACGCACAACGCTAGCACCTGCTTCGTGCCCTTTCATACGCTTCAAAAAGCCCTGCTTTTTCGCCCAGCGCCCGTTGCCGTCCATAATGATTGCGATGTGTCTAGGGCTCACGCGCTAATGCCTTTAGAATTTCAAACGTCACATCTTGCTTGCTCCCGCTCAAATTCCGCTCGCCCGTTTTTTCAATGAGCTTAATCTCCGTGTGCTCTGAGCCAAATTGCACCGCGCCGCCTAGCACGTTTAGGCAAACGGCGTCAAGGCTTTTGGCGTCAAGCATAGCGCGGGCGTTTTCTAGGGCGCGCGGGGCGTTGAATTCCGCTTTAAAGCCAACGCTAAAGATCCCGTCCTTATTTAGCTCGCTTAGAATGTCTGGGTTTTGGCGCAGGACTAGATCCCAGCGTGCGCCAAGCGTTGCCTTTTTTAGCTTGCCTTTTTGTGGGAATTCGGGGGTGTAATCGCTCACTGCCGCCACGCTGAAAAAATACGGCTTTTTTTGCACTAGGATCTTCTCATTTTGCGCGCTTAGGAGATCCGGCGCAACAAGCACGCCTTTTTTTGCCTCACGCAGGGCTTGTTCTAGCACTTCTTGCATTTGCGCCGCGCTTTGGACGCTGTAGGTGTGAATGCCCTTTGGCAACAGGCTTTGATGAGTTTTTGCGTAGAAAACATCAGCGCCTAAAAAATATGCCGCTTTCGCTAGGCTATCCGCCATTTTGCCGCTTGAAGCGTTGCTGATGTAGCGCACGTCGTCAATTTTTTCAAGCGTCCCGCCGCCGCTTAGCACGACGGGTCTATTCTCCCAAAAGCTCTCCTTCAAAAGCTCGCGCGCGACCACAAAAAATATTTCTTGCGGATCTTCTAGCTTGCCAAAGCCTTCCACGCCGCAGGCTAACTCGCCGCAAAGGGGCTCAATTATTTTATACCCGCTAAGGGCTAGGAGCTTTTTGTTTGCAAGGCTTTGCGGGTTGTTTAGCATATTGGTATTTGCAGCAGGCGCTAAGACGCGCGTCTTATCGCAAGCCGCCGCGCAGGCTAAGAGCACATTATCCGCCACGCCGCTAGCTAGCTTTGCGATGGTGTTTGTGGTGGCGGGGGCAATCACAAAAACGTCCGCCCATTTGACTAGATCTATATGGTTTAGCTCGCCAGCCCAGCTTTGCGTTTTGTCCGTTAAGATCTTAGCGCGCGTGAGTGCTTCAAAGCTTTGCACGCCTACAAAACGCAGCGCCTTTTTGCTTGCCACCACGCGCACGCTAGCGCCCGCCTTAACAAAAAGGCGAATGAGCTCTAGCGCCTTGTAAGCGGCAATGCTCCCCGTTACGCCTAGTAAGATCTTCTTATTTTTTAGCAGCATTAAAAAATTTCTTGAAAAAGTCTTTGACGTTTGCTTGCTTTGTGCGCGAGATTGCAAGGCTGCCGCTTGGGATATCGTCCGTAACCGTCGTGCCCGCGGCGATTATCACGTCATCAGCCACGCTCACAGGCGCTACAAGTTGCGTGTCGCTACCGATGAAAACGTTCTTGCCAATGATGGTTTTATGCTTTTGCTTGCCGTCGTAATTGCAGGTGATTGTCCCAGCTCCCACGTTCGTGCCGCTGCCTAGATCCGCGTCGCCTAGGTAGCTTAAATGCCCCGCCTTAACGCCATCTAGCCGCGCGTTTTTGGTTTCCACAAAATTCCCTACCGCCGTGTTTTTTAGGTGGCTTTGCGGGCGGATCCTAGCCATAGGGCCAACGCTTGAGTGCTCTATCACGGCGTCTTCAATTACGCTTCCGGCTAAGATCTTAGAGCTAATGATTTTCGAGCGCCCCTTAATAACCGCGCCGCTTTCTATCTCGCATTCGCCCTCAAAGCTAGCCTGCGCGCTGATAAAAATCGTTTGCGGCAAGTGCATAATGACGCCCGCTTGCATAAGGCGAGCATTAATGCGCGCTTGCATTATCGCTTCAGCATTCGCTAGATCTAGCTTAGAATTGACCCCCGCTAGATCTTGCGCGCCAAACTCAAAAACGGCGATTTTCTCGCCCGCGCTCGCGGCTATTTTCACAAGATCTGTGATGTAAAACTCCCCTTGCGCGTTGTCGTTTTTTAGCTTTGGCAAGGCTTCACGCAAAAAGCTAACGTGCAAAAAATACACGCCCGCATTAACAAGCTTGATTTCTTTTTGCTGCTCCGTGGCGTCCTTTTCTTCTACAATGCCTGCTAGCTCGCCATCGCTAGATGTGATAATGCGCCCATAGCCTTGCGGATCTTCAAGGCGCATAGCGGCAATCGCCATTTTTGCCCCCGCCATTTTTTGGATTTCTCCCCCGCGCACAAGGGGCATATCGCCGTTTAAAATCAGCACGTTTTCGTATTTAGGATCTAAGCCCATCACCGCCCCGCCCGTGCCTGGAAAACGGGAGTGGTCTTGCACCACCACGCGCACGCTTGGGTAATTGGCGCTCAAAAACTCTTGCAAGGCTTCTTTTTGGTGGTAGATGATGACGCTCACGTCGTCGCTAAGGCTTAGCGCTTCTTCTATTATATATGAAAGGATCTCCTTGCCGCAGATCTTATGCAGCACCTTAGGCAGGGCGGATTTCATTCTTGTGCCAGCGCCCGCAGCTAGGATGGCGACGGAATATTTCATATAAAACCTTTATTAGCTTTTAACAGTAAAGATTGTATTATAGACAAATCTTTTTTAGGCGAGGTCTTATGGATTTAGGTAGTGTTATCGGCAGTGTGATTATGTGGGTAATGATTGTCGGCGCGATGGTGCTTGGCGTGGGGATTAGCCCGTATATCGACGCGCAATCGGCGATGATTGTTATCGGCGGCTCGCTTGGGGCTGCGATGTATGCCTACAAAATGGAGCAATTCAAGCTCTTTTTATCCTTGCTTGGCAAGTCTTTTAAACCTGAAACTTTTAATATTCCTGAAATCATCACAAAGCTTGTTGAATACGCGCAAAAGGCGCGGCGCGATGGGATCTTAGCGCTTGAAAATGACGTCAATAACGAGCCAAACGAGTTTTTGCGCAAGGGGCTATCGATGGCTGTTGATGGTAACGAGCCAGACGTTATAAAAACCCTGCTAGAGCTTGACGTGAGTAAAATGGCGCAACGCCACCAAGACAACTTCCAAATGCTGGATAACTGGGGCTCAGCCGCTGGGGCGTTTGGAATGGCGGGGACGCTCGTTGGGCTTGTTGCGATGCTTGTTAATATGAACGACCCATCGTCGATTGGTCCTGCGATGGCGGTTGCGCTTATTACCACGCTTTACGGATCTATGATAGGAACGATGATAGCCACGCCTGCGTCGTCCATTCTTGCCATCAGAAGTATGGACGAGCAAAATATGAAACGGCTCATCGTCGAGGGCATTATGTCTATCCAAGCGGGCGATAACCCGCGCACGCTAGAGGCCAAACTAATGGCGTATTTACCGCCAAAACAACGCACGACGCAGTTTGAATAATGGCAGCAGAACAAGAATGCCCCAAATGCCCGCGCTGCCCCCCGCGCTGGCTGCAACAGTTTGCGGATATGATGTCTTTGCTCTTGGTGTTTTTCATTCTTTTGCTTTCTATGAGCACCATCGATAGGCGCAAGGTTAATGAGGCGCTTGGATCTTTAAATGCCGCGATGAGCGTTTTAGAAGGCGGGACGATGACCGAAGAAAGCCCCAAACGCATTCAGCTTGCCACGCCGATTGTCGATGAGCAAGAAACAGACGACGTCGTCAATCGCGTTACCGTTACCATTTCTGAGTTTAATGAGATCATCAAAGAGCACGGTGGCGAACAAGCTGTGAACGTAGAAGAAGCGCAAGATGGTTTTATTATCCGCCTGCCTGCGGCGCTGCTGTTTCGCCCGGGAGACGCGGAGATCTACAACTCAGACGCCATTTTGTTTTTGCGCCGCATTGCGATGATTATCAACACCCTGCCAAACGATATAAACATTAATATAAGCGGCCACACGGACGACCAACCCCTGCCCGCGGGTGCGAGCTTTACGGACAAATGGACGCTCTCTGCGGCGCGCGCGGTGAATGTAACGCGCGTCTTGCTTGAGCGCAAGGTAGATCCCGCGCGCGTAACTGCTGGCGCAAATGCCGAGTTTAAGCCAATTGCCACCAACGCCACCCCCGAGGGCAGAGCGCAAAATAGGCGCGTGGATATTCAGTTCATCGGCAAAAATCAGGACGAAAAGCAACCCGCTAAAAAGTCCGTGCTGGATAGGTGATGGCGGCTTTGCGTTTTTTGCGCGCGGTTTTTGCGCCGCTGTGGTTTGGGGCTGGATCTTTGGCGGCGGATCTTAGGCTTAGATCTTTGTCGCACGGCGGTGGCGCTTGGTGGCGGATCTTAGGCTTAGATCTTTGGCGCGGGCTGGCGGATCTTAGATCTTGGATCTCGGGGCTTTGGTTTAGATCTAAAAGCAAGACGCACAGCCTAAGATCTTGGCTAGCTTTAGATCTTGGATCGTTGCGAGCCGCGCTAGATCTTAGATCTTTGGCTAGGCGTTTTGGATCTTGGATCTTTGGAGCGCGGCGTTGGATCTTAGGCTTAGATCTTTGGCGCGGGCTGGCGGATCTTAGATCTTGGATCTTTAGCAGGGCTTTAGATTTTAGATCTAGCCACGCCTCACGCTTGGATCTAAAATCTAGTCGCAAAGGCTTAGATCTTGCACCTAAGATCTCATCAAGCCGCATAGATCCTAGCCCCGCCAAGATCCTTGCCCGCCCGCGCACTTTTGGCTTCACGCGGCTTGCCATTTTTGGCGCTTTAGCTGCCTTTGGCATTTTTGGCGCGCTCCCGTTAGGCGCTGAAGTGGTGCAGATCCCAACGGTGGATTTGCGCATAAACGCCCCGCAAACGCCAACGCAACTGGTGCAAAGCCTTAACATTGTTGTAATCATCACGCTTTTGGTGCTCTCGCCCTCACTCATTATGATGATGACGAGCTTTACGCGCCTTTTAATCATCTTTTCTTTTTTGCGCACGGCGCTTGGCACGCAACAAATGCCGCCGAACACTATCCTTATTTCTATGGCGCTGATTTTGACCTTTTTCATTATGGAGCCAGCCGCCAAAGAGAGCTACAGCGCGGCAATTCTGCCCTATATGCAAGAAAAAATCGGCTACGAAGAAGCCTTTGACAAAGCGGTTGCGCCCTTTAAAACCTTTATGATTAAAAACACGCGGGAGAAGGATTTGGCGTTATTTTTGCGGATTAGAAAGCAAGAAAATATCAAGGACGAAAGCGAAATTTCGCTAACGACGCTCCTGCCTGCCTTTATGATTAGCGAGCTAAAAACCGCCTTTGAAATTGGCTTTTTGCTTTATTTGCCGTTTTTGGTGATTGATATGGTCGTGTCGTCGGTGCTGATGTCTATGGGGATGATGATGCTGCCGCCTGTGATGATTTCGCTGCCCTTTAAGATCATCTTGTTTGTGATGGTCGATGGCTGGAATTTGGTGATAAAAAATCTGGTGGAGAGCTTTAAATGACGCAAGCCGAATACGAAAACGCCGTAAAAACGCTAAACGCTTGGGGCGCGGCGTATTACGTTTATGACGCCCCCATCGCCAGCGATGCCGATTACGACGCGCTTTATGCCCGCGTGGTGGCGTATGAAAACGCGCACGGCGCACACCCACTTTCCCCTACGCAAAGGGTCGGCGGGGCTTTGCTAGAGGGCTTTAGCAAGCTAGCGCACCTTAAGCGAATGTGGAGCTTAGAGGATATTTTTAATTTTGCAGAGCTAAATACGTGGTTAGCGCGCCTAGCAAAAAGCACGAATGAGAGCGTGTTTTATTGCGAGCCAAAATTCGACGGCGCTAGCCTAAACTTGGTGTATGAAAACGGGCGGCTCAAAAACGCCATAACGCGCGGCGATGGCTTTGTGGGAGAAGAGATCCTAAGCAACGCAAAGACAATCAAAAGCATTCCGCTTGAAATTAACTACACGGGGCTTATTGAAATTCGCGGCGAGGTGATGATAAAGCGCTCCGATTTTGACGCAATCAACGCCGAGCGCACAGCCGCGGGCGAGCCGCCCTTTGCCAACCCAAGAAACGCCGCTAGCGGGAGTTTGCGCCAGCTTGACCCAGCCGTTACGGCTAGGAGAAAGCTCATTTTTCAGCCTTGGGGCTTTGGAGAAACAAGCCTAGATCTAAAAACATACAGCGCCACGATGGATTTTATTTACGCGCTTGGTTTTAAGGCGCCCTTTGCCAGGCGGCTTTGCAAGGGCAAAGATGAAATCGCCGCGCTTTATGACGAGCTCATTCAAAAGCGGGATGAAATCGACTTGCTTCTTGACGGTATGGTAATTAAGCTTGATGATCTTAGCGCCAGCTCTAGCCTTGGCTACACCGTAAAAGCCCCGCGCTGGGCGGTGGCGTTTAAATTCCCCGCGACGGAAAAAACCACGAAGATCTTAAGCGTAGAAGTCAATGTTGGGCGTAGCGGCGTTGTTACGCCCGTTGCAATTTTGGAGCCCGTGCAGATTGAAGGCGCGACGGTCGAGCGCGCGACCTTGCATAACTTTGACGAAATAGCCAAAAAAGACATCAGACTAGGCGATAAGGTGTTTATTATAAGAAGCGGGGACGTCATTCCAAAGATCACGGCAAGCATTAAAGAAGCGCGCACGGGCGCAGAAACGCTCATCAAAAAGCCCACCGCCTGCCCCGTTTGCGGCGGCGAGCTCCTAGACGAGGGCATACTCATCAAATGCCAAAACCTAAACTGCAAGGCGCGCGTGATTAATTCCATCGTGCATTTTGCGAGCAAGCACTGCCTAAACATCGACGGGCTCGGCGCGCAAAACGTCCGCTTTTTATACGAAAAGGGGCTAGTGCGCTCCATCTTAGATCTTTTCAGCTTGCAAGGCGCAGCACTTTTGGCGCTAGAAGGTTTCAAAGACAAAAAAACGCAAAACCTGCTTGACGCCATTGCCGCCACGCGCGGCGCGCCCTGCCACCGTTTCATAAACGCGCTTGGAATAGAGCACATCGGCGCGGTGGCATCCAAAGAAATTTGCAAAAAATTCGGCACGGATTTTATGCACGCCGCACAAGAAGATCTCTTGGCAATAGACGGCTTTGGCGAAGAAATGAGCCGCTCCTTTGCTAGCTTTATGAGCGTTAATAGCGTGCTTGTTTCAAGGCTTTTGGAGCTCATCGCGCCAAGTGCGCACGGCAGCGGATCTAGCACTGGCGAGCTTGGCGCGGATCTAGGCTTAGATCTAAGCGGGCAAGAGCAAAGCGCCATATTCAGCGGCAAAACCTTTGTCATCACAGGCACGCTTAGCCGCCCGCGCGAATATTTTAAAGATCTAATAGAAAAGCTCGGCGGCAAGGTTAGCTCAAGCGTTAGCGCCAAAACAAGCTATTTGCTCTGCGGCACGGACGCGGGCTCGAAGCTATCTAAAGCCCAAGATCTTGGCACGGAGATCTTAGATGAAGCTGCCTTTTTAGCGCTTGCTAACTCGTAGATCCGCACCACGCTTGCACCCTGCGCCCTTAAGATCTAACGCCCCCCCCCTTTTTAAAATCCTATTCTTTTGTTTTGGCTCAGCGCTTTTAGGCTCACTTCGGCTTGCAATCTTTCGTAAAAGTCCAGCGCGGTTTTGATTGGCCTAAATTTGGCTTGCCTTTTTACGCTCGCAAAGTCGCCAGGGGCTAAAAACTGCAAATTGGCAACCTTTTGCCTAAGATCTGCGCTGTGGTCTAGCTTCAAGCCGCTGCATTCTTTTTTGAATAGATCCGCCGCTTGGCTAGGCAGCAAATATCCAAATTCAAGCTTTAGGTCAAAGCGCCTTAGGCTCGCGGCGTCTGGTTGTCTATCAAATTCGTCGTGGCGATGAAAATCCCGCTAAAGCTCTCCATTTGCACTAGCATTTCATTGACCTGCGTAATTTCCCAGCTCCTTGCCGCCGCGCTCCTATCTTGCAAAAAGCTATCCACTTCATCAAACACGAGCACCGCCTTTTTAGAACTCGCTTCTTTAAACGCTTGAGCGATATTTTTCTCCGTCCCACCAAGCCACATAGACAAAAGATCGCTCCCTTTTTTGACGATAATGCGCTTTTTTAGGCTTTTGGCGATGAATTTAGCATAGGCGCTTTTGCCCGTGCCCGGCACGCCATAAAGGCAGATCCTAGCGCTATTACTTTGCTTGATGCCGCTTACTAGCGCGCCTAAATTGCAGCTAGAATTAACAAAGCGCGGGTTGTAGCTGCTAGGCAAGCCATCGTCTTGCTCTTGGCGCAGATCTTGCTCTATCTCGCGGTGGCCTTGCGCTTTTAGCGTGTTGTTTATCACGCGCTCAAACGCCCCCGCTTTGTTTTGCAGGGCTAGGCTAGATACGACAAAGCTTGCGTTTTTCACAAGCGCCGGCGCGACGAACTCGTTTTTTGCCAGCTTGCTGATTAATTTATTGCCGATTAGGTTCGCGCTGTAATTTTTGATGATTTTTGCGCGCATACGCTCGTTTGGCACGCCAAGCTCTAGGCTTAGATTAAAACGCCTAACGACGGCATCGTCCATACTGTAAATATCGTTTGTTATCCAAATGGTAGGGACTTTGTTTGTTTCTAGCGCCCTATTCACAAAGGCCTTGCCGCGCTGCCTTTGCGCGTCATTTTTCGTGCTAAAGGCGTCCTCGGCTTCGTCATACATTAGCAAATTCGCCCCCGCTTGCAAAAGGCTTTGCGCAAGGCGGTAGGATTTTAGCCTGTCTTTTTCGTCCGCATATCCGTGTTCGTTTTCGTAGGTGACTTCATAAAGCGCTAGGCGCAATTCTTTGGCTAGCACCTTACTTAGCTCTGTTTTACCCGTGCCCGCCGCCCCGTATAAAAGCACATTCACGCCCGCTTGTCTTTTGCGCACGGCGTTTTTTAAAAATGAGAGCAAAATTTGCAGATCTTCTTTTATGTGAGCGTAGTTTTTGAGAGTAAGATCCGTGCTGCCGCAAGGTTTGATGGCGCTTGCAAAGAGCTCGTCAATGCTAGCGCACCTTACAAAAAGCGCGTTTATAAAGCTTTCGTTTAAGAGTTCTATTTTTGAATACAAATGCCCTGAATAGCCATTTAGCTTGACAAGCTCCGATCTAGCAAAGATCCCGTCGTTTTTGAATGCATCTTGCACGCTGGCGGGATCTAGATCTAAGATCTCAGAAATGGCTCTTACGGCTTGGCGGTTACTTAGATCTCCTAGCAGGCGGCAAGCGTCTGAGATTAGCTCGTAGTTTTGTAGGATTGCCCCGAAGCGCAAAATATCCCTTTCGGCGCTGCTAAGCCCTAGGTTTTCTTGCAAGAGATCTAGGTTGTGCTCTAGATCCGCTAGGGCGCAGTGCGCGGGGGCTTTTTCAAGCGCGGCTAATCTCTGCCTAAGCGCGCTTAGATCCTCCTCGCTTGGCTTATCCGCGCTAATGCCTAAAAATTCAAGAAGGCCAGCGCCCGCGGATCTTAAGAATTCCTTTTGTCTGCCGCTTTTGAATATAACGCGAAGTATCCAAAGGCTAGCTAGCTCGCAAATCTCATTATCTACCTGTGCGCTTTTGCGGTTGTGTCTTATCATAAGATCTCCTTGGTGTGTTGGTGTGTTGCAGAAATGTTACGCGACATAAATACAAAAAAGAGCGCCAAAATTACATACCTTTTGAGTGTATTTGCGTAAAAAAGTGCGGGTTTAGCCCTGGAACATTCTTGAAGCTCTAAAAATATGGGCATAATTTTTACAGCCGCTTTTAGATCTATCTGTTACGAAGTATTTTCAGCGCAGGCCGCAAAGCGCATCAGCGGGCAAGATGGCGACGGATCTTTGGAACTTGAAGTGAATTTTACAAGCGCGATGGAGATTAAGCCGCTTATTTACTACTACCTGCCTTGCATTAAGGTGCTCTCTCCAGAGTGGCTAGCAGATGGGCCATAGATGAAGTGCGCGCGTATCTTGACGAGATAAGCTTTTAGGCGCACTTGGCTTGGCGGGGTGGATCTTAGGCGTAAGATCTGAACGGATCTTGGGCGTAGGATCTTAGGGCCGTTTGCTATGGATCTTTGGCGCGTAAGTGCTTAAGATCTTGGCGGTTTGTAGCCGGTGCGGGGGTGTGGCTGGAGCCTTGAAAGATCCTAACATTTGTGCTGGCTTATCAGGAGTTGAAAGCGCAAGAAGTAAGGGTGATTAAGTGGCTCCGGATGCAGGATTCGAACCTGCGACCAAATGGTTAACAGCCATCTACTCTACCACTGAGCTAATCCGGAATGCAAAGAAAACGCGATTTTATACAAAACTTCAGTGTTTGTCAAGGGGTTTTTAAAATAAATCACTTTGCAAATGTGGCTCTTGTGCGGCGTTTGCTAAGATCTTGGCGGTGGCAACAAACTAGCGCGTGCATAGGTTTAGCGCCAAGCCAAAAAAGCTAAACTAAACGGCTAAACTCAAAAGCGCTCTAAAGGAGCACGGTGCGCGGTGTGCGGCGCGACTGCTACAACGAAAAAACAAGATTGGTAGCTAGAGGGAGACTCGAACTCCCGACCTGTGCCTTATGAGAGCACCGCTCTAGCCAGCTGAGCTATCTAGCCAAGAAAGCGGAATTTTATCCACTTTATCTTAAAAATACTTTACGGCGCGTTTGTGTAGCTCACATCGACCGTGTTTGTTTGCGTGTTAAAAGCGACCTTTCTGCCGATGTTGCCGCCTGTGTCCATATGCGAGATCTTGATCTGATATTTGCCTAAGACGTCGATTGCCATTTGAACGTTTTTCTCGCCTATTTTCATACTTTCTATGCCGCTTCGGCTTATGTTTGCCCCGCCGCAAATCTTAGCGTCTATGGCATTTGCCGTCGCCCCGCGCGCGAGCATTTGGCTAATCATCGCCTCGCAAGAAGCGTCGCCGCATTTAAGCGGCGGAACGCTATTTATTCCAAAGGGCAAAAGGTAGTGATTCATCGCGGCGATTTTCGTGCGGCGGTCAAACAAACAAACCGCCACGCAAGATCCTAGCACGGTGCTAATGAGCGTCGGCACGCTCGCTATGTGAAATTCACCCACCTGAATAAAAACAGATTCCAAGCACAGCCTTTTTGCGGGCTATTGTAGTGATTTTTCCATTATTTTATTGAGCGTGTTTGCAAAAACCACTGGATCTTTGAGCTGACGCCCATCAAGGAGCATTGCCTGCGCTAGGAGCATTTCGCTCACGGCGGCGATTAGATCCTTATCTTCTAGCGCCGCTAGTTTTGTAACGATGGCGTGGTGAGGGTTTATCTCCAAAATCGGCTTGATCTCATCGAGATTTGCCGTTTGCCCCATCGCCTTTAGCATTTGCTGCATTTGCGCCGTCGGGTCGTTTTCGTCCGCCACAACGCAAGAAGGCGAGTCTTGCAAGCGCGTGCTAGCCTTGACGTCTTTTACCTTGTCCTTCAGCGCTTCTTTGATCTTTTCTATGACGGGCTTTGCTTTCTCGGCGTCGTCTTTGCTAAGCTCTGCCGCTTCATTCGTGGCGCGGTTTGCGGCTTTTAGCGGCGTTTTGTCGTATTCGCCGATGGATGGGATCACAATCTCATCTATGTCTTCATCGCAAATTAGCACGTCAATTCCTTGCTTTTTGAAGCCCTCAAGCAGCGGCGAATTCCTTAGCGTCCATTCGTTTTCGCCCGTGATGAAGTAGATGGCGTCTTGCTTTTCCTTTAGATCTTGCTTGTATTCTTTGAGCGAGATTAAGCCTTCTTTGTTTAGCGATTTGAACCTAGCGAGCTCTAGGAGCTTGTCTTTGTTGGTGTAGTCTTGGTAGATCCCTTCTTTAATCACGCGGGAATACTCACCCCAAAAGGCTTTGTAGACGTCCGCGTTTTCCGCCATTTTTGCAATTTCGTCTAAGATCTTCTTGACGCTTGCTGATCTTATGCTGCTTAGGATCTTGTTGTGCTGCAAGATCTCGCGGCTGACGTTTAGTGGGAGATCTGAAGAGTCTATGACCCCGCGCACAAAGCGCAAATACGTTGGCAGCAGTTCTTTTTCGTCGTCGGTGATGAAAACTCTATTGACGTAAAGCTTCACGCCTGGCTTGTAATCCACGCGGAACATATCAAAGGGCGCTTTTTTTGGAATGTAAAAAAGCGTGGTGTATTCAAGCGTGCCTTCGGCTTTTGTGTGAATGTGGAGCATTGGCTCGTCTGAATCGTGGCTGATTGTCTTGTAAAATTCATTGTAATCGCCGTCTTTAAGCTCTGCTTTAGGTCTTTTCCAAAGCGCGCTCGCGGCGTTTATTTGCTCGTTTTTGAGCGTTTTGCCCGTTTCTTTGCCGTCTTTGTCGTATTCTTTTTCCTCAAATTCTAAAAAGATCGGGAATGGAATGTGATTGGAGTATTTTTTAATTGTGCTCTCTAGCGTCCAGCGGTTGGCGAATTCTTTGCCGTTTTCATCGTTTAAATATAGGACAATCGTTGTCCCGTGTGAAGCACGCTGGGCTTGGTTTATCTCATACTCGCCGCTTGCGTCGCTCACCCACGAAAACGCCGCGTCCTCGCCTGCTTTTTTGCTCGTAACTTCGATTCTATCCGCCACCATAAAGCCCGAATAAAATCCCACGCCAAACTGCCCGATGAGACTAGAATCCTTTTTTTTGTCGCCGCTTAGGCTTGCAATGAAATTTTTTGTGCCCGATTTTGCGATTGTGCCTAGATTTTCTATTAGATCTTGCTCGTTCATTCCAATGCCCGTGTCGCTAATGGTGAGCGTTTTGCGGTTTTTTTCGTCGAATTTAATCTCGATTTTCGGCGCGAATTCAACGTTTTTGTATTTGTCGTCGCTGATTGTTAGAAATTTTAGCTTATCCAGCGCGTCGGAGGCGTTGGAGATGAGCTCGCGCAAAAAAATCTCTTTATTGGAGTAAAGAGAATGGATCATTAACTCTAGTAACTGATTGACTTCCGTCTGAAATTTATGCTTTGGCATTTTTAATCCTTTAGTCTTATTCACTCAAACTTCCGCGAAATTTTAGCACGCAAATGTTAAATGTGCTAAATCGCAAACCGTTCGCGCGTAAGCGCAAGACGCGCAAGAGTAAGGTTGTAAGCTTAGATCTTGCGCGGGGTGCGGGGGCGTGCGCGGCTAGCTAAGGCGCTTTAGTTCGTCGCTGAATTTTTTAATTTGCGCTAGGGTTTCGGCTAGATTTTTTTTGTTTGCTTCCACAACCGCTGGCGGGGCGTTTTTAACAAAATTTTCATTGCCAAGCATACGCTCAAGCTTTTCTTGCTCTTTTTGCGCCTTAGCCATTTGTGCGTTTAGCCTAGCTTTAACTTCGCTTAGATCTAGCGCCGCCGTTGGGATAAGGCTTTTTAGGTTTTGCGACACATCGCTAACGCAACCATCTGGCTCGGTTTGGACGATTTCAAGCTCATCAACCTTGCCTAGTTTTTTGATTAAGCCTAGCTCGCTTATGTGCTTGCTTGTTAGCAGATAAGCCTTTTTGACGGTTTTGTTTGCCATATCGATAGGCACCTTTGCCCGCCTTAGCGATTGCACGGCTTCAATTATTAGCTCAAATTCCGCTGCGGTTTTTTCATCTTTAAAATCCGTGCTTGGGAAGGGCGCGGACATTATGGACGTTTGCTTTGTAAGCTCCGTGCCGCCTAGCTCTTGGTAGAGTTCTTCGCTTAAAAACGGCATAAACGGGTGCAGCATTTTTAGGCTTTCTTTAAAAATGGCGGCAAGCTCTGGCACGCTTTGCGGGCTTGCCTTGGCAAATTCTATGCCCCAGTCGCAAAAGTCATTCCAGAAAAACTTGTAAAGCACCAGCGCCGCGTCGTTAAAGCGGTAGCTATCTAGGTTTGTTTTTAGCTCGCGCAAAGCACACGAAAACTTATGTAGCATAAACTTTCCAAGCCCCGTTTGCACGGCGGGAGCGTCAAGATCTTGCACGTTTTGCGTGTTTAGGAGTAGGTAATTTTTTGCGTTGAAGATCTTGTTGGCAAAATTTCTGTATTGCGTTAGGTGCTCTTTTGAAAGCTTAATATCCCTGCCCTGAACGGCAAGCGCGGCAAGCGTAAAGCGCAAAGTATCCGCGCCGAGCGTATCCACAATCTCCAAAGGATCTATCACGTTTCCTTTGGATTTACTCATTTTTTGCCCCTTTTCGTCCTTAACCAGCGCGTGCAAATAAACGTCTTTAAAAGGCACTTGCCCCAGAAAATGCACGCCAAACATCAGCATTCTAGCCACCCAGAAAAACAAAATATCAAAGCCCGTGATTAGTAGCGAATTTGGGTAGTAGTTTTTAAGGTCGTCAGGGCGCGTTTTGGGGTTACCCGCATTGCCCCAACCAAGCGTAGAAAAGGGCCAAGACGCCGAGCTAAACCAAGTATCTAGCACGTCTTCATCGCCGCGCATTTTGCCGCCGCATTTAGGGCAGACGCTTAGATCTTGCTCGCTTGCTGTTTCGTATCCGCAGGCGTCGCAGTAAAAAACGGGGATCTTATGCCCCCAGTAAAGTTGCCTTGAAATGCACCAGTCGCGTAGGTCGCGCATCCAAGCGTCGTAATTGTTTTTCCAGCCTTGCGGGTGGAATTTTGTTTGCCCGGCATTGACAAGATCTATCGCCTTTTGCGCGACTTCCTTTTTCAAAAACCATTGCTTGGAAATAAAGGGCTCAATCACTGTGTTGCAGCGGTAGCAATGCCCCACTTGATGAACGTGCGGCTCTATTTTTTCCACAAAGCCCTTTTCTTGCAGCTCTTCTATAACCGCGCTTCTTACGTTTTTAACGCTAAGCCCTGAAAAATCTCCGCAAAGATTGTTTAAGATCCCGCGCTCATCAAAGATAGTTTTAAATTCCAAGCCGTGGCGTTTGCCGACTTCGTAGTCGTTTGGATCGTGCGCGGGTGTTACCTTTACAACCCCGCTACCAAAGCTTTCATCAACAAATTCATCGGCAATGATTGGGATCTTTGTGCCAATGAGCGGGAGCACAGCCGTTTTGCCTATTAGGTGCTTGTTTTTTTCATCGTGCGGATTTACCATAAGGGCGGTATCGCCAAAGTAAGTCTCTGGGCGCGTCGTGGCAACGGTTACAAAGCCGTTTTCGCCATCAAGTGAGTATTTTAAATAGTATAAATTGCCCTTGTGTTCTTCGTATTCTACTTCGATGTCTGATAGCGCGCCGCACCTTACGCACCAATTGACAAGATAGTTTCCTTTGAAAATATTGCCCTCGTTGTAAAGTTGCACGAAGGCTTTTCTAACCGCCTTGCTTAAGCCATCGTCCATCGTAAAACGCTCGCGGCTCCAAGCCGGCGATACGCCAAGCCGGCGCAACTGATGAACGATGTCCGCGCCGCTTTTTTCTTTCCACTGCCAAACACGGCGCAAAAATTCTTCCCTGCCTAGCTGCTGTTTTGTTAGCCCTTCTTGCGCTAGCTGTTTTTCTACGATGTTTTCTACCGCAATGCTTGCGTGATCCGTGCCTGGCTGCCAAAGCGTCTTAAACCCGCTCATTCTTTTGTATCGCGTGATGATGTCTTGCAAAGTAAAAGTCAGCGCGTGCCCGATGTGGAGCCGCCCCGTGATGTTTGGTGGGGGCATCATTATGCAAAATGTTTTGTCGCCGGCGGCGTCTTGCGGCTCAAAAAAGCCGTTTTCTTCCCAGAATTTATAAAGCAAGCCGGAGTTTTGCGGGTCGTAAGCGTTTGGCATTTGCGTCCTATGAAAGTTGTTTTTTGGCCTCTTGTGAGATCCTTTGCGCGGACGCGCTTACGCCTATTCTTGCCTTGGCTTCTTGCATTACCTTGCCAAGATCTGCAATGCCAGCGGCTCCAAGATCTGCGATGATCTTGGCAACTTCTGCGCTTAGATCTTCATCGCTTAGCTGCTCGGGCAAATACTCGCTAATAACGGCTATTTCTCTTTGCGCTCTTGATACTAAGTCGTCGCGTCTGCCGGCTATGTATTGCTCTATGGCGTCGGTTCTTTTTTTAATCATCGCCTGCATTATTTGGCAAACGCGCTCGTTTGAAGCCTCGATTTGCTCGTCAATTTCTACTTGTTTGATTGCCGCTGTAATGTTTCTTAGCGTGTCACGCCGCAAAATTTCCTTTGCGCGCATTGCGATTTTTGTATCGCTCTTGATTTGTAGTTTTAAGCTCGTTGTTTCCGTCGCTTCCATTGTAGCCTTTCATTAAAAATTTTGCGATTATACAATGATTACTTTAAGCAAACGGAACTGTTATTGCTATGCTGGTAGTTTAATTGACTTAGCTTGATTGAAAGGTTGTTATGAAATACGCATTTTTTTTGGCTTTGGCGCTTGTTTTTAGCGGGTGCAGCACAAAGCCTTTGAGCCCAGAGATTAGCTTTAAACCGCCTAAATACGTGGAGCAAATGCCATCGGCTGAAGATGAAGACGTAGAAAATTTAGGCAGTTTATATGGTAGCGGCGATAACCCCCTATTTTCCGACAGAAAAGCGATGAGAATAAACGACATAGTAACCGTCATAATCACCGAGCGCGCAAGCTCTAGCACAAAGGGCTCTAAAAAAGTGGAACGCAAAAACCTTTCAAACCTTGCGCCGGCAAAGTTTAGTTATGAGGGCTCAGACGCCGCCGCACGCGGGCTTGCAAAGGGCATTGCAAACGCCACGGCCTTTGGCTTTAACTCAAACACAAACTCAAGCTTTGAAGGCAGCGGATCCAATGATAGAACGGATCAATTCAATACCGTCCTTGCCGCTAGGATAGTCAAAGTGATGGCAAACGGCAATTATTTCATAGAAGGCTCAAAAGAAATTTTAGTCAATGGCGAAAAGCAAGTCATTCAGCTAAGCGGGGTCGCAAGATCTTACGACATAGACTTGCAAAACAGGATAAATTCCAATTTAATTGCCGACGCTAGGATCCTTTACAAAACCGAAGGCGACGTAGAAAGCTCGGTAGAAAAGGGCTGGGGCACAAAACTCCTTAGCTTTCTTTGGCCGTTTTGAGAAGATCTTAGGCGCTAGATCTTGGGCTAGGATCTTTAGCGCCGTTTGCTGTGGATCTTGGGCGTAAGATCTTGACAGATCTTAACGCTAGTCTCATTGCGTAAAGTCACTCACGGTGTGCAAGATCCAAGCTAAGATCCGCGCTGGTTTAAGCCTGCTTGGCTAAACTTGTGTTTTTGGAGACGGTATGAATTTTTTATACGCAATCTTAGACGCTTTGGCGTTTTTGCTTCATCAAATCATTTGGCTTTACATTTGGGTTGTGATTGTTGCGGCGGTGCTTTCTTGGGCTAGGGTGGATACTTTTAACCCCGTTATGCAAATCCTTTTGCGCCTAACCGAACCTGTGTTTGCAAGGTTTAGGCGGCTTTTGCCGACGGTGATTTCTGGCATAGATCTCTCCCCCGTGATTGTCATTTTGGCTTTAACGACGCTCGATAGGCTGCTTGCTGGTTTAATGCTTTGAAAAAAATCATAGCCTTTTTGCTTGTTGCGTCCTTTGTTTATGCGGTTAGTTATGAGTTTTTAGCGTCCAAGCCGCCATCAAGGGCTAGGGATTTTTACGCGCTTTTGTTTTTGCAAAGCACGCAAGACGCGGCGCGGGCGCAAGAGATCTTCTACTCCGTCAAAGACATTAAGCGCGCACACGTGGAAGCCTTGCTAAAAATCACGCAAGACGCGGCGCTAAAGGACTACCTAAAATGCCAAGCGCTAGCCCCAGAAGAGCTTGTGAGCGCTCCGCTTGAGTGCTCGCTTCTAGGCTTTTCTTTTGTAAAGGCGGCGGAGCTCTCGCAAAGCGATAAAATCGTCCTAGCCCTGCGCTACAAAGACGCCGACGCCGCGCTTGCTAAGATCCTATTCTATATGGCAGACGCAAAGCATTTCAAGACGTCAAACGCCCAAACCGCCGTAAAAGCCTTTAGCCTTTGCGGTACAAAATGCCGCGCAAACAAGTTAGACGTGCGGCTTTCTCGTGGTTTCATAGACGCGCTTGAGGCGGGGTATTATTTGGATAGATCCGTCGAGCACGTTGCGCTTGAAACTTCGCTAAATGCCATCAGCGGCTCGGTTTTGAAGCTAGACGTGAAAAATCTTGGCGCAAATGCCGCGTTTTTTTACGCAATGCTGGCGCTAAAAAAAGGCAATGAAGCCCTTGCCATCAAAGGCTTAAAGCAGGCGCTAAAGCACACAAAAACTTCAAGCGGCAAGGATAAAATCAACTTCTGGCTTTGGCTTATCACCGGCGCAAAGGAGCCGCGCGCTGGGCTTACTGAGAGCACAAACATCAACTTTTACACCGTTTATTTTAGGGAAAAGTCCGCGCTAGCCCCGCCGCCAAACTACAAAACCGCCGCGCCCGCGCTGCCAAGATCCAAGCCGCTTGAGCTTAAAAAAACGCAAGATCCTTTCTACCTAGACGCCTTTTTGCAAAGGTTGCGCGGCGCTAGTAAGCAAGATCTAAAGCACTTGCTGCTTGAGCTTGGCGGACCGCACGCCGAGCCTTTTAGGGCGGCGGTTTATTCTAGGCTAGAGCGCTTTGAGTATGAGTATTTCATCAACCCGTGGAAGAAGAAATTATCCGCGCTAGATAAGGAGTATCAGGCGTTAATTTTGGCTTTGGCAAAGCAAGAAAGCGGGTTTTTTCCGTGCGCGCTTTCGCATTCTTACGCCATCGGCGCTATGCAAATGATGCCATTTTTGATAAGAAGCATCGCAAAAACAAGAAAAGAAAGCGCCTATTTGCCGGATTTTTTTAGCGTTGATAGGATCTTGCTCTACGCCGTTTCGCACATCGACTACCTGCGCGACATTTACAAAAAAAACCCGCTCCTAATTGCCTACGCCTACAACGGAGGCAGCGGTTTTACAAACCGGCTTGTCGTTAGCAAGCTCTTTAAAGGCGGCAAATACGACCCGTTTTTAAGCATTGAGCTTGTGCCATACAAGGAGTCGCGCGATTATGGCAAGAAGGTTTTGACGAACTACTATATGTATAGAAAAATTCTCGGCATTCCTGTGAAAATGCAGGATCTATTAAGGCAGAACTAGCCGGATCTACGGTGTGAGATCTTGCACGAATCGTGCCCGCCACCACCAAGCGTGGATCTTTACGCCACCCACTTTGACTTAAGATCTTGCCTAAGATCTGTTAGCCAGATCTAAAGCACCGTTTAGATCTTATGTTTTTTCTAAGGCTAAGATCTTGGGGGCTAAGATCTTGACTAAGATCTGTTAGCTAGCTCTAAGGCGCCTATTAGATCTTGTATTTTTTTTCTTTTGGGGGAAAGGGGGTCAAGTTGCGAGCCACCCACTTCCCCCAAACCCCTAAACCACAGCACGCTTCTTAAGGGGCATAGCCAAAGGCTATGCAGTTTATTTTTTCTAATTTGCATAGCGTAGCTATGCCCCTTTAAAAAGCGTCGTCGGGGGCTGGGGGTTCAAAGGGGAACGGGAGCCGTGACGCAGCAATTCAAGCCCCCTTCCCCCTAAAAAAAGATCTTAGTCAAGATCTAACTCTAGATCTAGCTAACAGATCTTAGTTAAGATCTACCATCCCTTTCCCCCTAATTTAAAAAAGAAAAAACACAAGCGCTTAGATCTAGCGCAAATCCTAGTCAAGATCTACCCCTACCATAATTAAAAAAAGAAAAAGCATCGCGTAGGGGTAAGATCTTGCGCGTGCTAGATCTAGCATAGATCTTGCCAGTGCCAATCCGCACGCTTGGCGCTTAGATCTAAGCCAACGCGTTACGCGCGGGCGCTAAGATCTGTTACGGATCTAGCGTGGATCTAGCGCGCAAGATCTAGCCGCGCTAAGCGCTACCAAACCCGCGCGGGCTTACTTTTGCCTTGTTTTTGTAGAATAACGGTTTTTAAAGGAAAGAAATGTGCGGAATTGTCGGTGCGTTAAGCTTGGATAAGCCCTTTGTAAATCCGGCTTTATTAAGGCCTATGGCGGATAAAATCGCTCACAGGGGCAGGGACGACGCTGGGTATTTGTATTTTCACACGGGGACAAAATCCGCGCCTGGCGTTTCGTTTTACCAAAACCTAACGGACAGAAATTTTAAAGCCATTTCCCCGCTTTTGATGTGCGAAGAAGACGAGAGTGCGCAGGCTGAGCTGAACTTCCACGATTACGACCTTATGATGGCGCACAGACGCCTTAGCATTATAGATCTTAGCCCCGCCGCGCATCAGCCAATGAGCGACATCTCCCGCGAAGTTTGGATTGTTTTTAACGGCGAGATCTACAACTACCAAGATCTTCGCGCAAGGCTCGCCGCGCTTGGGTATAAGTTCAAAACTTCAAGCGATACAGAAGTGATTTTATACGCCTACATTCACTACGGCACGGCTTGCGTCAAGGAATTTAACGGTATGTTTGCCTTTGCGCTGTGGGATAACCGCAAAAAGAAGTTTTTCATCGCGCGTGACCGCTACGGCATTAAGCCGCTTTACTACTACTTTAAAGACGGGTTTTTCATTTTTGCGAGCGAAAATAAGGCGATTTTAGAATATAAAGATCTTAGCTTTTCCCTTGATAAGGCGGCGTTTTATGAGTATTTTACCTTTCAAAATATCTTTACAGATAGGACGTTTTTTGCTGAGATTAGGCTCCTAGAGCCAGGATCTTTTATTGAGCTAGATCTAAACAAAAGGAGCTTTAAAAAAAGCCTTTATTGGGATTTTAACTTCTTTCAAGATGGCTCGCTAGATGAAGTATCCGCTACCAAAAAGCTAAAAGAACTCTTTGCGCAAGCCGTTTCGCGCCAGCTTGCTAGCGACGTTGAGATCGGCAGTTTTTTATCAGGCGGCATAGATAGCGGCAGCATAACGGCTGTGGCGGCGTCAAAATTGCCACTTTTAAAAACCTTTACAGTGGGCTTTGATCTAAGCAGCGCAAGCGGGATAGAGCTAAGCTTTGACGAGCGCGCGCGCGCGGAGCGCCTTAGCTATATCTTCCAAACCGAGCATTACGAGATGGTGCTAAAATCTGGCGATATGCAGCGTTGCTTGCCGCTTTTTGCGTATCATTTAGAAGAGCCGCGCATTGGGCAGAGCTACCCAAACTTCTACGCCTCAAAGCTTGCTAGCCGTTTTGTCAAGGTGGCGCTAAGCGGCATTGGCGGCGACGAACTCTTTGGCGGGTATCCGTGGCGGTATTACCGCGCCGCAGCCAGCACGAATTTTGACGATTACATCAACAAATACTACGTTTTTTGGCAAAGATTGCTACCAAACCGCGACCTAAAAGAACTCTTTGAGCCTATTAGATCTGATGTGGCGCACGTGCAGACGATTGAGATCTTTAGAAACGTCTTTAAGAAAAACGTTAAAAATAACTCGCCGCAGGACTACATCAACCATTCTCTTTACTTTGAAGCAAAGACCTTTTTGCGCGGCTTGCTGACGGTTGAAGACAAGCTTTCTATGGCGCACGGGCTAGAAACGCGCGTGCCGTTTTTAGACAATGATCTTGTGGATTTTGCTTGCAGCTTGCCCGTTAATTTTAAGCTAGCTAATTTGCAGGAAGTGGTAAAAATTGATGAAAACAGCCTTTCTAAGGCTAGCACCTACTTTCAAAAGACAAACGACGGCAAGAAGATCTTGCGCCAAGCGGTAAAAGATTACATTCCGCAAGACATCGCAGCGGGTGTAAAGCAGGGCTTTTCAAGCCCGGATAGCACGTGGTTTAGGGGGCAGAGCGTGGATTTTGTGCGCCTTGTCATCGGCAATAAAAACGCGGCGATGTATGAGTTTTTAGACCCTAAAAAAGTGCGCGAAATCGCCCAGCGCCACTTTGACGGCAAGGAAAACAGGCGGCTTTTTATTTGGAGCTTGATTAACTTTGAAAAATGGTTGCAAACCTATGCAGCGCAAGGGATCTTATGAAAATTGTAACGCTTGATGAGCCGCTTTTTGAAAGATACGAGCGATTTTTGCACGAGTTTTCGCACAGCCTTTTTTACCATAGCGTGAAATACAAGCGGTTTTTGGAAGAATTTTTAGGCGCGCAAAGCCTTTATGCGCTAGCCCTAGACGATGGCGGAGAGATACAAGGCGCCTTGCCGCTTGTGGCAAAGGGTGGCAAATACGGGCGCGTGATTAATTCGCTTGCGTATTTTGGCAGCAACGGCGGGATCTTTAGCAAAGCCGAGCAAGCCTTTGAGGCGTTAAAAGCGCACTACGAAGACTTAAGCGCGCGTGCGGCGTGCAGCGTGTATATTCAAAACCCGCTTGATAGCGCCTTGCAAGATCTTGCGCGCTTTGACTACACGGACAAGCGCATAGGGCAATTCACGCCTCTTGCAAAGCCGGATGAGATCTTAGCAGGGCTTGACGCAAGCGCAAGGCGCAACATTAAAAAGGCGCAAAACGCCGGCGTGAGAGTGGCGGTGGATAATTCAGCTAGCGATTTTTTATACCAAACGCACCAGCAAAACATCTCAAAGCTTGGTGGGCAGACAAAAACTCGGGAGTTTTTTGCGCGTTTGCCGGAGTTTTTTACGCCCACAGCGGATTACGAGATCTTTACAGCAGATCTAAACGGCGAGCCGGTGGCGGCCTTGCTTGTTTTTTACTACAACAAAACGGTTGAGTATTTCACGCCAGCTGTGGTGGAAGAATTTAGAAGCCTTCAAGCCTTGCCGCTTGTGATTTTTACCGCAATGCAAAAGGCAGCAAGCGCTGGCTATGAATGGTGGAATTGGGGCGGGACGTGGCTTGGCCAAGACGGCGTGTATAGGTTTAAGAAAAAATTTGCGGCAAGCCAGCGGGAGTATAAATACTTCATCAGCCTAGCAAACAAGGACGTTTTGCACGCCACAAAAGACGAGCTTTTGAAAGAATATTCAGGCTTTTACGTCCTACCATTTGGGGAGCTAAAAGGAGATAAAAATGACGAACAGCAAAATAATTAACGAGCTAATGTTTGATTACGCGGATATGAGCGATGAAAAAATCAGAAAAACCGCGCGCGCTTTGCCGGACAAACTCTTGCGCTGGCTGGGCGCAAATCACCCGGACAACAAAACGCGCAAGATCTTTTTTGCAATGACGGGCGTTTTCATCGGAGATGGCAGCGTGATTAATCAAAACTTCATCGTCTCTGATGATTACGAGCCGCTGCTTAAAATTGGCGCGCGCGTGGCGATTGCGCCGGGCGTTACCGTGATTTGCTCTTCATCGCCGAATAATTCTGAGCTTTGCAACATCATCGCGCTTCACACAAAGGGCACGATTGCAGCCAAAAAGGTCGTCATAGAAGACGACGTTTGGATAGGCGCAAATGCCGTTATTTTGCCCGGTGTAACAATCGGCAAGTCAAGCATTGTGGGCGCGGGCAGCGTGGTTACTAAAGATCTAGCCCCCTTTGGCATTTACGCTGGCACGCCAGCAAAAGAGCTAAGACGCCTAGCGCCTTTAAACCCCTAAGCGTTACAATTTGCGTTTTTAAGGATAGCTATGAATATGTTTAAACAAGAGATCTACTTAGAGACAATCGCTAAGTATGAAACGCACCAAATCAAAGACTTTCAAAGCCTAAAGCACGGGATCTTATTGCGCCACGACATAGACGCGTCCATAGATATTGCCTACGAACTCTTTGAGCGTGAGGTAGATCTTGGGATTCGCGCCACTTATTACGTGCTTTTGACCTCGCCACTTTACAACGCCTTTAGCACGCATTCACGCGGGCTTTTGCGCCGTATGGCAAGCCGCGCAGAGGTTGGCTTGCACTTTGACCCGCTTGTTTATAACGCCGCAGATCCGCTTGAGCTAACCGCGCTTTTACAAAAAGAGTGCCAAATGCTAGAAGATCTAACGCAAGAGCGCGTGGCGTCTTTTAGTATGCACAGCCCCAGTATTCATAATATTTATTTGGAAAACACGGGGCTGCTTAGCGCGTATGACAGCCGGATTTTCAGCGATGAAATTTATATGAGCGACTCTTGCTTTTCTTTCAGAAACAAAGACCCAGAAAGCTTTTTGCAAACATCGCGCACAAGGCTTATACAGGTGCTTTTCCACCCGTTTCATCTCTCCGGGGGGGGGGGCAACACCTACGAACAACCGCTTAACAAAATGCTTAGCTCGTATTTAGCGGGGCTAGACGCGGCGTTTGCGCCAAATCACAGATACGCCGCCACGCGCGCGGATTATAAGATCCGCTTGGAAGACACGTGGAAGCGCTAAGCAGCGGCGCCAACCAAAGCGCACTAAGGCTTGGCGCGGTGCGGGGCGAACAAGATCTTGCGCGGCTTTTTGAGCTTATTAACGACGCTGACCTTGTGCGCTTTAGCGCCCGCTATAAGCCGGTGGATTTTAAAAGCCACGCGGAGTGGTTTGACGCCCTAAGGCGCGATGCAAGCACGGTGTTTTTTGGCATTTTTTTGGGCGATGAGCTTATTGGATCTTGTGGGCTATACGGCATAGATCTTGTAAGCAAAACCGCCGAGCTACGCGCGCGCATAGATCTTGCCTACACGTCCAAAGGCTACGGCAGCCGCGCCTTAGGCAAGCTTATCTCTTACGGCTTTGGCGCGCTAGACTTGCAAAAAATTTACCTGTATGTTTTTGACTTTAATACGCGCGCGGCGAGATTATACGAGCGGCTTGGCTTTGTGCGCGAGGGCTTGCTAAGGCGCCACGCTTTTATAGACGGCGAGCTTAGAGATCTTGCGATTATGAGCCTTTTTAGATGATTTGCGCCATTCATCAGCCAAACTTTTTCCCTTGGCTTGGGTTTTTTGACAAGATTCGCCGCGCCGACCGCTTTGTGTTTTTAGACAGCGTGCAATTTGAGAAAAAGGGCAGCGGCACATACACAAACCGCGTGGCGATAAACATTGCCGGGCGCAAGGCTTGGCTAACCGCGCCAATTGTGCGCCCGCGTGGGCTTTGGAAAATAAACGAGACGCTTTTTGCCGGTGAAGCTTGGCGCGCAAAGGCTGTTAAAACGCTCAAGGCAAATTACGCGCGCGCGCCGCATTTTAAGGAGCACGCGGATTTTATCTTTGGGCTAGTTGAATGCGCCAAAGAAAACGTGGCGGAGTATAACGTGCAGGCCATTCTTGCCATTTGTGAGCGCTTTGGGATTAAGACAGCCGGCAAGATCTTGTTTGCTTCAAGCTTTGGCTTTTGCTCTTCTTCTAATGAATTGCTAATTGACCTAGTGCGCGCGGCGGGGTGCGGGGCGTATATGTATGGCGGGGGTGCGGGTGGCTACCAAGACGCGGCAAAATTCAGAGAATCAAAGATAGAATTGCTCGCGCAAAACTTTGCGCCACAAGCTTACGCGCAGGTGAATACAAGCGAGTTTTTAGGCGGACTTAGCGTGATTGATAAGATCTTTAACGAAGGATTTTTGTGAGGATACTTTACATCGGTGCTTACAATGAGTATTTAAACCCTACAGATAGAAACTATTTAACCATCTTTAGAAAATTAAACGCTTATTTTTTTGGACCAGGGTTTTCCGATGAAAAAACGCTAAAAGAGGGCTTGAACGCTTACATAGAAAGGCACGGTGGCTTTGATATTGTCGTTGATGATATTTGCTTTCCGTATTTTTCCACCCAACCAATCAACGCAAAATACCTAAACGAATACAGAAAATATAGGTTTATTCACTACCCAATAGAACACATTTATTATTTGCCGGCTATTGCTAGGGATATAGCGTCTTTGAAAAATACAAACCTCGTCTTTAAGGAAATGTTTGACTTTCACAATTTTCCGACGTACATTATGAAGGCCTACGAAGAACAGGGCGCTTATTATATAGGTATGGGGACGCAATATTTAGTTGCGATGAAAGATCTCCCCGGCATAGACAAAGAAAAGCACGTAGGGCTTTTAAATGACGATTATTACGAGTTTGTAAATAGGTATAAGCACAGGACAATTTCTTTTTACCATACCATTGCACCTAGTGAATTTAGATACTCTTGCCTAGAGCACAGAAAATACGATTTTTCCGTAGAGGGCGTGCTTTATTATCAGCGCCGGGCGTTAAGAGAGCAGGTTAAGCAAGCAAAAGAGATCACTATGCCGCGCAGGATCCATAACTTTGCGTATTCGCTTTTTAATAGGTTGGGGCTTAAGCCGTATTCAAACATCGTAACGATGAAGCTTTATAACTTTATTTTTGAAGAGCATTTGGCGACGTCTAAGATCTCCTTTACCGATGGTAGCCAATACAAAACCGCTATTAGGAAGTTTTTTGAGATCCCGGCTAACAAATCGCTTTTGCTTTGTGTGGCGCCTTATGGATTTTCTGATATGGGCTTTAAAGAAAACGTGCATTATGTGGAGCTAGATCTTGGGGATCCAATAAGGCAGATTAAAGATCTATTACGCAATATAAAAGATTACGAAGGCGTTGCAGCAGCGGCGCAAGATCTTGTCTACAAAAAGCACAGCACGGAAAGTATGGCGGGGTATTTAAGGGATAGTTTTGAGCTTATTGTTAACGGATCTTTTAATGGCACGCAGTGGAAAGACGGCGATTTTGTTATTTTGAAAAAAGAGCTTGCCTGATGCAATTAAAAAATTTAGTGCCATACGTTAGGCTAAAGATAAACCGCCACCTTTTAGGCAGTAGCGCTTTGTGGCCTAAGATGGTTTATATAATAGTCAATTCGCGTTGTAACTTGTTTTGCAAGATGTGCGATGTGGGGCAAAACCAAACGGATACACAATTTACGCTTAACATGCTTTCGGCGAATATGGATATGCCGCTTGAAGTTTTTAAGCGCATTGTGGATGAGCTAGCCCCCGTGCGCCCGGTGATTGCCATTATTTCTACCGAGCCCTTGCTTTGGAAGCATTTGCCAGCGGCAATTGAATACGCCAAGAAAAAGGGTTGCAAAACGCAAGTTGGTACAAACGGGCTTTTGCTTCCTAAAAAAATAGACGACCTAGCTTCAGCCGGGCTTGATACGCTTTCTATCTCTTTAGACGGCACAGCAGAGATTCACGACAAAATAAGAGGCGGGGGTGGCAAATCTTACGCCAATGCCGTTGAAGGTTTTTTAAGGGCTAAGGATCTTGGCATAAAAGAAAGGCTGATAAATCACGTTGTGTCGGATTGGAATTACTTGCATTTGGAAGATTTTGCGCGTGAAGTTATTAAGATCCACCCAACGCAAGTTGCGTTTTCTCATTTGAATTTTGTTACGCAGGATATGGCAAATACACACAACAAATACTTTGGCGATATAGCGCGCGCCACACCAACGTGCATTAGCTCGATTTTCCCTGAAACAATTGATTATGATCTGATGTATGAAAATCTTCAGAAAGCGGCAAAAATTATTAAGCAAGGGGGGGGGGTTCATCTTATACAAACTCCTTATTTTAATAGTGCTGAAGATGCAAAAATGTATTTTACGGATCCTAAAAAAATATTTTCAAGGGATCACTGTCGCGTCCCTTGGGAGCAGGCGCAGTTTATGGCTAACGGTGATGTGATTATTATGACGCGCTGTTTTCATATCGTGATGGGAAATATTATGAAAGAAAGTTTTGGAAGTATTTGGAATGGTAAAAAAATGAAAGATTTTAGAAGCTCGCTAAGGCGTGTTGGAATGTTTCCGGCTTGCACTAGATGTTGCGGTGTTTTATAAAGGATATAAGCTGAGTATTACGATTGACGATGTTAAAGAGTTTTGGGATAAAAACCCGGTAGGTTCAAGCGCCATTAATGAAGAATTTGGTAGCGAAATGTATTTCAAAAAAGGCGATGCCTTTAGAGAAAAAAACGAGAGTTTGGAATTTTCTTATAACTTGCACGAGTATCCGAGCTTTAGTGGCAAAAAGGTTTTGGATATAGGTTGTGGTAACGGTTATGTGCTTAGCCATTACGCAAAAAACGGGGCCTTTGTAACGGGAATAGACATTACGCAAACGGCTGTGGATATAACAAAAAGCCGCTTTAGATCTTTGGGGCTTAGCGGGGATATTTTTGTTGCAAATGCTGAAGAGTTGCCGTTTGAAGATAACACGTTTGATTGCGTGTGCTCAATGGGAGTTTTGCATCACACACCAAACACGCAAAAGGCGATAAACGAAGCTTATAGAGTCCTGCGGGGGGGGGGGCGCCTAATAATGATGTTTTATCATAAAAACAGCTTGCTTAGTATGTGGAACTTCAATATGCTACCGTTTATACACCCGCGCTATCTTGGTATGTCTAGAAAGGAGCTTTTAAATGCCGTTGATGGCTTTGGCAACCCAAAGGGCGATATGTATTCAAACGATGAGCTTAGATCTATGATGTCTGAATTTCGATACGTGTATGTGTTTAATAAGCTTGTTCAGAAATGGATGTTTTGGCCTATTGGGTATTTATTGCCAAAGGGCTTTTTGGAAAGTTTTGAGGGCAAGCTTGGTTGGTTTTCTTACGTTAAAGCTTGGAAATAATGACCTACTTCAAAGATTTTTGCCAAGATGTTGATGTGCGCTTAAACGATGATTATTCACACGCAGGCAAGTATGTTTTTTATAGCCAAGATCTTTGGCAAATAGGCACTCTTGCGCTAGGGCAGAGATACAAAATAGATAGCGCGGGCGTTTTGCTAACGCGCTATGATGATGGTTTTTTTGTGAATCCGTCTTATCTTGCGTATTATGGGCTTTTGAACTTTCAAAAGTTTTTAGAAACTAGCGATGAGATCTTTATAAACCGCGTTTCTTCGGCTGTTGCTTGGATTGAAGCGTCTTGCTTAGATCATAGCGCGGGTGGTATTGGCGCCAAAAAGTGGCCTTATAATTTTAATTGGCACAACGGCAAAACGCTCC
This sequence comes from uncultured Helicobacteraceae bacterium, assembly GCA_963542625.1. GTDB lineage: Bacteria > Campylobacterota > Campylobacteria > Campylobacterales > SZUA-545 > CAUTXO01. Next base: position 43,140 of record CAUTXO010000001.1, on the reverse strand, counting down.
TTAAAAGCGGCTGGGTTTCTGCAATGGCGCAAGGCTTGATTATAAGCCTTTTGATTAGGTGGTTTCATTTTACAAGGGACGGCAAATACTTAGATCTTGCGCGCGCGGGTGCTAATATGTATAGGATAGATATTGCAAACGGCGGGGTAAGAGCCACGCATAATGGCAAGGTCTATTTTGAAGAATACGCGGCTTATCCGCTAAGCCTTGTTTTGGACGGGTTTTTATTCTCTCTTGTTGGCATTTACGAGCTATCGCTAGAAGACAATACGTATGCGCCGGATTTTAAATTAGGCTTAGATTTTCTAAACTCAAATCTTAGCATTTGGAATTTTTACAGCATCTGGACGCGCTATGGGTTTTTTGACGGTAGGCAAGATTTTAGCACCAACGTTTATAACACGCTAAATATAGCCTTGCTTAGGTTTTTTCAAAAAATAGCTGCGGGGGGGGGGCATCATTTATTATTAGGGCTAAAGATGCGCCCTATAAACAAATACGTAGCAAGCGTTTTGAATTTGCCAAATGCCCTTATAAGGAAGTTTATAAATGTGTGGCATAGCAGGCATACTAGCTAATAAGCCTATACCAAAGGGCTACTTGCCGCTTATGCTTGACGCCGTCAAGCACAGGGGGCCAGATTCTTCGGGTGTTTTTGTAGATGATGGCGTGGCGCTTGGGCATCGCAGGCTTTCTATCGTAGATCTTGGGGCTTGTTCTAATCAGCCTATGTCTTATTTGGAGCGCTACACGATTGTATATAACGGCGAGATCTACAACTTCCAAGAATTAAAACAAGAGCTTTTAGATAAGGGCTATGCCTTCACAACCGCTGGCGATACGGAAGTTATTTTAGCAGCCTATGATTTCTTTGGGCAAGATTGCTTATGGCGCTTAAACGGTATGTGGGCTTTTGCCATTTACGACAAACTACAAAAAACCGTTTTTTGCGCTAGGGATAGGTTTGGCGTTAAGCCTTTTTACTACTCAAAAATAGGTGATTTTTTTGTGTTTGGCTCGGAGATTAAGCAGTTTGTAGCCCTTGAAAACTTTGACGCGTGCGTTGATGAAGAAGCTGTGTATAACTTTTTGCAAAACGCGCTGATAGACTACAATCAAAATACATTCTTTAGATCCATAAAGCAGCTGTGCGCGGGCGAAAAGCTACTTTACGACTTGCAAGCTAATTCTTATAGTATCAGCAAGTGGTATGAGCCGCAGACTAGATCCGCAGACTTTTTGGAGCTTTTTAGATCCGCTGTTTCTTTGCGGCTTAGGGCGGATGTGAGTGTTGGATCTTGTCTATCTGGTGGGCTTGATAGCTCGTCCATTGTTTCTATGGCAGATGATGTTTTGAGCGATAAGCGCCTAGACTGTGTTAGCGCTTGCTACGCGGATAAAAACATAGACGAGAGCTTGTTTATAGATGGTGTGGCAAGCCAAAAAAACATCGCAAGCCATAAGATCTACCCAGATCTAGATAGGCTCCTTGATGCGGATTTTTTGAAAAAAACCATATACGCGCAAGATGTTCCCTATGCTTCAACGTCCATTTTTGCGCAATTTTGCGTGTTTGAAAGGGCGAAAGATCTTGGCATAAAGGTTATGCTAGACGGTCAGGGTGCCGATGAGATCTTAGGCGGCTACAATGAATATTTTTACTCGTTTTTGTCGGAATGCTTGGTGAAGTTTCAGTTTGGCTTATTTACAAAAGAAGTAGCAGCCCTTAGCAAGATGCACGGTATTTCAAAGTTTTATTTGATTGCCAGGGCGCTGTTTTACACACTGCCGGCGTTTATAAAAAAGCTAGTTAAGCCCGCAAAGAGCGCGTGGCTAAATACGGATTTATTTAAAAACATAGACGTTAAATTCCCGTATATAGATTATGGAGAGCGCAGCAGTAACCTAGCCAAAATGTCCCTAGCGCAGATCTTCCACACCAACCTACCGGCGCTTTTGCACTATGAAGATAGGAATTCTATGTTTTCGTCCGTTGAATCTAGGTTGCCGTTTTTGGATTATCGCTTGGTGGAGTTTTTGCTTTGTGCTGATAAAACGCGTAAAATTCACCGTGGGCAAACTAAACGGATCTTGCGTGAAGCTTTGGCTAAGATCTTGCCGGCAATCATTTCATCTAGAAAAGATAAGATAGGTTTTGCAACGCCTGAAGCGCTTTGGTTTAAAAAGCATCACGTTTTTTTGCGGGACGAGCTAGCTTTGGCGGCGCAAAAAAGCAAGTATATAAATGAAAAGATCTTGAGCGATTTTGATGCGTTTATAAGCGGCAAGCAAGCTTACAGCGGTAAGTTTTGGAGAGTGATTGCCTACGCAAAATGGCTTGAAGTTTTTGGCGGCATAGAATGAAGATAGCAACCGTTTTAGGCGCCAGGCCGCAATTTATAAAGGCGGCAAGCTTTAGCCGGGCGCTAAAAAACACCGAGATACAAGAGTTTATAATCCATACCGGTCAGCACTATGATCTTAATATGAGCGATATATTTTTTGACGAGCTAGACATTCCAAAACCGCACTTTAAGCTAAACATCAGGGCAAATTCCCACGCGGCGCAAACGGCAAAAATGATGGAAGCGCTAGAGAGCGTTATGCTAGAGCTATCACCAGATCTTGTGCTAGTTTATGGCGACACAAACTCAACGCTAGCCGCGGCGCTTACTGCTGCTAAGTTGCATATAAAAATCGCGCATATTGAAGCGGGCTTGCGTAGTTTTAATATGAAAATGCCAGAAGAAATAAACAGGATCTTAACCGACAGACTAAGCGCGTTTTTGTTTTGCCCTACGGATCTTGCCGTGCAAAATTTAGAGCGTGAGGGCTTTGGAAATTTTGGCGTGCGCGTTGTAAATAGTGGCGATGTGATGTTTGACGGCGCCCTGTATTACAAAGAAAAAGCAAGGCGCCCGGGGCTAGATCTTAGCTCAAACTTTGTGCTTGCTACCATTCACAGAGCAGAAAACACGGACGATAAAGCGCGTCTTGAAAGTATTTTTAGCGGCTTGCGTGAAATTGCAAAGCACGAGCAAGTGGTTTTGCCGCTCCACCCACGCACAAAAGGCGCGCTTGATGCTTTTGGAATTTCTACCGGCGATATTTGCGTCACAGATCCAGTTGGCTATTTGGAGATGATCTGGCTGCTTTTGCATTGCTCAGTTGCCATAACCGATAGTGGCGGTTTGCAAAAGGAAGCGTATTTTTTTGGTAAGCGTTGCGTTGTTGCAAGAGATGAAACAGAATGGAGCGAGCTAGTAGATGAAGGCGCAAATGTTCTGGTCGGGGGGGGGGGCAATAGTATGATAAATGCTTATCTAAAAATAAAAAGCGTTTCAAAGCCGGTTAAGCCCCTATACGGCGACGGCAGAGCGTGTGAAAAAATAGTAAAGGAAATTATTGAAAGTAGCGCACATTAATATTTTTTTATCAGGTAGCATTTGCGGTGTTGAAAAAAAGTTAAAAGAGCAGGCGCTTCTAGCCGCAAAGGCTGGCTTGGATATGGACTTTATCCTTTTAAATTCTGGCACAAACGGCACATATGGCAATTTGCATTTAGTTAGCCCCGCGCCGTTTTTTCACCCCGCCATAGACCGGATAGCTAGGAAGCTTTTTAGATACTACCTACTTGCAAAAACGGTTGATTTGAATAAATATGATTTGATTGTTTTACGCTACGCAAATTCTGATTTTTCATCCTTTTTCTTTGCGCTTAAATACGGCAAAAAAATATTTTCCGAGCATCATACGAACGAGATTATGGAAATATCCGCAAGCGGTGGCGTAAAAAACAAAATAAAGGCTTTTGTTGAAAGCATTTTGTCGCTGTTTTATTTGAATTTTGTGCGTGGGTTTGTTGCGGTAACGGGGGAGATTGCCGCCTTGCAAGAGCGCAAGATCTTAAGAGCTAAGCCGTTTTTTGTTTTTTCAAACGGCATAGATGAAAACGCTTTTAGTTTTGTAAAAAGGCAAAAGCGCGTCATAGATCTTAGGATAATCTTTGTAGCGTCTAATTTTACGCATTGGCACGGTTTGGATAGGATCTTAGCCGGCGCCAAGGCGTATCGCGGCGCTAAAAAGATCTCGCTCAAAATTGTAGGGAAAGTTACAGCTAGCCAAGAGCAGCATATTAGCTCTATTAAAAACCCGCTTGTTGATATAACCGTTTGCGGTTTGCTTGGGCGTGAGAAGCTAGATCTTGAGTTTTCATCGTGCGACCTTGCCATCTCAAGCCTTGCTGTTTTCCGCAACAAAATACAGCAAGCTTGCGCCCTAAAAACGCGCGAATACATTGCGCGGGGGATACCCTTTGTTTATGCTTATGATGACGTGGATCTAAACGCGCAGGAAAGCTTTGCCTTAAAGCTTGAAGCAAACGAAACGCAGATTGATTTAGAGCGTATTGTGGAATTTTACGATGCCCTAGATCTAGAGCAAGCGCAAAAAGATATGCAAAAAATGGCAAAAGAAAGGCTTAGCTGGAGCGTTAAGCTAGCGGGTTTGTATGAATTTTTGCGTTTAAATGGCGATGGCAAATGAACCTAACCACGGCAAACGGCGTAAAGATTACGGGAGATCTTGGCAATAACATTTTAGGCGCAGACTTTGAGCTTAGCTTTTACGGCTCAATATACGGCGCTACTTTTGAACCGCTAGATCTTAGCAAGGCAAAAACCGCTGAAGAGTTTTTGCAAGAATTGCGAAAGCTAGGCGCGGCTAGGATCTTAAACAAACTTTACGGCACATTTATAATTGTGCTGTTTGATAAAACCGCTGGCAAGCTATACCTTATGCAAGATAAAATCGGTAGCAAGCCCTTGTATTACGCCTATGGTGGTGGCGAATTTGCCTTTGCGCTAAGGGCGGATTTGCTACCTGAAAATTTTTTAAAAAACGCAAATCAAGACGTGCTGATTAAATTCGTTAGCTTTGGCTTTTACCCATTTGGCACTTGCTATTTTGACGGTGTAAAAAAGCTTTACGGCGGTATGTATTTGGAATTTTGCAAAAAATTAGAAGCGCCAAAGATCTATTACGCTAGCGTGCAAGATGCAAAAAACTACAATCTAAAGGAAGCCCTAGAAGAAGCAAGGCGCCTTTTGGATCTTTGTTTGCCAGCGCCAAAAGAAGACATCGGCGTTTTTTTAAGCGGGGGCGTGGATAGCTCGGCTTTAGCCGCCATTGCTGCTAAAAAAACATCAAAGCTAAAAACATTTACGGTGGCTTTTAAAGAGCGCGCATATAACGAAGCACCCTTTGCTGCGCAAACATCCAAATATTTGCAAACCGAACATTTTGAATTCATCTTTAGCGCAAAAGATGTTTTGGCGCTGATGCAAGATTTTGGCAAGGCGTATTACGAGCCCTTTGGCGATACTTCAAGCCTTGCTTTTATGCTACTTTGCAAAGAAACCGCCAAGCACGTTAAGGTGGCTTTAGGTGGCGATGGCGCGGACGAGCTTTTTTTTGGCTATAAACGCTACCAATTCACAAGGCGCGCGTATAGGATTTTGCGCCCAATTCCTAGTGCGCTTAGATCTTTGCTTGGCTTGGCATTTGAATATTCAAACGTGCAAAGGCTTAAAAAAGCCGCGTTTTTTGTGAAAAATCCAAGCCTTGAAAATATCTACGCGTCCGTTTTTGGCGCTCTTAAGCCCTGGGATCTTTCAAAAGTCTTTAGCGCGGATTTTTTGCAAGGTAGGCGTCTTGGGTTTTATGAGCTTTTGGGAGAGCGCGCACCCTTAGATCCACGTAACATTGAACAAAGCCTAAACGCCCTTGATAAAAGGCATTATTTAACAGGCGATGTTTTTGTGAAGTCCTTTGGTGCGTCTTATTATTATGGGCTAGATGCCGTTGCGCCTTTTTTGGATAGCCGTTTTGTGGAATTTGCAAACTCTTTGCCCTTTTATTTGCGCGCAAACAAATTTTTATTGCGCGAGCTTTTAAAGGGGCTAATCCCGCAAGATCTAACAGCTAGGCCAAAAAGGGGCTTTAGCGTCCCGCTTGGCGCTTGGTTTAGAAACGAGTTAAAAGAACTCTTAAGTGAGCGCATAGGATCCCTAGATGAGCGCTTTAACAAAAAGGGCATTTGGAAAATGTTTGAAGATCATATGCGCGCGCGGGCAAATTACGAATACATCTTTTGGAATTTATTGCAGATAAAATGAAAAGTTTAGAACATCTTACAATCATCTATATTTACGTGCATAGCAGGAGCGGATCTAGCTTGCTTCAAAGTATGCTAGACGGGCATAAAAACGTTGCCTTTGTGCCAAGCGGTTTTTTTGATAGTTATGAGTTTTTTTCATCGCGTATGGATTTGTCGCTTGATATGCTTTGCGAGAGCTTTTTTAGAGACCCTTACGTGAATAAATTCAGCACGGCAAATAACTTTTTTTACAGCAAAAACACCTTAAGTTTTGATACGCAGAAGTTTAAGGACGTTTTTATTCCAGCAGCGGCTAGGCAAAGATCCGTTAAAAATTACATAGAAAGTTTTTACGCAGCTATTGCCGCTTGCTTTAATTTTACAAACGTAACGCACATAGTAGAGCACATTCATTCAAACCCGAGCGAGCTCTACTTAAAAGAACGAGAGGCTATCTTTAAAAACGTTTTTATCGTGCATATGTTTAGGGATATGAGTAATGCCATCGTTTCTCACATCAGGCTAAAGCAAAAGTTAAAAAATACGGCTGTAAATTATGTTTTGGGCTTATTAGAAGCGTATAAATTCGGGATGAAAAATTACTTTTTGCATAAGGATCTTGCTAATTACATCACGCTTAGGTTAGAAGATTTGCATATGGATCCAGACGTTTGTATGAAAGATCTTTGCGAGCGTGTCGGCTTGGAATTTACGCCATCTTTGCTAAAGGCTACCTTTATGGGTAAGGCTTGGGAGTATGAATCTGCTAAAGGAGACCTGATGCTTGAAGTGCAAAAAGAAATCACTTACGATGCCCTAAGCCAAGAAGAACAGCTTGCCTTTGAGACTATGTTTGCGCCGCTTTATCTTGCCGCTGGCTACAAGCTTTGCACCAAGGCGGATATGAGCCAAAGCGCCATTTGCCGCGCAGAGCTTTTAGGCGACTCACGCGTGAATTTATTAAACTTGCTTTCGTTTCATTATTCTTACGAGTATTCGCATCTTTTAACCGTGCCGGTGCTTAGGTTTTTAGAGCGCTTAGGGGTGTTAAAGCCGATGATTATTTTTAGGCGCTTTGTGAAAAACATCGTGTTTATTTTGCGTTACAAAGCCAAAAAATGCGCGGTGGTAGAAAGCGTGCTTGCCTTGCGTGATGAGATCCGCGCAGCAAATGGCAGATCCAGTGGCGCGAGATCTAACGCGGGATCTAACGGCGCGCAAGAAGCGCAAGGCGAACAAACCGCGCAAGACGCCGCAGGATTTATGGGTGCTGGTGCTAACTTTGCTGGATCTAACGCCGCAAGATCTAGCACAAGATCTAGCGCCCCAGCGCAAACGCGCACACCAGCACAAAGCGGTAAAAATGGCTAAACTCATTTGGATCACAGGGCTAAGCGGTAGCGGCAAAACCACCATCGGCAAAGAAGTTTTTGCGCGCCTAAAAAAGCGCCACCCAAACACAGTATTTTTAGACGGCGACTCCTTCCGCGCCATTTTGGGTAACGACCTAGGCCACACGCCCGCCGATAGGCTCTTAAACGCTAGGCGGATCTCGGCTATGTGCGCGTTTTTGGTCGGGCAGGATATTAACGTCGTTTGCGCCACGATGTCTCTTTATGGCGAGATCTTCGAGCAAAACCGCAAAAACGTCCGTGAGTATTACGAGATCTTTATAGAATGCTCCCTTGATGAGCTCAAACGGCGCGACCAAAAGGGGCTATACAGCGGCTTTTCTAGCGGGGCAAATGGCGGCGTAAAAAACGTCGTTGGAATGGATTTAGCTTTTGATATGCCAAAAAACTGCCACTTAAAAATAGACAACACAAGGCAAGACGCCCTAGATCTAAAGGCGGCGCAAATTCTTAAATTGATAGGAGAACAGTGAAACAAGGCGATTTTACACAGGTGGCAAAGGACTACCACAACCGCCCCGCGTATAGCAGTGTGCTATTAGAAAAGCTCTTTTTGTGCGTGAATGAGCGGGGCGCGGCAAGGGGAGATTTTGCGGTCGCAGAAGTTGGTGCGGGCACGGGCAAGCTCACAAAAATGCTTTGCAATATTGGGCTAGCTGTTACCGCCGTTGAGCCAAACGACGCAATGCGAAGCGAGGGCGTGGAATACACGAAAAACACTAAGGCAGCGTGGCATAAGGCAAGCGCTGAGAGCACGGGGCTAGAAGCAGGGTCTTACGACTGGGTGATAATGGCAAGCTCATTCCACTGGACGGACGCGCCCGCGGCGCTTGCTGAGTTTAGGCGGATCTTAAAGCCTGGCGGCTCATTCACGGCGATGTGGAATCCGCGCAACTTGCAAGAAGGGACGGTGTTTTATGAGATAGAAGAGCAGATCCGCGCAATGCTGCCAGATCTAAAGCGCGTTTCAAGCGGGGCGCAAAACACCAAGGACTGGACGGCGGTCATTGAGAGCAGCGGGCATTTTAAGAATTGCTTTTTTGCAGAGATTGACTACACCGAGCATATGAGCCGCGAGCGCTACATCGGCGCGTGGAAAAGCGTCAATGACATTCAAGCGCAAGCGGGAGACAAATGGGAGGAAGTTTTGGCGATGATAGAAGGCAAGATCTCAGGACTTGACATAATTTCCGTCCCGTATAAAATCAGAGCGTGGACGGCGCAAAGGATATGAAAAATGAAAAATTTACAGCAGCGGGGGGGGGGGCAATCCACGCTCTACAAAACAGAATGGAACTACACTAAGCACGCGGCGTTTTACACCTACCGCCCAAATTACAGCCCAAAGGCAATAGACTTGCTTTGCGAATGGGCGTTTGGCGGCAAAGGCGGGGCGCAAAACGGCGCACAAGAAAAACCGCGCGGCGTTGCCGCAGATCTAGGCGCTGGCACGGCAAACCTAACGCTTATGCTCCTAGAGCGGGGCTTGAAGGTTAGCGCCGTTGAGCCAAACGACGCAATGAGAGAAATCGGCATAGAAAGAACAAAGGGCAAAGACGCCACCTGGTATAAAGCGGGCGCAACAGAAACCACGCTAGATGATGCTAGCTTTGATCTTGTAACCTTTGGCAGCAGCTTTAACGTGGTAGATAGAGAGCTAGCGCTTAAAGAAACGGCTAGGATCTTAAAGCCCCGCGGCTGCTTTGCTTGTATGTGGAATCACAGGGATCTTGACGACCCAATCCAAGAAACGGCGCAAGAAGTCATCAAGGACTTATTGCCAAACTATTCAGGCGGCGTTAGGCGCGAAGATCAAAAGCCATTTTTGCTAACGCAGCGCGCGCTTTTTGATGAGATTTGCTTTATAGAGCAGGATTTTTACTTCCGCCAAAGCAGGGAGAATTACATCAAAGCCTGGCAGAGCGTGAAAAACCCATACTGGGATCTTAGCACCGAAGAAGGCAGAGCGCTTTTTGGCAAGATCGCCTACAAACTAGAGCATTCGTTGCCGCTTGAGTTTGACATCAAATACACAACGAGAATGTGGATGGCAAAAAAAGTATGACCCGCTCCAAAGCACAAACTCTTTTATTTTTACAAGGGCGCCTGAAAAAATCCGCCGTGCTAGAGCTTGCCGTGTTTTCTTACGCGGATTTTCAAAAAGACGCGGCAGGCATTGTGGGCGCGGTGCTGGCAAAGTTTTCCGCTCCGCTTATTGTGCGCTCATCGTCTGTGAATGAAGACGCAGAGCATTTTAGCAACGCGGGGGCGTTTGAGAGCGTTTTAAACGTTGCGCCAAATGCGGCGGATCTTAAGGCGGCAATCGAGCGCGTTTTTGCATCGTATAAAAACCCTTGCGCGCAAGATGAAGTTTTTGTGCAAGAAATGCTTAGTGGCGTTGGCGCTAGCGGCGTGATTTTTACACTCAGCGCCTCTGGCGCGCCGTATTACACCGTCAATTACTCACAAAACGGCGATACAACAAGCGTTACAGCAGGCGGCAAGGCAGATCTTAAGACCTTTGTTTGCTATAAAGATCACAGGCCAGCCGCTAAAGATCTAGCGCGGATCTTAGACGCCGCGCGCGAGCTTGAAAGCGTTTTAGATAATCCCGCCCTTGACATTGAGTTTGCCGTTTGCGATGAGCGGGTGTTTATCTTGCAAGCTAGGCCGCTTGCATTTACGCATTCTAGTGGCAAAAGCGCGCTGAACCTAGATCTAGCGCTATCTAAGCTTTCTAAAAAAATCGAAAAACTAAGCAGCCCCCACCCAAAATTGCTTGGCAAAAGGAGCATTTTTGGCGTTATGCCTGATTGGAACCCCGCTGAAATCATCGGGCTAAGGCCTAAAAAACTAGCGCTTAGCCTTTACAAAGAATTCATCACGGATGAAATTTGGGCGTATCAGCGCGACAATTATGGCTACAGAAATTTGCGCTCGTTTCCGCTGCTTGTGAGCTTTTTTGGCATTCCATACATTGACGTGCGCGTTTCGTTTAACTCCTTTTTGCCAAAGAATTTGCACGAAAACATTGCCGAAAAACTCGTTGAATATTATCTGGACGAGCTGGCGCAAAACGCGCATTTGCACGATAAGGTCGAGTTTGAGATTGTCTTTTCTTGCTATTTTTTCGGCATTTCGGGGCGCTTAGAAAGGCTAAGATCCAAAGGCTTTAGCGCCAATGAAATCAAGCGCATTGAGTTTGCGCTTTTGGATCTAACCAATAGCATTTTAGCCCCGAGCGGGCATTTTCAGCGCGACCTTGAGAAAATCGCCTTGCTAGATGAAAAATTTTCATCGGTGATGAATGCTGGGCTGCCGCTTATTGATACGATTTATTGGCTCACAGAAGATTGCAAGCGCTATGGCACGCTAGCCTTTGCGGGGCTGGCGCGCGCGGCGTTTATTGCCACGCAAATTCTCAATTCTTTTGTGAGTGAGGGGATTATGAGCGAACCAGAGCGCGCGGAGTTTTTGGCTAGCATAAACACCGTTTCTAAGACGATGAATAAAGACTTTGCGCGCCTAGAAAAGGGCGAATTCCTAAAGCTTTACGGGCATTTGCGCCCCAACACTTACGACATCACATCGCCACGATACGACGAGGACTACGATAGATATTTCGGCGCGCGTAGCAGCGGGGGGGGGGGCGCGTTTAAAGACACAAAAGAGTTTGCGTTTAGTCAGGCTCAGCTAGAAAAAATCTCCGCGCAGATCGTAGAAAACGGCTTAAAAACAAGCGCGGCGGGGCTTGTAAAATTCATAAAAGACGCCATAGAAGCGCGCGAGTATTCTAAATTTTTATTCACGCGCCACCTAAGCCAAGTAATCTCCTTGCTGGGGGATCTTGGCGCAAAAAGCGGCATCGGCGCGCAAGACTTGGCGTTTTTAGACTTTGCCGTTATTAAAAACCTTTACAGCACGCTAGAATTTGACAATTTGGATAATTTATTTTTAACAAACATCAAGCAAAATAAAGACGCCTTTGAATTCACCAAAGCCTTGCAGCTGCCGTCTTTAATCACGCAGCAGAGCGATATTTACGAGTTTTTTATTGGCGGCGGCAAGGCAAATTTCATCGGGCTAGCAAGCGTTACGGCAAGCCGCGGCGAGCCTTACGAGCAAGATCTAGCGGGCAAAATCGTTTGCATAAAAAACGCCGACCCGGGCTATGACTTTTTGTTTGGCAAGGGCATCGCGGGGCTAATCACTTGCTATGGCGGAGCAAATTCGCATATGGCGGTGCGTTGCGCCGAGCTTGGCTTGCCCGCGGCGATTGGTTGCGGCGAGCCGCTTTTTGCCGAGCTTGCACGCGCAGAGCTTATAGAGCTTGATTGCCTAAGGGCGCGCGTAAAGGCTCTAGCGTGAAAATCGGCATAACTTTACGCCTAGCCACAGATCCCGCGCACGGCGAGCTAAGATCTTGCCTAGATCTTCGCTTGCCAAAGCTCATCGCCGCGCTTGGTTTTACGCCTGTGCTTTTGCCATACGAGCTAGACCCCGCGTGCTACGCTGCAGATTTGGGGCTAGCTGGCGTGCTTCTTAGCGGCGGGAACGACCTTAGCGTCAATAGTCCGCAAGATCCGCTATCTAAAATGCGCGATGAATACGAAAGATCCTTGCTAGATTTTGCCATCAAAAACGCCTTGCCCATTTTTGGCATTTGCCGCGGAATGCAGCTTGTAGCCGAATTTTTTGGCAGCAGCTTTGCCAAAGTGGCTGGCGAAGTCCGCGTGCGCCACAGCTTGCGCGTTAATGGCGCGTCAAAATACGCCGCAGATCTTAGTGCCATACGAGACGTCAATTCTTACCACAACTACCGCATAGAAGCTTTGGCTAGCGAGCTAATCGCAAGCGCCACAAACAGCGTGGGCGTTATCAAAGCTATAGAGCACAAAAGCCTTAGGATCTTTGCGCAAAACTGGCACACCGAGCGCGACGAGCCCTTTTGTCAAGCGCAAATGAACCTAATCAAACATTTTTTTAAAGGCGATACGTGAAGCTTATTTTGCTAGCAGCAGGGCAGGGCAAACGCTTGCGCCCGCTCACTTTAGACAAGCCCAAATGTATGGTGGCGTATCAGGGCAAGCCGCTCATTGACCGCGCGCTAGATTTAGCGGGGCCCTTGGTGGATAAAATCGCCGTCGTTGGCGGCTACAAATTTGACGTGCTAAGGGCGCATTTGCAGGGGTGCGGCGGCGTGGAATTTTTTGAAAACAAGGCGTTTGCGTCAAGCAATATGGTCGCCACGCTTTTTTGCGCGCGCGAATTTTTTGACACGGACGACTTGATTATTTCTTACACGGACATAGCCTACCGCCCAGAGGTTTTGCAGGCGCTCATTGCCGCGCCGCACGATGTGAGCGTGGTGGTGGATAGATCTTGGCTTGCCCTTTGGCGCGCGCGTATGCAAGACCCGCTTAGCGACGCAGAAACGATGAAAATTTCAGGCGGCAAGATAATAGAGCTTGGCAAAAAGCCCGCCTCGCTTGATGAGGTGCAGGGGCAATACATCGGGCTTATTAAAATTCGCCGCGTAGCGCTTGCACGTGTGGTGGAGTTTTACGATGGCCTTGATAGGCGCGCGAGTTTTGACGGCCAGAGCTTTGAAAATATGTATATGACGAGCTTTCTTCAGCTTCTCATCAATCGCTTTGGCGATGTTTATCCCGTTTTTATCGACGGCGGCTGGGTGGAGATTGATAGCCCCAGTGACCTAAACGTGAATATGATTTAACGCGCGGGCGTGTGGATCTTAGCGCTAGGTTTTGGTTTTAAGTGCGGATCTTTGGCGTGCTAGATCTTGGGGTGTAGATCTAAGATTTAAGCGGCGGATCTTAACGCTGGCGTTGCACGGATTTTGGATTTTAGCGCGTGGATCTTTGGTGCGCTAGATCTTATGGCTTGGATCTAAGATCTAAGTCTTGGATCTTAACGCTGGCGTTGCACGGATTTTGGATTTTAGCGCGTGGATCTTTGGCGCAGGATCTTGACGTTTGGCGCGTTAGATCTTACCCCCAAAAGCAAGAGCTAAATTCGCGGGCTTTTTCTTCTACGTTGCGCGCGCTCCAAAGGTCAGAGATTACGCAAACCATATCCGCCCCGCGGGCGATTAGATCTTGCGTGTTTTGCGCTTTTATCCCGCCAATTACAGCTAGCGGAATGCTAAGGCGCGCTTTGGCGGCGTTGATTACATCGAGCGAAACTCGTTGCGCGTGCGGTTTGGTAGGCGAGGCAAAAAAACTCCCAAACGCCACGTAGCTAGCCCCCGCGCGCTGCATTTTTAGCGCGTATTCAACGTCTCCATAACAAGAAACGCCGATGATTTTGTCGTAGATCTTGCGCGCTAGTTTCACATCGGCGTCATCACGCCCTAAATGAACGCCATCAGCGCGCACTTTAATGGCAAGATCTAGCCTATCATTTACGATGAATTTCGCGCCGTAGAGATGGCAAACGTGGCGCAATTGCATAGCGATTGGGTAGAGCTCAATATCGTTTAGATCTTTATCGCGTAGCTGCAAGATCCGCGCCCCGCCGCGCAAAGCCGCCATAGCAAATTCTAAGATCCCGTCGTATTTTGTCAGCTTGGCGTCGGTGATGGCGTAAAGTCCTCTCATAGGCTAAGTGTATAAAAAAATGGGTAAAATAACCGTCTTTTTGCGAGCGCGGCAAGATTTGAGCCGCCACAAAGGAGATTTATGCCCGATATTTTTGAAAAACTCACCGAGCAAATGGCAAACGCGCTAAATTCCGCCGTGAGCCTAGCGCTCTTAAACAAAAACCCAGAAGTGGTGGATCTCCACATTCTCTGGGCGCAGGTTACCACCACAAACTCCATTTTGCGTCAGGCGCTTAATAAGCTTGGCATTGACAGCAAGGCGCTGGAGCTTTTCTTGCAAAGCCAGGCAGCGCAAGGCGTGGTCTCGCAAGGCGTTACGAAGGATAGCATCCGCCTTTCGCGCCAAAGCCTAGATGGGCTAAGCAAGGCGCAAGGGCTTGCCACCAAGCAAGGCGATAGCTTTATTTCTGCGGATACTTGGCTGCTTGCAAACCTTGAAGATCTTGCGCCGCTACTAAAAGATTACGTAGATCCTAGCGCCCTAGCGCGCGCGCTAAAAGAGATTAGGGGCGATAAAAAAATCGATAGCGCTAGCGCCGATGAGAACTTACAAGCGCTTGAAAAATACGGCGTAGATCTTACAAAAAAGGCTCGGCAGGGCGGGCTTGACCCTGTCATTGGCAGAGACGATGAGATTAAGCGCGCGATTGAAATTTTATTGCGGAAAACTAAGAATAATCCTATTTTAATTGGCGAAGCGGGCGTTGGAAAAACGGCGATTGTAGAAGGGCTTGCCGCAAGAATTGTGGCACGCGATGTGCCGCAAACCCTGCAAAATAAGACGATTTTTACGCTTGATATGGGCTTGCTAATTGCGGGGGCGAAATACCGCGGCGAGTTTGAGGAGCGCTTAAAGGCCGTCATCGATGAAGTCAAGAAAAGATCTAACGTGATTTTATTCATCGATGAAATTCACACGATTATAGGCGCGGGCGCGCTTGAGGGCAGTATGGACGCGGCAAATTTGCTAAAGCCCGCCCTTGCGCGCGGGGAGCTACGCACGATTGGCGCGACGACGCAAAAAGAATACAGAAAGTATTTTGAAGCAGACGCGGCTATGCAAAGGCGCTTCCAGCCAATTACCGTGAATGAGCCAAGCATTTATGAGGCGCTATCGATTATGCGTGGAATTAAAGAAAGCCTTGAAAACTTCCACAAGATCTCCATCACAGACGGCGCGCTCGTTGCGGCTGTTAATCTCTCCGCGCGCTACATTAGCGATAGGTTTTTGCCTGATAAATCTATCGATTTAATTGACGAAGCCGCGAGCCAGATTAAGTTACAGCTTGAGTCAAGACCAGCCGCGCTAGATAAGATCTTGCGCGATATTTCGCGCCTTAGCGTGGAGCAGCAAGCGCTTTTGATGGAGAAAGAAAACAAAGACGCCGAGCGGCTTTTGCAAGTGGAAAAAGAGCTTGCGTCTTTGCAAGAGAAAAGGGCGGTTTTAGAAGCGCGTTTTGACCTTGAAAGCAGCGTTTTTGATGAGATTGGCAAGAAAAAGCAGGCGCTAGAAGCGGCAAAACGCCGTGCAGAAGCGGCAAAAAGAGAAGCCGATTATAACGCCGCCGCGCAGATAGAATACGGCGAGATCCCAAAGCTAGAGCAAGAAGCAGCCACGCTTGCGGATAAATGGGCGGCGATGGAGAAAGAAGGCACGCTTTTGAAAAATAGCGTCGATGAAGAGGGCGTTGCTGATGTGGTTTCTAAATGGACGGGCATTCCCGTTAGCAAAATGCTAGCGAGCGAGCGCGAGAAGTTTTTAAAAGTGGAAGAGATCTTAAAGCAAGGCGTGGTGGGGCAAGAAGCCGCCGTGCAAGCCCTAGCGCGGGCGATTAAGCGCAGCAAGGCGGGGCTAAACGATGAAAACCGCCCGCTTGGAAGCTTTTTATTTCTAGGGCCAACGGGCGTGGGGAAAACGCAAACGGCTAAGATCTTGGCTGAGTTTTTGTTTGACACGCAAAAGGCGCTGGTGCGTTTTGATATGAGCGAATATATGGAAAAGCACGCCGTTTCGCGTCTTGTTGGCGCGCCGCCTGGCTATGTGGGCTATGATGAAGGCGGGCAGCTAACGATGGCGGTTCGCAAAAAACCATATAGCATTATTTTGTTTGACGAAGTGGAAAAGGCGCACCCAGACGTCTTTAATTTGCTTTTGCAGGTGCTAGATGATGGGCGCTTAACCGACAACAAGGGCGTTACGGTGGATTTTAAAAACACCATTATCATTTTGACGTCTAACATTGCATCGAGCCAGATTGCTAGCATTAGCGAGCCCGCCGCGCAAAAGGCAGCCGTGCAAGATGAGCTAAAGCGCCATTTTAAGCCAGAATTCATCAACCGCCTAGACGACGTGATTGTATTTAACCCGCTTAGCCAAAGGGAATGCGAGCAAATCGTGCGCCTTTTAAGCAAGCAGCTAACGGCAAAGCTCAAGGCAAAAAAAATCGAACTTTCTTTAGATGATAGCGCCGTTGCTTTTATTGCGAGCGCGGGTTTTGACCCAGTCTTTGGCGCGCGGCCGCTAAAACGCGCTATTGATAATCTTGTAGAAGATAGCCTTGCAGAGCTTATTTTAAAAGACGAGCTAGGCGCGGGGGATAAAATTTCTTTCTACGAGCAAGGCGGCAGCTTGCAAACAAGGGTTGTGCGCGGCGATGATTAGCATTATGCAAGACCACACAAGGCTTGATTTGCCGCTAGATCTAAGCGCAGCTGGGCTAGGGGGTCTAGCGCGTGAGATTGCCGCGCAGGCTTTTGAGCTCACCGCGACTGTGAAAGTTGATGTTTCAAAAATCTTTGGCGGCGCGGCGGGGATCTTAGGCAGCGGTGCGGATCTAGGCGCGGATCCAAATGCTGGCGAAGATCTAAGCGTGAGTGCGGATCCTAGCGCAGATCTAAGTGTTGGCGAAGATCTAAGCGCCGGCGTAGATCCTAGCGCTACCTTAGATCTTGGCACCGCCAGAGATCCAAACGCCAGCTTAGATCCAAGCGCAGATCCGGCGGCAACGCCCGCTATCACGGCGCCAGGTGAGCAAACAAGCAAGATCTTATTCTTAATTTCTTTGCATTTATTTTTACAAAAGCAGTCAAAAACCCTAGTGATAGAAGGCGCTAGCGAGCAAATCAAGCGCGTATTTTCAGGGCTTGGGATAGGCATTTGCTTAGCGTAGGGCAGGAGTTTAGGCAAGAAGCGGCGCAGGGCCTAGAGCAAATAGAGCAAAGCATTTTGGATAACAGTCTTCCAAAACAAGAGCTTTTAGACCTAATATTCCGCGTCATTCACACGATAAAGGGCAACGCGCTTATGGTGGGCTTTAAAGATCTTGCCACAGCCGCGCACGAGCTCGAGCAGCGCATTGGCGATTTAAAATCGCGCGCGGCGCTAACGCAAGCAGATCTAAACGCCATTTTGCAAGAGAGTGACAAGCTAGCGCTAATGCTAGACCAAAGCGATGAAACCGCGCAAAGCCTTTCACAGCAAGGCGCCTTTGGTATTTTGGGCGCGGGAGCGGGCGCGGGCGTGGATCCTAGCGCTGGCAAAGATCTAAATGCGGGCTGGGGCGTAGATCTTAGCGCAGGCGCTGGATCTAACGCGTGGGTTAATTCAGGCGCTAGATCTATCACAGGCGCGCTGGCTTGTAAGGACACCTTGCACGTATCTATGCGCGCGCAAAAAAGCCTAGCGGGCTTTGATTTAGCGGGCTTTTTGCAAGATCTTGACGCAAATTTTAAGCTCGGCGAGTTTTTTACGGACACCACAGATCTTGCCCCGCTTGAGAGTTTCCAAGACCCGCTTTTGCTTGGCTTTGAGTTTAATATCCAAGCCGCGCAGGTGCAAGAGGCAAAGGATTATTTGGCGCGCTTTGGCGAGTTTTTTAGCGTCGATGTTTTTGCGTGCGGGATAAGCAAAGCAGCCGCTGGGGAGCTTTATAAAACAAGGCCGCATTTACTAAAAACCCTTGCGGCGCAGGGCGTTTTTGCAAGCGAGCAGCCAGCTGAGCCGCAAGAATTTAAGAAGTTTGCGCGCATAGAAGTTGAAAAAATCGACAAAATCATCAGCCTAATGCAAGAAATGGCAATCCTAAACGCCTCCGTGCAAAACAGCCTAAGCGCGAGCGCTCCTAGCGAGCTAAAGGAGAAGATCTTCAAGCTATCAATGCATTTTAAGGAGTTGCACGAGCTTTCTTTGCAAACGCGTATGATACCAATCGGCGAGATTTTCGAGCGCTTTAAACGCAGCGTTTATGAGCTCTCAAGCGCGCTTGGCAAGTCCGTTTTTCTGGAGCTAGCCGGCACAAAAACGCAGATTGACAAAACCATCGCCGGGCATTTAAAAGACCCGCTTATGCACTTAATTAGAAACTCTCTTGACCACGCCATAGAGCCGCCGCAGGTTAGGGAGCAGCTTGGCAAAAACAAGACCGCGCGCTTGCTACTTAGCGCCGAATACGAAAACGGCTACGTGCATATTCGCGTAGAAGACGACGGCGCGGGCATAGATTTAGAGCGGATCCGCCAAGCAAGCGCCGCGCGTGGGCTGATTTTGCCGGGTGCTAAGCTAAGCCAAAGCGAGCTTTTGAACCTGATGTTTTTGCCAGGCCTTAGCACCGCGCGCACGGTTAGTAATATTTCAGGGCGCGGCGTGGGGCTTGACGTGGTGAAAAAAAACATCGACGACCTACGCGGCAGCATTAGCATTCAAACAAAAAAGGGCGCGGGCACAAGGTTTGACATCTTTTTGCCGCCGTCGCTTGCCATCACGCAGGGCTTTTTCTTTAGGCAAGGCGGCGTGCTTTTTGCCATAGGGCTTGAGAGCATTAGCGAGTGCGTGGCGCTTGAAGATCTGGGAAGTTTTGCGGCGGATCCTAGCCGGTGGAGTTTGGGCGGCTTGGGCGCGGCGGGTAGGCAAGATCTTAGCCGCCAGGGCACGGGGCTTAGCAGCGCGCAAGATCTTAGCGGCGCGGACGGGCTAATATCTAGCGTTTGGATCCCGCTCACAGGTGGCGCGGGGGCTAGCGGCGGTGGCGGTGGCGCTAGCGGTAAGATCTTAGGCGGCGCAAAGATCCAAGCAGGCGTTGCAATTAGCGATGAGATCTTAGCGGGCGTGCAGATTTGCTCTGGCGCAGATCTTAGCGCGGGTGCGGCAAACGGCGCAAGCGGCGCAAATGCCACGCCTGGCAATGAGCTAAAAGTGATAGATCTTGAGAGCTTTTTTGGCTTGAAAAGCCAAGCCACGCGCAGAAACGCGGTGGTCGTCAGGCACAAAGAAAACGTCTTTGCAATCGCCACCGACGAGCTTTTAGGTGAAGCGCAAATGGTGATAAAACCGCTTGGCAAATACTTTAATGAAAGAGGGGTCATAGACAGCGTGGCGATGCTTGGGGGGACGGAAATTGCGCTAATCTTAGACCTTCCAAAGCTCATCGCGCAAAACAAATGATGAACGAACTTTTTTTGATTTTTAAGCTTAGCGGGCGCAAATTTGCGGTGGATTTTGGCGCGGTTACGGAGATTGCGCTAGAGTTTTCCATTCAAAAAATCCCTAATTTTTCTAAGGAAATTTTAGGGCTTGCAAACGTCAGGGGCAATGTTTTGGCGGTGGTGGATCTTGCGTTTTTGCTTGGCGGGCTGCCGGCAGATCCTGGCAAAAAAACGGGGCTAATTGTGATGGAGACGGCTTACAAGGCAGAAAAAATGCGCTGTTGCGTTTTAGCCGATGAAATTCTTTTGCCGCACGAAGTGAGCGCGGGGGAGCTTAGTAGCGGCAGCGTTACGGTGCAGGGGCGCAGCCTAGACTTTGCAAAAAGCTGTTTTTTGCTAGGTGATGAGCTAATTCCAGTCATTGATTTAGCCAAGATCTTAGACGCTAGCACTAGCGCCGGCGCGGATTTGCCCGCCAACCCAAGCTAAGCTTTGCGGCAATGCGGGTTTTGTTTGGCGCAGAGTGGTAGCAGCGTTGGCGTAGCGCGTGGCAGCGTTTGCGCGGTGTGGCGTGGCGCGGGTGTGAAGTAGCGGTGGCAGTAGTGCGGGCGGCATAGCGGCGGTTTAGAAGCGTTGGCGTGGCACGGTGCAGCAGTAGCACGAGGCGGGTGGTCTTTGGCTTGGCTGTTGCCAAAACCTTTGCAAAGATCTAGCGCTTTTAAGCAGCAGCAACGGTAGAATGGTTGCTTTGGCTAGGTTGGCTAGCGCTTGGTTTTTGATTGCTTGGCTTGGCAAACACTTGGCTTGCTAATCTCTTTGCTCTGGACGCTAAGCGCATTTAAAACCTTTGCGTATTGCTACTCGCGGTATTTGCACCGGTTCTTTGGCAAATCCATTGCAAGATCTACACCCCGCAAATCAACCACGCAGCAGAAATTACGGCAAAGATCTTTGCAAGATCCGCGCACTGTCGGCGCTCAAAGATCTCTTGCATCATACCCCCAAGAAACATCATAAGTTTTTCAAAGATCTTGAACTTCGAGTTCGTAAGTTAGTCAAAAAGCAATGCTGTTTCTAAATAAGCGCAATACACGCAATAAAAAGAATTTTATAAACAAGAGCGCAAAGCTCGCACAAGAGATTTTTTTTATTGATTGCAAACGCCGCGCAAAAAAGGACTTTTTATGCATTACGGAATTGACGTCTCAAAGACTAAACTTGACATTACAGTTTATGAGACTAACGAATATTTTAAAGTTAGTTTTAATCAAGCAGGCTTATTTGCCTTGCTTAGGCGCTTAGATAGTAATGCGCTTGTTTTGTTTGAAGCGACAAACATATACAGCACTGAGCTATCAAAATTTTTAACAGCTCATAGCGTAAAGCACAAAGTCGCAAATGCTAGGCAAGTTAAAGACTAATGGTGCCTTTTGCAACAAAACTTCGGCGCGCAGATAAACGCCGGTCGTATTTTGGCAAGGCTAGCTTTGCGCGTAATGCTGGTTTTTTAGCGTAGCAGCTTTAACTGTCTAGGCTTTAGAACGCCAAAATTTGCCAAGCCTTGCCGTTTTTTCCACCAATTGTTTTTACGCCTGTTTGCGTGTCGAGATCTTTTGCCGCGATAAATCCCAAAGCCACAAAAGCTCACTCCCAAGTAGCCTAAAAGCGTAGCTCCAAATCGCTCCAAATATTGCGCCCAAGCCCTACGATGGGCGTGTCTTTTGTGCGGTTGGCGTTGATGTATTGCTTGTCAAAAACATTATTCACGCCGACTTTAAGCGTTAGCGCGTCAAACCCCGTAAAGACCCGCTCAAGCGCTAGCCGCGCCCAAAGATCAACGACACTAAACGCTTTATCTGCGTAGTAGAAAGTTTTTGTGACAATCCGCCCGCCTTCCCGCACGCGCCCCTCGTAAGAAGCGGGCTTGGAGTTTGGCTTTAGCCAGTGGCTTAGCCGCATATTAAGATCCAGTGCGGCAACGGGCGAAAAACCGGCGCTAAGAATGATTTTGTCCGCGTGATTGTTGATGTTTTTGTTCGTTTTTTCATCGTAAAGGCGCAAGGTTTCAAAGCTTGCCGCCACGCGCGTTTTGTCCGTGCGGTGGCTTGCTGTTATCTCCGCGCCGCGCCTTCTTGCGCTATCTACGTTGATGTATTGCCCGTATTGCGCGGGGTTTAGGCTCCCATCAGCCGGCGGCGTGCCAAGATCTTTACGCGGGCGAATGTCTATCATATCCTTGATTTTTCCGTCAAAAAACATTGCTTTTGCGCTTAGCGTGCCGTTTTGCCAAGTGTTTGCGTAGCTAGCCCCAGCTTCTAGCTCCTTGCCGATTTCTGGGCGCAAATTTGGGTTTGGTAGGTAATAATACGCGCGGTTGATGGGGCCGCTTGATGAGGTTTCGTGCGGGGTTGGCGCGCGGAAACTCTCGCTGTAGCCAGCCAAAAACGTGAGCTCGCCTAGCGCATATGCCGCCGCCACGCGTGGGCTAAAACGGCTGCCGCTAAAATCCTTTGTGCCGGGTTTTTTAATGCGCCGCAAAAAGCCGTCGTAGCGCGCGCCAAGTGTTAAGTCAAAGGCGCCGGCTGTGAGCGTGTCTTGCGCGTAGGCGCCGTAGTTGTGGTATTCGTTTGGATGGCTTGGCTGGTTTTTTGCTGCGCCGTTAATGATAAACTCCGCGTATTCTGCCCTGTTTGCGTAATCCGCGCCCGCTACTATCTCTTGCAATAAAAGTTCGCTCTCTAGCCTTGCCGTGTTTTTTGCTTCTAGCCCCCAGCGGTGCTCTTTGTTTGTGTAGTTTGCGACGGTGCGCCCGCTGCTGCCTGTGGTGTCGTATCCGCGCGCGTATTTTGCCTGCGAGTGGTAGGCTTTTAATTCAAGCTGCACGAGGTTTGATACGGGGTGGTAGGCGTATTGCGCCGTGTAATCGCGCTGCGTGATTTTGCCGGATACGAAGAGATCTTCGTCTGTTTTTGAGAATTGCCAAAGGCTTTGCCAGGTTGTTTTAATGCGCTCCGTGAAGTCAAAAAGGCTTATTTTTGCGCTGTGATCGCCGAACTTTGCGCCAACTTTTAGGAAAAAGTCTGTGATTTTTTCATCGTTTGCAAGGTCGTCGTAATCGTCGCTTTTTTGCGCGTAATGCGAGCCGCCTTCTGCGTAGCGGATCGTTTTGTGGCGCGCTTCTTTGCCGTAAGCTAGGATCTCAAACGGCGTATTATCAGGCGCTGCGTAAAGTGCGCCGCGAACGCTTTTCATATTGTTTGTTTCGTATCGCGCGCCAAGCATCGCGCCGGCTTGCCGCCCCGCGCGCAGGTAGTCAGAAGCGTCTTTTGTTTGCATTGTGATGACCCCGCCGATTGCGCCAGATCCGTGCAAAATGGAGCTTGTGCCCTTGACGACTTCAACGCGTTTTAAGATGTCCGTGTCCGAGCGGAAGCTAGAGATCATATTGGAGTAAAGCCCCGGCGAACGCGCCACGCCGTCTTGTTTGATGATGACGCGCTCCTCGCTTTGGTAGCCAAAGCCGCGTATTTGAAACTGCTTGCCCGCTTGGCGGCCGACGTCCATTCCGCCGTCAATGCCCGGCATATTTTTGAGCGCGTCTATGATGTTTTGCTGCGTGTCTAGGTCGCGCGATTGCAAGACGCCAAGCGAGCCGGCGTAGCCAAGGGAATTGACGCGGCTAACTGTGGCGCTCACGGCGATTGTGCCTAGATCTTGCACGCGCCTTCTTGCGGTTTGTTTTGCGCTGGTGGTGGTTTCTGTGCCTTTGTTTGCACTGGTGCTGCCGTTAGATCCTGTGCTAGATCTTGCGCTGCTGTTTGCGCTTGCAAGCGCATTTGTATCAGCAAGGGCTATGGCGTTAGATCTTGCTATGAGATCTAGCTTTGTGTTTGCGTTTGTTTTTACGTCCGCGTTTGCGCCCACGCCAGCGTTAGATCCTGTGCCGGTGTTGCCGCCCGCGTTTGTGTTTGGATCTGTGCTAGTGCCGTTGTCGTATCCAACGCCAGCTTTTGCGCTAGATTTTGTGCCGTTGGTGCCGTCGCTGCTGTTAGATCCGGTGCTAGAACTTGCGCGAGAGTTTGCGCTTGCTAGATCCGCTGCTGCTGTGATAATCCCGCGTCCTAGATCCAAGCCGCCACTTGCCGTTTGAGTTTGTGCCCTTAGCCCTTGCGCCTTGTTTTTGCTAAGATCTTGCGCTCCTGGTTCCTTTGCTTGGTGGCTTAGATCTTGCGTGAGAGCTTGTGGTTTATTTTGCGCCAAAGCCGTCTGGCTATACGTTTGTCTTGGATTTTGTGCTTGTGAATGAGTGCTGAAGTTTTGTTGCAGATCTTGCGTTTCTAGCTGTGTGCGCGGCTTATGTGGTCCCCCCTCTACAAATGTTACTCCTGCCGTTGCGGCGATGAAGCCGGCAAACAGCAAAGCAAATGCCTTCATTTTTTTGATCCTTTGAATTTGAAAATATTATTCAAAGTGTAGGGCAATTTTGCTTAAAAAGCTGAATTTAGCCGGTGTGCCGCTAGGTTTAGATCCATATATAAAGGCGATTTTTAAAAGATCTTACGCGTGCCAAGCACGGATACAAATGCTTTAACGGCTTAGGATTTTGCATTGCGTTTTTGTGCGCGCGGTTTTAGATCTAAGCTCGCCCTTCGTATGAGTTTGCCTGCTTGGATTTACGCAAGAACTTGCTTAGCTCCAATAAACACGCGCGCAAAATTTGCGGGGTGCTAAAAATTTACGCGCGTTTTGTTTGAGCGGGGCGTGTGCTAGCGCCTAAGATCCTAGCCTAGAGCGGCTTTAGGATCTTTCTTGTTCTAGTTTGTGGTTCGTCGTGCGTTTGTTCTGTTTGCGCGTTTGCTGGCGGCGTTTGCTCGCGTGCTGGCTCTTGAGCGCTAGCGCCGCTTGAAGTGTGCGTGCCCGCGCCTACGCCTGCGCCTAGATCTTGCGCTCTGTCCGCGCCGCCTTCTTCTATTATTTCAAACTTCTTGGATCTCGCGCTTTCTACCGCCACTTTTGACATCTCGCTAACTTCTATCGCAACCTTGCCGGTGCTATCCGCGGCGGCGGCGTTGCCTTGCGTTACGCCGTCAAGCTGGCTGATTGCGTCGCTTATTTGAGAAACGCCCTCGCTTTGCTCTTTGATAGATCCGCTCATATCATTAATGCTTTGCACTAGAATATTTGCGTTGGTTTCAATCTCTGAAAGGCTTTTTGCCGTTCGCTCGGCTAGCTTTCGCACTTCATCGGCAACGACGGCAAAGCCACGCCCGTGCTCGCCCGCGCGCGCGGCTTCAATCGCGGCGTTAAGAGCAAGCAAATTCGTTTGATCCGCGATATCTTTGATAATTAACAGAATGCTTTTTATGTCTTCGCTTTGCGCTATGACTTGATCGGCTTTGGTATTCATATGCTCCATCGACGCGCTGATTTCTTCTATGCTTGCGGCAATTTCTTCAAGGCTTGCGGCTTGCTCGTTTGCGCCACGGCTTATGGAATTAACAGATCCGTTAAGCACAGCGGATTTGTCCGCCAAAGTTTCGCCCTGCCTGAGCGAAAGGGTTAGCATTTTTGAGACTTCGCGCCCTAGAAAATTGATGCCGTCTATCAAGCCTTTTTTGTCTTTTATGGCGGCTTGCTCTGGAATGCGGATTGTAAAATCGCCGCTTGCGTAGGTGTTTAGGACGTGCACCGTGCCCTTTATCGCGGATTTAAACTCATCTAAAAAGTGGTTTATCATTTTTCTAAGCTCGGTAAGCTCTGGGTTGTTTGGCGTGGAGCTAATTGTTTGGTCTAGATCCCCCTCAACGCAAATGGACATTACCTTCGCGGTTTCTGCAATCATTTCCCTATCTTTTGCAAGTCCGCCTCTGATTTCTTCGATGTTTTGATTAACCGCCTTTGCCATCACGGCGAATTCGTCCCTGCCGTCGTAATTGATTTGCGATGACGTTTTGCTCTCTCCCGTGATGAATTTAAAGAACTCAAGCAAGCCGTTTTGGATTTTTTCAAGCGGATTTATGATGCTTTTTATGATTAAAACGGACAGCACAAACGCTAGAACCGTCGCTAAGATCGTGACCGTAACAAGCAAAATGTTGATTTGGCTTGCCTTGTTGTTGTTGAATTCTATCGCCTGTTTTGATGCGTTCTCATTGAGCGTTAGCATATTGCTTATGGCTTCTCTTGATTTTGTGCCGTATTCTGCGAGTCTTTTTAGCACCACCGGATCTAGCGCGGCGTTATTTTTAATTTCTTCCATAATTTCTTGCACCGCTACCATATACATATCCATAAGACTTTTTAATTTTTCGTGGTCGATTTTGTCTTGCTCGTCAAAATATGTTTGCGGATATTCTCTGTTAAAATTTTTGAATTCTTCGTCGAAAGTATTATAAATTGAATTAAATCTTGCGTAATCTGCATTACCGCCGTTTGTGCGTAAGATCTCTAGCCTAAGGCGCAAATAAACCATATTTAATCTTGAGACAAGCACGATACTTCTTGTGTTTTTCTGATACATTTCATTAGCGCTTTTGGCGATTGTGCCAAGTGCGTTGAACGACAAAAAAGAGACGATCAAAAGAAACAAACTCAGCGTTGATGATAAAATTACTAGCCTTAGTTTTACAGACATCGATTTAAACATTAGAACAATTCCTTTTGTTGTGATTTTTTATACAAATTCATAATTAAGCCTTATGCATTAAATTGAATTTGCGATTATAGCCAGTAAAAAATAAAATAACAACATTTTATAAAAATAAAAATTTTTCACACCCCAAAGCCTTAACCTATTTTTAAGTTGTGCTATTTGTTTATCATATTTTTTGCCATTTCATTTACTTCGTTTGCAATGCGGCTTGTGTTTGTCGCTAGGTTTGTGTTATCTTGCGTTAGTTTATCAAGCAAGCCCATCGCTTCGTTGATTTGAGAGATTCCGATGGCTTGTTCTTTCACGCCTGTGCTCATTTCGTTGATAGCTTGGACAAGCAAGTTCGTGTTGGTTTCAATCTCCGTCAAGCTTTTTTGTGTGCGCTCTGCTAGCTTTCTCACTTCATCGGCAACCACGGCAAAGCCCCGCCCTGCTTCTCCTGCGCGTGCGGCTTCAATGGCGGCATTTAGGGCAAGCAAGTTGGTTTGGTCGGCAATATCTTTGATGACGTTTAAGATGTTTTTGATGTCCTCGCTTTGCGTGATTACTTCGTCAGCCTTGCTTGTCATTGAATTCATTGAACTGGTGAGCTCTTCTATTGAGGCGCTGGCTTCCTCAAGGCTTGCGGCTTGCTCGGTGGAGGATTTATTTAGATTAGTTACAAGGTTGTTAAGGTTGGTGGATTTTTCTTCTAGCGCTAGGCCTTGTGAAAGTGAATTTTTTAGCATAGCCTCTATCGCCCCGCCAAGATCATTTACCCCTTTTGTGAGCGTCGCCGCATCGTCAAGCCGCGCACTAAAATTTTTATTCTGATACTCCCTAAGCAGCGCAAGGGTTTCTTTGGCGTTTTTTGCCACTTTGGTTTTTAGCGTGTTTGCCACCGCCAAAAGCGCCGCCTTTAGCTCGTTTAGGATCTTGTTCTGTGTTTGCGCTTGGATTGTGGCGCTAAAATTCCCGCCATTGATTTCGCTCGCAAAGTTATTCACAGCCGCAATTAGCGCCGCTTCTTCTTTTAAATTCCTTTGGACTTGCGTGATGTTTTCGTCAATCATCGCCGCCATCACGCCAAATTCATCGCCTGATTTAAGCCCAATAAGCCTTGCCGAGCCAGCCTTATGGTTTAAAAATTCAAAAAATCCAAGCAGCGCGCCCTTGATTATTTCAACTGGTTTTAAGCTGTGTTTTATAATAAAAAACAATATTAGTGCCGTTAGTCCTAGAAAAACGAAAGAAAACAAAATCTGATGAAACAGCGTGGCGTTTAGCTTTTCGTCGTAATCGGACGTCTCGTTTGAAATGCAAATCAGCCAGCCCGTTAGCTTGTTTTGCGAGCAAACGCAGTCTTTTTTGCTGCCGCCAAACTCGTAATGAAAGGCTTTGTTTGGCGTTTGCGCGTGTTTGGAAACAATCAGCGCCACAGCAGCCTTTAGCGTAGGATCTTGCAACATAATCAGATCCTTATTGGCGTCTATTAGCATATCTTTGCTCGCCGGATCTAAGATGAAAGTTGAGCTCGTTTTGCTCGTCTTAATTTGCGAAATAATCCCCACAAAATCTTCTATATAAATATCCGCCGCCGCCACCGCAATCACCTGCGAGCCCTTGCGCAAAGGCTTGGCAATGCTGATGGCAAGCTTGTTTGTCGTCTTATCCACGTATGGCTTTGTAAAAACGGGCTTGGTTTTGTCTTGCGCCGCCTTATACCAATCCCTAGTGCGCGGGTCATAATCTGAGTAGCCAGCGCCGTCGTAATAAGGTTTGTAGCCGTCTGCTTTGTCTGCGGCAATCAGCACGCCGGCGTTTGTGCCGATGTAGATTGAGTCAAAGTCACTAAAGCTTGAAACGTTATCCATAATTTTGAAGAAATCTTCTTTTGAAGGGCTTTCGTTTGGCAAGGATCGCTCGATGTTATCTACAAAATACGTGATTTTTTTGAAGTAAAGGTCGATGTAAAGCTCGGCAACTTTTATGATGTCTGCTTTTGATTTGTCCGACTCTTCAATCTGATCTTTTTTGAGCGTTATGTAGTTGTTTGAAGTAAATACGGCAAGCCCCGCAAAAAGCACAAAAATCGTCGCAAATACAAGCTTGTTTGATATTGAATTATTAAAAAAATTCATCTTTTTACCTTTGAAAAAATGTGATCATATATAAAAAATGTTTAATCATATTACCGTTTTGTTTTGTTTGTGTGGTTTTGGCTATTGCTGTATGAACTCTGAGCCAAAGATTTAAAGCTTAATGTAAAATTAATAATTCAATACTTTTCGTGTGTTTTGCTTTTGCAAAATCTAAGGCGCTAGATCTTGTAGCGACTTTGCTATTGCGTTTGGTGCGTGTTTATTTGCGTAAGATCTTAGCCCTAAGCGCGTTTTTGTTTTTGCACCAAAGTGGGGCAACTAGGCTTGGGTCATCAGTGCCGGCGGTTAGGCGCTGGATAATGACGTGCGGTGGAATAATTTCAAGCGATTTTTGCACGGCGCGGACGTATTCTTCTTGCGCTAAAAGCTGGACGCGCCCGGCGTGATAAAGCCTTTCTAGCACAGTGTTTTTTGTGATGTAGAGCGGGTGGATCTTTAACGATTGCACGCCTAGGGCTAAAACCGCGCTAAGGCTTTGCATAAAATGGCTTTGCGTTTCATTCGGCAGCCCGTATATTAAATGCGCGCAAACGTTGATCCCGGCGCGCACGGCCTTTGAAATAACCGCCGCGATGTCTTCAAAACGCTCGCCGCGATTGATGATTTTTAGCGTATTGTTAAATGCGCTTTGCACGCCGATTTCTAGCCAGATCTCTTGCGTTTTTAGGTTTTTTAGCAGGCGCAAAAAGTCATCGCTAACACAATCAGCCCTTGTGCCGACGCTAATTCCGATGACGTCTTTTGCCGCTAGCGCCTTATTATAAAGCGCTTCTAGTGTCTCAAGTGGCGCGTATGAATTTGAAAACGACTGAAAATAGGCGATGAATTTTTGCGTCCCGTATTGCCTTGCAAAAAACGCCGAAGTTTGCGAAATTTGCCACTGCACCTGCTCTAGCTGTGCGCCAAGAAGCGGGTTTTGCGCGCTGCGGCTACTTAAAAAAAACGCGCCACTTTCTTGCGCTAGGTTTGGGCTAAAGGAGCTGTTGTCGCAATAAGTGCAGCCGCCTTTTAGGACCGTCCCGTCTATGTTGGGGCAGGTAAAACCGCTCACAGATATTGGGATCTTGCGCACACGCACGCCGTATTTTTGCCTAAGATACACGCCAAAAGTTAGCACGCTCAAGCCCATTTGCTGGCTCATTTGTGAAAATACTTTCCGTCAAAGCACGCACAGCAAAAGTTGCCGCTATCTTCAACGCTTTTTTTTAGCGCGCTAAGGCTTAGGAATTTAAGCGAGTTTGCCCCTAACGCTTGCGCCGTTTTTTCAATGCCAAGCCGCGCGACGATGAGCTCACTCTTGCTTGGCGTGTCAATGCCGTAAAAGCACGGGTAGCAAACAGGCGGCGACGCCACGCGCATATGCACTTCCTTTGCGCCGGCTTCAAAAAGCAAGCTAATTATTTGCTTGCCTGTGGTGCCGCGCACGATTGAGTCGTCTATTAGCGCCAAGATCTTGCCGTAAATGAGCTCACGGATAGGCTTTAGCTTTTGCCTTACCATAAGATCCCTGACTTCTTTTAGCGGTTGGATAAAGCTCCGCCCAGCGTGGCTTTTGGTGATGGCAAGCTCAAGCGGAATGCCCGTTTGCTCGGCGTAGCCTATGGCGTGCGGGATTGCGCTAGCTGGGACGGGCACGACGATGTCGGCTTTTAGGTCATCTTGCCTTGCTAGCTCTCTACCCATTTGCTTTCTTGTTTCGTAGGCGGTTTTGCCGCGCAGCAGGCTATCAGATCTTGCAAAATAAACGCTCTCAAAAATACAGTGCTTTGCGTTTGGCGTGGCGAACTTGATGGATCTAAGCCCCCCACTTTCAAACACGACCATCTCCGCTGGATCTATGTCTCTTAGGTATTTTGCGCCGACTAAATCAAAGGCGCAGGTTTCACTCGCAACGATGAAGCCACCCCCTAGCGCGCCTATGCAAAGTGGCCGTATGCCGTTTGGATCCCTAGCAGCTATCATTAGATCCGCGCTCAAAAACACGAGCGAATACGCGCCTTTTATTTGCAAAAGTGCTTCTTTTACGCGCTCTGTTAGCGACGCTTCCTTGCTTCTTGCGATGATGTGAATGATGTTTTCTGTGTCGGTTTGCGACTGAAAAACCGCCCCGTTTTTGATGAGCGCTTCTCTTAGGGCGCGGCTGTTTGTTAGGTTTCCGTTGTGCGCTAGCGCAAGATCTCCGCTATTTAGCGTCGCGCAAAGGGGCTGCGCGTCTTCAATGCTGTTTGCGCCAGCGGTTGAATACCGATTATGCCCAATGGATAAAGCGCCGCTTAGGCTAGCTAGCCCTTCTTTTGTAAAAACTTGCGAAACAAGCCCAAGCCCTTTTACGGTTTTGATTTTTTTGCCGTCGCTTGAGCTTATGCCCGCTGCTTCTTGCCCCCGGTGCTGCATTGAGTAAAGCGCTAGGTAGGCGATTTTTGCGGAATTTTCAACATTAAACACGCCGACGACGGCGCATTTTTCGTTAAAACTATTCAAATTGCAACAGATCTTTGATTGAATAAAGCCCGTTTTTTTTGCTGCTTAGCCACGCCGCCGCTTTTAGCGCGCCAAGTGCAAAGGTTTTTCTATCGGTCGCGGTGTGTGAAAGCCGCAAAAACTCGCCGCTTGAGTAAAACCCGACGGTGTGCTCGCCGACGATATCTCCGCCCCTAAAAGACATAACGGCTATCTCGTCTTTTGTGCGCTCGCCGGTTATGCCGTCCCTTGCGCTAACTCGCACGGCGTCAAGATCTAAGCCCCTTGCTGCTGCTACGCTTTTTGCAAGCGTTAGCGCCGTCCCGCTTGGCGCGTCCTTTTTGTGGCGGTGGTGCATTTCGTAAATTTCGGCGTCAAAATCCCTTAAGATCTTGCTCGCTTCAAAAACAAGCCGGTTTAAAACCGCGACGCCTAAGGACATATTTGTAGCGTAAAAAACGGGCATTTTTTGCGCCGCTTCATTTAGCAAGCCCATTAGATCTGCGCCAAGCCCCGTCGTGCCCACAACAAGCGACGTTGGTTTAAACTCAATTGCCTTTGCCAAAAGGTTTTGCGTGCCACCTGGGCTTGTAAAATCCACGACTACGTCGCTATGCTTTAGAAATTCTTCTAGCGAGTTTGTGACTAAAACGTCTTGCGTGGCGGTAAAATTGACGCGGCTTCTCACATAAACGCAAGCAAGCGCAAGATCTTTGGCGCTACTAAGCGCGTCAATGAGCATATTGCCGACCCTACCGGATCCGCCGTGTATGCCAACCCTTATCATTAATGCCCTTGCAAAAAGGCGATTGCTTCTAGTGCGGCAACGGCTCCGTCGCTAGCGGCGCAAACAACTTGGCGCGCGGCATCTTCGCGCACATCGCCCGCCACAAAAAGCCCCTTTAGGCTTGTGTGCATTTTAAGATCCGTTTTTACCTGACCGTTTTGCGTCATCTCGCAGATAAAATTCCCGTTTTTGTCTTTTAAAATAGAGTTTTTTACGTCTCTGCCGACGAAAACAAAAACGCCTGGGACGTTAATCGTCCTTTCGCCATCTGGTGTTTTTACTCTCACGCCGCTAACGCCAGAAGTATCGCCAAAAACTTCTTCAACCGCAGCATTTAAAACTAGCTCTATTTTGTCGTTTTCTTTCACTCTTGCAACGGTTGTCGGAGAGGCTCTAAAACTATCTCTCCTGTGGATCAAATACACCTTTGACGCGATGTGGCTCATATAAATTGCCTCTTCAAGCGCGCTGTCGCCGCCGCCTATCATTGCAACTTCTTTGTTTTTGTAGAAAAAGCCGTCGCAAGTGGCACAGGTGCTAATCCCGCGTCCAAAAAATTCGCTCTCGCCTTTAAAGCCGCCCTTTTTAGGGACGCTACCGGTTGCCACGATGACGCTCGCGGCTTCAACGCTTGTTTTGTCGGAAAGCTCCAAAACAAAAGTATCTTGCACCTTTTGAATGCTTAGAACTTCTTTCATCTCGTGTTTTAGCCCGAATTTTTGCGCTTGCTTAGGCCAATCTTGCATAAGATCCAAGCCGCTTACCACCTCTAGCTGACCGGGGTAATTTTCTATCTCGCTTGAGCTTGTGATTTGCCCGCCGGGCATTCCAGGCTCAAACATAATTACGTTTTTCAAACCGCCTCTTGTTGCGTATAAACCGGCTGTAAGCCCTGCTGGCCCGCCGCCTACAATTGCTAGATCTATCATAATTTATCTCCAAAAATTGAATTAGCGCGGATTATAACATTAAGAAACTACTGTTTTGTTTATACAGGGCGTTTCTCTCTTTTTTAATGTAGAGTGCGCTTGGAAGGTGCGTTACGCGCATTTTATGAACGACCTTTAAAAGCTCGTTAAAACCACCTGTGATGACGGTTAGATCCTTGCTACTTTGGCGCACATTTTGCGCAAAGTCAATCGCCAAAATCGGCGTATTGCCCGCGTTTATTTTTTTTGTAACTAGGCTTAGATCAGTTTGTTTTGATGAGTAAAAAATCAGAATGTATTCGTCCGCCTTTGGCGCAAATACGTCTAATTTTTCATAAAGTGTGAGTTGTGAAAAGTCAAGAAAATTAAAACGGCTATAACGGTAGCTTGAGTAGCCAAAGGCCACTGCTACCATTAAAGCACCAAAAAAGGAGGTAAAAAATAATTTACCGTATCTTTGGTTTTTGTAAATCAAGCCTTACCTTAGAGCAGGGCGTTGATTTTTTCTACAAAGGAATCTTTGCCAGCGGCACCTATAATCATATCTTTTTGCTCACCGTCTTTGAAAAACATAATAGTAGGTATGGATCTTATGCCAAATTTAACGGCAATGTCTTGGTTTTCATCAGTATTTACCTTGCAAACCTTTACTTTGCCTTTAAAATCGCCTGCTAATTCTTCGATAACAGGTCCGACCATTCTACAAGGTCCGCACCAAGGTGCCCAAAAATCTACTACAACAACGCCTTCGCTAACTGTGCTGTCGAAATTCTCGGCAGTTAATTCAATAGCTTGTCCCATTTGCTTTTCCTTAAATAATAATTTTTATACGGCGTGATTATTGCAATAATTTTATTAACACTAACTGAAAAAGCGCTACAGATTTAAAACTTTTGCCGTTCTTGGCGCAAGAAACCTTTGGGCGCAAGCTTTTAGAGCAGGCGCGGCATAATGCGGGCGTTAGTTAAAGGGCAATAAATGGGATTTTTACGTGCAATTTTTAAAGCACTTGGCTTAGATAAAATCAAACGCAAGCAAGATCACAAAAGAGATGCCAAGTTTTACGAAAAAGCTTGTGCGCTTGGGTTTTACCCGGCTTGCTTTGATTTGGGAGTTTTATATGCAAATGGGCTGGGCGTGGAGCAAAGCGACGAAAAAGCGCTTAAACTCTTTGAAAAAGCTTGCGCGCTAGGCGATGGGGAAGCTTGCTTTAGTGCGGGAGTTTTATACATAAGAGAACAGGGCGTAGCGCAAGATCTACAAAAGGCGGTCAAGTTTTGGCAAAGGGCTTGCGAGCTGGGAGATATGGGCGCTTGCCATAATCTTGGGGTTTTATGCGCGCAAGGACAAGGTGTAACGCAAGACTATAAAAAAGCGCGCGAATTTTTCAAAAAAGCCTGCGAGATGGGGAATGGCATAGCTTGCGCCAATTTAGGCATTTTGTATAGAGATGGGCTGGGCGTGGAGCAAAGCGACGAAAAAGCAGCCGCACTGTTTGAAAAAGCCTGCGAATTAGGCGATGGCGAGAGCTGCTTTAATTTAGGGGCTTTCTATAAGCGTGGAAGGGGCGTGGGGCAAGATCTAAAAAAAGCGGCTGCGCTGTTTGAAAAAGCTTGCGAGCTGGGGCACGGCGAGGCTTGCTACGTATTGGGGCATTCATATTATCACGGCACAGATGGCGTAAAACAGAATTACAAAAAGGCAGCCGAGTTTTGGCAAAAGGCTTGCGAGCTAGGATATGGCGGCGCTTGCTTTAATTTAGGGGCTTTATACTACAACGGGCAAGGCGTCAAAAAAGACAAGCAAACGGCAAAGGAGTTATTCAGCAAGGCTTGTGATTTGGGCTTTGGGCAGGGTTGCGATAAATACAAAATGTTAAACGAGCAAGCAGATTAGCTGGCTTTGGGGCTAGTTAGCAAGATCTTAGGGCTAGATCTAAGCTGGTGCTGTGGATCTTGGCGAGATCTAGCGCTAGTGCTTAGTGCTAGATTTTTGGCTCTTTTGTCTTAGATCTAAGATCTTAGGCAGCCTTAGATCTTGACGGATCCTAGATCTAGGCGCAAACTTAGGCGCGGCTTGGCAAGATCTTAGGGGCTAGATCTTAAGCGCGCCAAAGGTAAAGCCGTGCAAGCTTTGGATCTTTACTAGATCTTGAGTTAGATCTAGCGCTAGTGCTTGGTGCTGGATCTTTGGCGCGCTAGGACCAAGCCCTTTCAAGGCGCAAGATTTTGAGCCCTGGCTAAGATCCAAGCCACGCAAAGCGCAAGATCTTGCGCTAGTTCTTTGTGCTAGGATCTAAACCATCTCAAGGCGCAAGATCTTAAGCGCCTACCCGCCCGTCTCCCAAAAGGCTCTGTTTGACACCTGCTCCGTCCAAAGGTTTTTTTCAGGCTTTTTCATCACAGCGTCTTTTAAGATCGCCTCTATTTTGCTGGCGTCCTTTTGCGCGGCGGCGTTTTTCACGTTTAGCGAGTCATCGTAAAAAAGGCAAGGCACAAAATTCCCGTTTGCCGTGAGCCTTAGGCGGTTGCACGTCTTGCAAAAATCGTCCTTGTGCGGCTCGATTATCCCAAACGCCTGCCCGTTTTTTAGCTCAAATAAGCTAGCCGGGCCAAAAAGATCCTTTTCTATTTTTTTATACTCATATTTCGCGCCGATTATCTGCAAAATTTCTTTTGCCGTAACGGTTCGTAGCTTGCTGCTAGCATAAACATTTGGCATAAATTCAATAAAGCGTAAAAATAACCTTTTTTGCCCGGCAAATTCAAGCAAGCTTATGATCTCATCGTCGTTGATCCCGCCCATAACGACGGTATTTAGCTTGATTTTTAGCCCCGCTTGCCCCGCCGCGCCAATGCCGCCAAGCACCCTTTGCAAAGCGTCGTATTTTGTGATGAGCTTAAAGCGCACAGGGTCAAGCGTATCTAGCGAGACATTCACCCTTTTTAGCCCCGCGCGCGCAAGTGCGGTGGCGTATTCTTGCAACAAATAGCCGTTTGTGGTTAGGTTAATTTCCACGTGCGGCGCGGCGGTGTGAAGCCTTTGAATGAACTCCGGCAAATCCTTTCGTAGCAAGGGCTCGCCACCTGTTATGCGTATTTTTTTGATCCCATTTTTCACGGCAATACTAGCCACAAAAAACAGCTCGTCAAGACTTAGGGCGTCTTCACTAGCGTCTTCGGCGCAGGGCATACAGTAGGCGCATTTAAAGTTGCAGCGGCTTGTGACGGAGATCCGTATGTAATCCACGCTCCGCCCGTAGGTGTCTATCAGCACTATTTACCTTTAAAAAAACCTTATAATACAAAAAAATTCTAAAGGAATATGGATGAAAAAAATCAAGCTAGCCCCGCTTGAAGAGGCTTTGGATAAGGTTTTGGCGCACATTGAGCCCGTGAAATTAAGTGAATACGTCAGTATTTTTAACGCGCGCGGGCGGATCTTAGCGCAAGATCTCATCGTGCAAAAGGAGCTGCCGTGCTTTGACAATAGCGCGATGGACGGCTATGGCGTTTTGCTTTGCGACGCGGGCAAAGAAGTGAGTGTTAGCGCTGAATTTTTTGCCGGAGACGCCCCGCTTGGCGCCGCGCTTGAAAGCGGCAAGGCGTTTAAGATAATGACGGGCGCGGTTGTAGAAAGTGGCGTTGAAGCCGTTGTGCCATTTGAAGACGTCAAGACGCAAAAAAACGGCAAGATC
Organism: uncultured Helicobacteraceae bacterium; assembly: GCA_963542625.1. Lineage (GTDB taxonomy): Bacteria > Campylobacterota > Campylobacteria > Campylobacterales > SZUA-545 > CAUTXO01. Next base: position 6,862 of record CAUTXO010000001.1, on the reverse strand, counting down.
TTGTTGCCGCCGGATATTAAAAAGGGCGCAAATATCCGCAAAAGGGGTGAGGAATTCACGCGTGGAGACGGGCTTTTGGCTAAAGGATCCGTGCTAGATGCGGCAAAAATCGCGCTCATTGCCTCTCAAGGGCTTAGCGTGGTGCCTGTTTTTGCGCGCCCGCGCGTTGCGGTGGTTTCTAGCGGCAATGAGATAAAAGAGCCTTGGCAAAACGCCGCCGCGCACCAGATCTTTAACTCAAATTCAATCGCCGTTTATACGTTTTTAAAGGATCTTGGGCTAGATCCGGTGTATATTCCAAGCCTGCCTGATGACAAAAAACAGATAGAAAAGGTGGCAAAAAAACTTCTTGCGGCGTTTGATTTTGTGCTTGAATTTGGCGGCGTGAGTGTGGGGGAAGCTGATTTTACGATAGACAGTTTTGAGCGCGCAGGGCTTGATGTGGTGCTGCACGGTGTCCTAACAAAGCCCGGCAAGCACGGCGTTTTTGGCACAAGCGGCAAAACGGGCGCGTATTTTATGGGAATGCCCGGCAATCCGCTAAGCTCTATGGCGATGTATTTGCTCCTTGCCAAGCCTGCTATTTTAAAGCTAATGGGCGCGGCGGCTTACCACCACAACTTTTCTTACGCGCGCGTTAAGGAGGATTTTGCCTTTGGCGGCAAAAGGGCAAACGTGATTTTTGGCACGCTAAGCGCGGGGGAATTTGCGCCATACAAGGGCTACAAATATTCGTCTGGTATGATAAGCCCGCTTGCGCTAAGCAACGCGTTTATCGTCAGCAAAGAAGGCACAAACGGCTTTAAAAAAGGCGATCTTGTAAAGGTTTTTAGCAGCCGCGACCACCAAACCAGCGATTTTGTAGATTTTTTCAGCAGGTAATTTAGCAGCGGGTAGATCTTTGGTGCTTAGATCTTAGGCTTTGCCGCCCCCCGCGCTTAGATCTTGAACGCCTATGATCTTTGGCGTGCGGTTAGAACTAGCACGCACGTGCAGATCCTAGCAAGATCTTCGGCGCGGCAAGGATCTTGGATTTGGCGTAGATCCTATGCTTGCTTAGATCCAAACATCTAGATCCTAGCACTCATTGCTAATAGTCTTGGCTCGCCTGGATAAAAACATTATGCGTTTTGGTCTCATCAAAAGAGCTTGAAAAAGACCAAAATCTAAGGCGTAAGTTTCTACCTAAAACGCAATGCCGATGTTTGCTCCAAAAGAAAGGAGCTTATTTAGCGTAAAGCTAGCGTCATCAAAGGTTTTGTCCAGAACTTTAGGGCTATATCTAAGAATGCCAGTTGCAAAAAAGTAAGTATCACCTGTGATTTTTTTGGCAAAACCGCCGCCAGCTCTAAGCGCCAAGCTAAAACCGTCTATTTCTTCTTGGCTGTTTATTTGCAATGCGTTTTTGGAGATCCCAGCGCCAAGAATGGCAAAAATATCGTTTTCGCCAAGCAACACGTCAAAATTTAATAGCCCGCCCATACTTTTGTATTCTGTATCCCAGCCGCCGCTTTTGCTTTTTAACTTGCCGTTTTCAATGGTGACGGTGGCAAGAAATTTGCCGTATTTTACACCGGCGCTAAGGTTTGGTAAATTTGCGCTAAGAGTTTCAGCATCATCATAGCTCTTGCTTTTAGCGTGCAATTTAGCGCTTGCGTGGCTAAACCCAAGGCTTGCAACAAAGCCCGTTTTCTCCAAGAAAGATTCGCTGTAAGAAAGCTTTGGCGCTTGCGCCGCGGCTGATAGCGCAAGGATCCCGGCTATTAGTAGTTTTTTCATCGTTTTTCCTTTAATTTATTTGCGTTTAGCGCTTAAGTCCATTGACGGTTTGGAGCATTTCGTCGGATGTGGTGATGGACTTTGAGTTGGCTTCATAAGCGCGTTGCGTGCTGATTAGATCCGTCATTTCAACAACAAGCTGCACATTTGCAAGCTCAAGACTTTTTTGCAAGGTCTCGCCAAAGCCGTTTTGCCCTGGTATGCCAATAACGGGCGCGCCGCTTGCCACTGTTTCTAAAAAGTTGTTGTCGCCTAGCGCGTGCAAGCCAGCTGGGTTAATGAAGTTTGCAAGCTCAATCTGCCCAAACTGCGCGTTGCCGCCGCCTGCTAAGATCCCAGACACCGTGCCGTCGCGCCCAACTTGAATAAAGGTAGCATCAAGCGGGAGCACGATGTTTGGAATGAGCGGGTAGCCGTCTGAGGTTACGATTTGCCCCGTGTTGTCTAGCTTAAAGCTGCCGTCTTTTGTGTAGCCGATGTTGCCATCGGGAAGCTGGATCTGAAAAAACCCGCGCTCGTTAATAGCGATGTCTAGGTCGTTGCCCGTTTCTTTGAATGAGCCTTTGGTAAAGATCCGCTGTATGGACGTGGGCCGCACACCAAGCCCAACTTCTATGCCCGTGGGGCTAAGCGTGGTGGCGCTGGTGTTTGTGCCGGCGTATTTCATCGTTTGGTAGATGAGATCCGAAAACTCCGCGCGCTGCTTTTTGTAGCCAATGGTATTGACGTTTGCGATGTTGTTTGCGATGGTATCAACGCCTAGCTGCTGCGCCTTCATTCCCGTTGCGGCTGTGTATAAAGATCTAAGCATTTTCTCTCCTTAAGCTTTTATTGTGGCGAGCTTTGCAATAGCGTCGCTGTTTAGTTCGTTCATTTGCGTATCCATTACTTTTTGATACATCCCCGCCAAGCGGTTTATTTCAATGAGCGCGGTCATTTCTTTAACGGCATTGACGTTGCTTTTTTCCACAAAGCCCTGAGCGATGAGCCCGCCGCCGTTTCGCTGGATCTCCGGACGCTGGCTTTCGTAGTAATTGTCGCCTACCTTTTTTAGGTATTTTGGGTTATCAAAGCTAACAACTTTTACCCTACCAACCGCCGCGCCACCATCTTGCAAGTTTTGCTCGTTGTTTAGGTAGATATCGCCTTCGTCTGTGATGTTGATGTCAAACCCGTGCGGCAGGCGAATAGGCGCGCCGTTTGCACCAAGCAGCCGGTCTCCTTCTTGCGTGGCAATCTCGCCGTTTTCATTTAGCACAAAATTCCCTTTGCGCGTGTATTTTACGCCGCCTTGCGTTTGCACGGCGAAGTAAAGGTTAGCGTCCTTTAGCGCAAGATCTAGGCTATTGCCCGTGTGCTCTAGGCCGCCAACGCCCGTGTCTGTAAAGCTCTCCACCACGTGCGGGACGCGCATAATGGAGCGGTTTAGAAACTTGCTACCGTCTCGCGTGTGATTGTCGATGGGCAAAATGTCGCGCTTTTCCTTATAAAGGCGCATATAATCGCCAATGACAAGGTCGTCGCGCTTGTAGCCGCTCGTGTTTAGGTTTGCAAGGTTATTAGAAACAACGTTTAGGCGGTTAAATTGCGCCACCATACCGCCCGCGTTTGAATAAAATCCTGTTTGCATATCCGTCCTTTGCTGGGTATTAAGCTAAAAGTATTCCGTTTTTTTCCAGCAGATCTTTTAGGAGTAGGCAATCGGCGTAGGCAAGCCCTTTGGCGCTTGGGTTTCTAAGCAAATAGCTTGGGTGAAAGCTCACAAGAACAGGGATATTTTTAAATGAATAGATCTTGCCCCTTGCGCGCGAAACGGAGACGTCCGTTTTTAAAAGATAGCGCAGGGCAGTAGATCCTAGGCAAAAGATGACTTTAGGCTGCACGAGCTCTATTTGGCGCAAGAGATAGCCTATGCAAAGGGCGGCTTCGGCTTCTTGCGGGCGGCGGTTGCCCGGCGGGCGGCACTTTAAAATGTTTGCCACATAGACCCTAGAGCGCGAGATCCCAGCGGCGTTTTCAAGCATTTTATCAAGTAATTTACCCGCATCTCCAACAAATGGCAGCCCGCTTAGATCTTCTTGCTCGCCCGGCGCTTCGCCTATTACCATAAGATCCGCGCTAGGATCTCCGCTACAAAAAACGGTGTTTTTTCTTGTTTTGCTAAGCGCGCAAAGGCTGCAATCTTTTACCGCGGCTGCAAGCGCGCCGTAGTCTAGGTCAAGGTAACTTTTTTCTTGTGGTTCGCGCTCTTCATCGGCGTAAAAAAAGCCAAAGGATCGCATTGCGTAAAGGTAGGCAAGCCGCGTTAGTTTAGTCATTGTTTAGTATTATACAGCCCAAATTTTTAAGGACACCCTTGTGAAATCCCTGACTATCATTGACACTTTTGGCTTTTTCTTTCGCAGTTTTTACGCCTTGCCGCCACTGTTTTCCAAAGACGGCTTTCCAAGCGGGCTTTTAACGGGGTTTATCCGCTTTATCAACAAGCTCCAAAAGGACGAAGATCTGCAAAACATCATCTTTTGCATTGATAGCAAAGAAAAAAGCTTTAGGAAAGATCTTTTCCCCGAATACAAAAGCAACCGCGCTGAGCCGCCGCTTGAGCTTGTAAAACAATTGCCCGTGGCTATTGAGTGGATAGAGCAAATGGGCTTTTGCCATTTAGAGCGCGCGGGCTTTGAAGCAGATGACCTAATAGCCAGCATTGCCACCCTAGCCGCGCAGCAGGGGTATCGCGTGAAGATCATCAGCCACGATAAAGATATGTATCAGCTCATCAGCAAAACGGTGAGCATTTTTGACCCGCTGAAAAATAAAATCGTTGATGAAGAGGGCTGCTTTAGCAAGTTTGGTGTGTATCCGCAGGATTTTATAAACTTCCAAAGCCTAATCGGCGATACGTCCGATAACATTCCAGGCGTCAAGGGCATAGGGCCAAAAACTGCTAGCGCGCTCATCAACAAATACAAAACGCTTGAAAATATCTACGAGCACATTCAAGAAATCAGCCCGCAAAAGGTCAAGGATCTACTCACGGCGCAAAAGGATAGGGCGTTTTTGTCGCGCCAGCTAGCCAGCCTAAAGCGCGATATTTTTGATAGCTTTGATTTTAGCAAGGCAAACCCGCCCAAAAACCCATTCGAGCGCATAAAACACGAGCTGCAAAAGTATTCCATAACCCCGCCGCAAGGGCATAAAAACACCCTGCGCCAAGACAAAAAACTTCCGCTAAAATTTACCACCGTTACGGACTTGCGCGCGGGGCTAGCGCTTTTTGAGCGCTTAGATCCTAGCACCATCGTTGGCTTTGACACAGAAACAAACAGCCTTGATACCAAAGAAGCTAAGATTATCGGCTTTAGCTTTGCCTTTGACGAGACAAACGGCTATTACGTCCCCATTCATCACGCGTATTTAGGCGCGCCCGCGCAAATGCCAAAGGCGGACGCAAAAAAACTCATCGAGCGGATATTTTCTTTCAAGGTGGTCGGGCATAACCTTAAATATGACCTTGGCGTTTTGAAAACAAACTTTGCCTACGAGCCCGCGATTTATTGCGACACAATGATAATGGCGTGGCTGAATAACCCGTCGTCTAACGTGGGGCAGGATAGGCTAAGCGATTTTTTCCTAAACCACAAGACGATTGAATTTGGCGAAGTTGTGAAAAAGGGCGAGGATTTTTCGCAAGTTTTTATCGATGAAGCCACCAAATACGCCGCTGAAGACGCCGTGATTTCTTTGCGGCTGTTTAATTTTTTTAGCAAAACGCTAAGCCCTGACTTGCAAGAAGAGCTTTTTAGCGTGGAGATCCCGTTTGTTAAAACCCTGCTTGATTTTGAAGCAAGCGGCATAAAAATCGATATGGATTTTTTGCGCGCCTATGATGAAGATCTCCAGCACGCAATAGGCGAGCTAGAAGAGACAATCTACGCCGTGGCGGGGACGATTTTTAACATAAACAGCACGCAACAGCTTGGTGGCGTGCTTTTTGAGCGGCTAGGTTTGCCGTCAAAGCGCAAGACAAAAATCGGTTACAGCACCGATGAAAAGACGCTCACGGCGCTTGAGGGCGCGCACCCAATCATCGGCAAGATCTTGGAATACCGCGAGCATTACAAGCTCCGCTCGACGTATTCGCTACCGATCTTAGAGCGCGCGGCAAAATCAGGCAAGATCCACACGAACTTTTTGCATACGGGCACGGCGACGGGGCGGCTTTCATCTAAAGATCCAAACCTGCAAAACATTCCCGTTAAGACAGATCTTGGTAGGAAGATCCGCGGGGCGTTTTGTGCGGGAGATGGCGCGCGGCTTGTGAGTTTTGACTATTCGCAAATCGAGCTGCGCTTGCTGGGGCATTTTAGCAATGACGAAACACTAGTTAGTGCCTTTAGGGCAAACAAGGACATTCACCTAGAGACCGCCGTCAAGATCTTTGGGCAAGAGCGCGCTAAAGAAAAAAGAAACCTTGCAAAAAGCATTAATTTTGGGCTCATTTACGGTATGGGGAGCAAAAAACTTAGCGATGAAGTCGGGATTTCAGCGCAAGAAGCGCGCGAATACATCGATGAATATTTCAACTCTTTCCCGACGGTTAAGAATTTTTTAGAGACGCAAAAGCGGCTGGCAAAGGAGCGGGGCTTTAGCCAGACCCTGCTTGGGCGCAAGCGGTTTTTTGACTTTGCAAACGCCAGCGCGATGTTTATTGCGGCGTTTGAGCGTGAGGCGGTGAATACGATTTTTCAGGGCAGCGCAGCAGATCTCATCAAGCTTAGTATGAATAAAATTCAGGCGCTCATTGCGGGGGAAGCGGGCATTCGCCCGATTTTGCAGATCCACGATGAGCTTATTTATGAGATTAGCGAAGAAAAAATAGAAAAATATCAGGCGCTCATTAAAAATACAATGCAAGAAGTTTATCAGCTAAACGTTCCGCTTGTTGTGAATGTGAGCGTCGGCAAACGCTGGGATGAGCTGAAGTAGCAGCGTGGCTAGATCTAGACCCGCGCAGATCTTAGCCGATCCAAGCCCGCGCTAAGATCTTGACAAGATCTTTGGCGTAGGCAAAGATCTAAGATCC